>NZ_JBHXLO010000031.1:0-76143 GCF_042721395.1 Lentzea sp. NPDC058450
ACTCTCAAAGGAACTACCTCGACGAGGAGGTAATTCATATATTACTGGCTGTGTTTCGGCACGCTGTTGAGTTCTCAAAGAACACGCGCTCACCGCAGCTCATCTCCGAGGAGAGTCACTTCCGGGGCTGTGTCAGGCTTAGAAGTTTTTGTGTCCCGCACTCCGTTCCGGCTGTGTTTCCCGGCCCGTTCCGTGCTGACATGGAGAAATTTACACGGGCGTCCCACGAGATCCAAATCGGGGGTCACGTACGGAGTAACCGCAGGTCAGACACCACGCGGACGGCCCAAACCCGGCAAGATCGACGCGCAGTGTGACCGGGGCCACGCCAAGAATCTTGAAGTCGTGGTCAACGGGGTGCGCTCGGCAGGTGAACACTGACCGACAATCCGCCCGTCGGCACGGCCACTGCCTGCGCAAACCCGCCGTGAGCGGCCACCGCGGCCCGCACGATCGAGAGCCCCAGACCCGTGCCGGACTGACTGGTCCTGTCCTTCACCCCGCGGCGGAACGGCTCGAACAGCTCCTCCACGCGGTCCGGCGGGATCAACGGACCGGACGACGACACCCGCAGGACGGACCACTGCGGTCCCGTCTCCACCACGGTCTCGATCCACCCGCCGACGTGGTTGTGCCGGACCGCGTTCTCCAGCAGGTTGCCGGCGATGCGCTCCAACAGCGCGGGATCCCCGACGGCGAGCGCCGGCACGCACCGGAAGACAGTGCGCTGGTTCCGTGCGTCGGCTTCGGCCCGTGTCGCCTTCCACGCCGACTCCACCACCGCGGACAGGTCGACGGGTTCGTGCACCGCGAGCCCGATGCCGTCTGTACGCGCGAGCAGCAGCAGCGCGGACACCAACTGTTCGGCGCGCTCCCCCGCCGCACGCACGACACCGGCCATGCGCCGCAGTTCCTCGACGTCGGCATCCGGGTCGGACAACGTCACGTCCAGCTCCGTGCGCACCACCGAGAGAGGGGTGCGCAGTTCGTGCGACGCGTTCGCCACGAACCGGCGTTGCGAGTCGAAGGCCGCCTCGAGCCGGTCGAGCATCGAGTCGAACGTGTCCGCGAGCTCCGCGACCTCGTCACGCGGCCCTTCCAGGCGCAACCGCGACCCGAGCGACTCCGCGGACAACTGCCGTGCGGCACCCGTGACGTCGTGCAGCGGTTTCAGCACACGCCCGGTGAACGTCCACGCCAAAACCCCGGCCGCCACCACCATGCACGCGAACGCGATCAACCCCGCTCGCAGCAGGTCCGCACGTGCGGCCGACGTCAGTGCATCGGTCAGCGTCTTCACGGTGACGGTCACGCCGTCCACCGTCACCTGGCTGTCGGAGGGGAACGACGGCGACGAGTCGAAGACCCGTCCCACCAGCGTCCACCCGAGAAAGAGCAGGACAGCGCTCACCACCGCGACGAGCGCGGTCGTGACCAAGGTGATCCGGAGACGCAGTCCTGGTCCGCGCCTTCGCATAGGTCAGTCCTCAGCAGATCCGTTCGAAGCACTCGGCACCCGGTACCCGGAGCCCACGACGGTGTCGATGATGCCCGGTTCGCCCAGCTTCTTGCGCAACGTCATCACGGTCACGCGCACGGTCGTGGTGAACGGGTCGGCGTTCTCGTCCCACACGCGCTCCAGCAGCTCCTCGCTGCTGACGACCGATCCCTTGGCGGCGAGCAGCACTTCGAGCACGCCGAACTCCTTGCGCGTGAGCTCGATGGGCGCCCCACCGCGAGACACGGTCCGACGGGCGGGATCCAGCTCCACGTCCTGTGCGGCGAGCACGGGCGGCGTGGCCGGAGTCGCGCGCCGGGCCAACGCCCGTACGCGCGCTACCAGCTCGGGGAACGCGAACGGCTTCGCGAGGTAGTCGTCCGCGCCGAGCGACAGCCCGGACACGCGGTCTTCGATGGACCCGCTGGCCGTGAGCATCATGACCCTGGTGAGCGCGCCGGAGCTGAGGATCTCCTTGCACAGCTCGTCACCGGACATCCCCGGCAGGTCGCGGTCGAGCACGACCACGTCGTACCGCGTGACGGTCGACTTCTCGTGCCCGGTCTCGCCGTCGTAGGCGACGTCCACGGCCATGCCTTCGCGCCTCAGGCCGCGAGCGATCGCGTCGGCCAGAGGCGCCTCGTCCTCGACTACCAGAATCCGCACGCCTCAAAGGTGCCACACACACCTGAGAAAGCACTTAACGACACCTTCACGACTTCCGTGCAGGCCGATCGACGACGACCGTGGAGGCAGCCTGAAGTGCCCGAAGCTCCAGCAACGCGGGGTGCTCCTCGGCCAGGCGAGCCGCGTTCAGCAACGACCGCAGCGCCGCCGTCTCCCCACGCGCACGCTCCAGCGCCACCCGTCCCTCGGACGCCGCGACCAGCTCGGCCAGCGCGGCCCGCCGCAGCTCACCAGGCATGACGACGTCCCGGACGGCCACCTCGGAGACCGCCACACCCAGCTCGGCAGCGCGTACACCAATGGCGGCCAGCACCTCGGCGGCGATCGCCTCCCGTTCGGCGTCCACGGCCGAGTGTGCGCGCGTGACCACGGCACCGCGCAACGCCAGTTGCACGGCCGTGTAGAGCTCACCCTCAGGACCAGCCGATGCCACCACGAACGTCGTAGCCGAAGACACGGCCCAACGGACGACCACGGTCACACGCATGAGCACGCCATCAGACGTGGGCACGTCCTGTGCGGCGGGAGTCATCGTCCGCGGACGCACGTCGACACGGTGCAGCACGGTGTGCCGCGGCAGCTTGTGCTCACCGGGCTCGACCTCACCCACGAGCACACCACGATCGAACCGAACACCCCGCTCCCACGGGAACAACGTGTGCTTCACCGCTCCTCCGTCCGCACAGACCACGACCCCGGTCGGCGAGGCGTCCGGCGGGAGTCCACAAGGGACTCGCAAAGCCGGCCACCCCCGTGTGCGACCGGGGTCGTGGCACTCAGGATTCGAACCTGATGCTCCATAGGCACCTGCCACGCCCTGAACCGCGGAACCCGGGCAGGAAGTCCTGCCGGGCCGCTGAGACGCGGCGAGACGGAAGGCTAGCGGACTACTTCTCCACAGGCGCGGTGATTTCCACGGGCAGGCACTCCAGGCGAGCCGCCCACTCCGTCACGCGCCGTGCGACGTCCTGCGCGGTGATGCCGCACAACGCCAGCACCTCGCCCCTCGACCCGTGGTCGTGGAACTGCTGCGGCAACGCGATGTCGCGCAACGGCACGTCGACGTCCGCGTCACGCAACGCGGCCGCGAACGACGAGCCGAAGCCACCGTGCCGTCCACCGTCCTCGACGGTCACGACGAGCTTGTGCGACGCGGCCATCTCCACGAGGTCCACGGACATCGGGTAGATCCACCGCGGGTCGACGACGGTCACGCCGATGCCCTGGTCCTCCAGCCGTTGCGCGGCCTCGACACCGAGCTCGCCCAACGCGCCGACGGTCACCAACAGCACGTCGGAACCAGACCGTCGAAGAACATCCACGGAACCCACACGCTCCAAAGCGGGCAGGTCCGGTCCGACGGACGCCTTCGGGTACCGGATCACCGTGGGCGCGTCCGAGATCGCCACGGCCTCCCGCAGCTCCTCGGTCAGCGTGCCCGCGTCACGGGGCGCCGCCACGTGGATGCCGGGGACGACACCGCAGATGGACATGTCCCACATGCCGTGGTGCGACGCGCCGTCCGGGCCGGTGACGCCCGAGCGGTCCAGCACGACCGTGACGCCCTGCTTGTGCAGCGCGACGTCCATCAGCAGCTGGTCGAACGCCCGGTTGAGGAACGTCGCGTAGACGGCGACGACCGGGTGCAGGCCGCCGATGGCGAGACCGGCGGCGGACGTCATGGCGTGCTGCTCGGCGATGCCGACGTCGTAGAAGCGCTCCGGGAACGCCTTGGCGAACGCGTCGAGGCCGGTCGGGCCCTGCATCGCGGCGGTGATCGCCACGACGTCGGACCGTTCGCGCCCGATCTCCACCAGCGAGTCGGAGAACACGTGCGTCCACGTGCGGCCGGCGGGCTTCACGTCCTCGCCGGTGATGGGGTCGATAACGCCGGTAGCGTGCATCTGGTCGGCCTGGTGGTTCTCGGCCGGCGCGAACCCCATGCCCTTGCGGGTGACCGCGTGCACGATCACCGGGCCGCCGAACGACTTCGCGCGCTGCAAAGCCGACTCCAGCGTCGCCATGTCGTGGCCGTCGACCGGGCCGATGTACTTGAGACCGAGGTCCTCGAACATCGCCTGCGGCGCCAGCGCGTCCTTGATGCCGCGCTTGGCTGCGTGCAGCGCGGCGTAGAGCGGCTTGCCGAAGAACGGCGTCTGCTCGAGAACGCTCTTGCCCTTCTCCAGCACGCGCTCGTAGCCGGGGCGCAGGCGCAACGACGACAGGTGGTCGGCGAGACCACCGATCGTCGGCGAGTAGGAACGGCCGTTGTCGTTGACGACGATCACGACCGGACGGTTCTTGTCCGACGCGATGTTGTTCAACGCCTCCCAGCACATACCGCCGGTCAGCGCGCCATCTCCGACGACGGCGACCACGTGGCCGTGCGCGCCGTTGATCTGCTTCGCCTTCGCGAGACCGTCCGCGTAGGACAGCGCCGTCGAGGCGTGCGAGCTCTCCTGCACGTCGTGCTCGGACTCCGACCGCGACGGGTAGCCCGACATGCCGTCCTTCTGACGGAGCCGGTCGAAGCCGTCGCGACGGCCCGTGACGATCTTGTGCACGTACGACTGGTGACCGGTGTCGAAGACGATCGGGTCCTGCGGCGAGTCGAAGACGCGGTGCAGCGCCACGGTCAGCTCGACGACACCCAGGTTCGGGCCCAGGTGCCCGCCCGTCTTGGACACCTTGTCGACCAGGAAACGACGGATCTCCTCGCACAGCTGCGACAGCTGTGCCTCGTCCATCCGTTTCAGATCAGCTGGTCCGTGCACGGACTCCAGCAGGGTCACCACGCCCACCTCACTCCTGAAGACTTCGGCCCAGTCTACGGAGACGCCACTGAGACGCCTTGTCAGCCGGTCTCAGGTACCAACAGCGCGATGCACTCCATGTGGTGGGTCATCGGGAACGCGTCGAACGCCCGGAGATCGGCGAGCCGGTAGCCCTGAACAGTGAATTCGGCCAGGTCGCGGGCCAGTGCGGCGGGGTCGCAGGCGACGTAGACGACGCGCTGCGGGCGGCGCCGTGCGACTTCAGCCACAACGACCTTGCCCGCCCCCTTGCGAGGGGGGTCGAGCACCACGACGTGAGGGTCCTCGACGGGCAGACGGCGTCCCACGGCGCGTTCGACCTTGTCGATGACGAACTCGACCTGGGACATCCGGCGGAGGTTGCGCCGGCCGTCTTCCACCGCGCCGGGAAACGACTCCACGACCAGCACGGAACCGGTCTCGCCGACCTGCCGTGCGAGCACCGACGCGAACAGGCCCGCACCGCCGTAGAGGTCCCACGCGCGTTGGCCGGGCTCCGCCGCCGCCCACTCCCCCACGACCGTGGCGAACGTGTCCGCGGCGGCCGGGTGGACCTGCCAGAAGCCGTCCGCGGAAATTCGCCACTTTCGGTTGGCGGCGGTCTCGACGGCCGTACCGGTTCCGGCGCGGCGCGCGGTGTGTCGGCCGCGCACCTCACCCACATGACGGTTGCCGTCACCGTCCTGGACGATCGTGAGCTCCTGGGCCCGCCACGTTCGGTCGGCCACGGCCTCGACCATGCCCGGCCGGGAGATCACACAGTGGTCGATCGGGATCACATCGTGGGAACGGGTGCCGCGGAAACCGGGCCTTCCGTCGCGGTCGACGGCCATCCGGATGCGGGTCCGCCACTCCAGCGGGCCGCCCGGCAGCGCTTCGACCACCACGTCCCGGTCGATCTTCGCCAGGCGGGTCAGCTGCTCGCGCACGACCTGGGCCTTGAGCTCGCGCTGCGCGTCCCACGACACGTGCTGGAAGTCGCAGCCACCGCACATCCCGGGCCCGCTGAACGGGCACGGCGCCTCGACGCGGTCCGGTGACGGCTCCAGGATCTCGATGGCGTCCGCACGGCAGAACGACCCGCCGTTGTCCTCGTACACCGACGCCACGACGCGTTCGCCGGGCAGTGCGTGACGCACGAACAGAACGCGCCCCTCGTGCCGTGCGACGAAATGCCCGCCGTGCGCGACGGCTCCTACCTCGACCTCGACCTTGCGGCCGGTCCAGTCTTCCTTGCTCATCGGTCGTCCAGTCCCCTTCGGACAGCGCCGGGTGCGATGACGTCCTTGTCCTTGACCTTCACCGACGACTCGAGCTGCCACGGAACACTGGTCACCATCACACCCGGCTGGAAAAGCAGCCTTCCCTTGAGCCGCAACGCGCTCTGGTTGTGCAGCAGCTGCTCCCACCAGTGGCCGACGACGTACTCGGGGATGAACACCGTAACAACGTCGCGCGGGTTGTCCGTCTTGACTCTCTTGACGTAGTCGAGAACGGGCTTGGTGATCTCCCGGTAGGGGGACTCGATGACCTTGAGCGGGATCTTGAAGTTCTCCTTCTCCCACTCGGCGACGAGCTTGCGGGTGTCGCCGTCGTCGACGTTGACCGTGACGGCCTCCAGCACGTCCGGCCGGGTGGCCTTCGCGTAGGACAACGCGCGCAACGTCGGCATGTGCAGTTTGGACACGAGCACCATGGCGTGGTTGCGGGCGGGCATCGTCCGCACGCGCTCCTGCTTGCGCAGCTCCTCCGCGACCGTGTCGTAGTGCTTCCTGATAGCGGTCATCAACGCGTAGATAGCGGCCATCGCGGCGATGGCGATCCACGCGCCCTTGGTGAACTTCGTGATGAGCACGATGATCAGCACGGTCGCGGTCAAGGCCAGACCGAACGTGTTGATGGCCTGCGAGCGGCGCATCCTGGTCCGCGCCTGCGCGTCGGTCTCGCTCTTGAGCAGCCGCTGCCAGTGCTTGATCATGCCGAGCTGGCTCAGCGTGAACGACACGAACACGCCGACGATGTAGAGCTGGATCAGCCGGGTGACCTCGGCGTCGAACGCGATCACGAGCACGACCGCGAACCCGGCGAGGAACAGGATGCCGTTGGAGAACGCGAGCCGGTCGCCGCGCGTGTGCAACTGACGCGGCAGATAGCGGTCCTGGGCGAGGATCGAGCCGAGCACCGGGAAGCCGTTGAACGCGGTGTTGGCGGCGAGCACGAGGATCAGCGCGGTGACGCCGGCGATGAAGTAGAAGCCCGGCGGGAAGTTGTCGAACACGGCGTGCGCGATCTGCGCGACCATCGTCTTCTGCTCGTAGCCCTCGGGCGCGTTGGTGATCTGCTGCTTGGGGAACTCGGCCATCCGCACGTCGGTGAGCTGGGCGAGGATGATCAGGCCCATCAGCATCACGACCGAGATGCCGCCCATCAGCAGCAGCGTCGTGGCGGCGTTGCGTGATTTGGGCTTGCGGAAAGCGGGCACTCCGTTGCTGATGGCCTCCACACCCGTGAGCGCCGCACAGCCCGATGAGAACGCACGCAGCACGAGGAACACGAACGCGAGGCCCATCAGGTGGTCCGACTCGGCGTGGATCTCGAGGCCGGAGCTCTCGGCCCGCATGTCGTCGCCCAGGACGAACCCGCGGAACAGGCCGTAGCCGATCAGGCCGAAGACACCGATCATGAACGCGTAGACGGGGACGGCGAACGCGCTGCCGGACTCGCGGATGCCGCGCAGGTTCACGGCCGTGAGCAGCACGATGGCCGCGACCGCGAACTCCGCCTTGTGGGTCGCGACGAACGGGATCGCGGAGCCGATGTTCGCCGCCGCCGCCGAGATCGACACGGCGACCGTGAGGATGTAGTCGACGAGCAGGGCGCTCGCCACCGTGAGCCCCGCTCTGCGCCCGAGGTTGACCGTCGCGACCTCGTAGTCGCCGCCGCCGGACGGGTACGCGTGCACGTTCTGGCGGTAGCTGGCGACCACGGTGAGCATGACCACGACGACCGCGACACCCACCCACGGCGCCATTGCATAGGCGCTCAAGCCGGCCACCGACAGCATCAGGAAAATCTCTTCCGGCGCGTACGCGACCGACGACATGGCGTCGGAGGCGAAGACCGGCAAGGCGATGCGTTTGGGCAGCAGGGTGTGAGCGAGGCGATCGCTGCGGAATGGCCGTCCGACCAGGAGGCGTTTGGCAGCGGTGGCGAGCTTGGACACGGCCAGAGCGTAAGGGGTCCGCTCACCGGGACGGGCTAATGCTCGGTAGGTTCTGCGCAGAGTTCGCCTGAGGAGGCATGTCGTGCACGTGGTGATCATGGGCTGTGGCCGGGTGGGGGCGTCCCTGGCCAGGGCTCTGGAGCGACTCGACCACCAGGTCGCCGTGATCGACAAGGACGCGCAGTCGTTCCGCAGGCTGGGCAGCGACTTCCACGGACAGCAGGTCGTCGGCAACGGTTTCGACCGCAATGTCCTGATCGAGGCCGGAATCGAGCGCGCGGGCGCGTTCGCGGCGGTCTCCAGCGGGGACAACTCGAACATCATCTCGGCGCGGGTGGCGAGGGAGACGTTCGGCGTCGAGCACGTCGTCGCGCGCATCTACGACCACAAGCGCGCGGCCGTGTACGAGCGCCTGGGCATCCCCACGGTGGCGACGGTGCCGTGGTCGACCGACCGGTTCCTGCGCATGCTGCTGCCCGAGGGCGCGGCGACGGCGTGGCGCGACCCGTCCGGCACGGTGGCGGTGCTGCCGATCGAGGTCTCCGAGGAGTGGGTCGGGCGGCCGGTGCGGGAGCTCGAGGAGACGATCGGCGCGCGTGTGGCGTTCGTGATGCGCTTCGGCACGGGCGTGCTGCCGGACGCGAAGACCATGGTGCAGGCGGACGACACCATCTACGTGGCGGCGTTGTCCGGCACGATCACCGACGTCGCGGCGGCGGCGCTGCAGGCACCGGAGGACAACTGATGCGGGTCGCGATCGCGGGCGCGGGAGCGGTGGGGCGGTCCATCGCGCAGGAGCTCGTCTCGGACGGGCACCAGGTCATGCTGATCGAACGGGACCGGGCGCACTTCGACCCGAACTCCGTCGAGCAGGCAGAGTGGGTGCAGGCCGACGCGTGCGAATTGTCCTCTTTGGAGGACGCGGGCATGCACCTGTGCGACGTGGTGATCGCCGCGACCGGTGACGACAAGGTCAACCTCGTGGTGTCGCTGCTCGCGAAGACGGAGTTCGCGGTCCGTCGCGTCATCGCGCGCGTGAACGACCCCACGAACGAGTGGCTGTTCACCGAGTCGTGGGGTGTCGACGTGGCCGTGTCGACGCCACGGCTGTTGGCCGCCATGGTCGAGGAGTCCGTGACGATCGGTGACGTCGTGCGGCTGCTGACGTTGCGGCAGGGGCAGGCGAACCTCGTGGAGATCACGCTCGACGAGTCGACGCCGTTCGCCGGCCGGGCGGTGTCGGAGCTGACGCTGCCGCGGGACGCCGCGCTGGTGACGATCCTGCGCGGCGGGCGGGTCATCGTGCCGCAGCCCGACGACACCCTGGAGGGCGGGGACGAGCTGTTGTTCGTCACCACCGCGGCGGTCGAGCAGGAGATCAAGACCGCGCTGGGGTATTAGCCGGATCGGGTGGTTGCCGCCGTGAGGGCCTCACGGCGGCGTGGGCCGGTATCTGCGGAACGGATTCGGGCACTTACCACCCGTGAGCGATCAGCTGCCCCTGGTCGGGCGCGAGAGAGAGTTGCGGACCGCGCTGCGGGCGTTGGCCGTGGACGGCGCTGTGCTGTTGTCCGGCCCTCCTGGTGTGGGGAAGACACGGCTGGCTACTGAGGCGCTTCTCGCCGTGCCGCACCCGGTGGTGCGTTGTTATGCCACGGTCGCCACATCGCGTATTCCACTCGGTGCGTTCGCATCGCTCGTGCCTTCGGACCTGCCTGCTTCTCGGGGGCTTCTGCCTTCGTCGTCGGTGCGGGCGGCCGCTGAGCATCTCTCTCGTGGCGGGCAACGGGTGTTGTCGGTCGATGACGCTCATCTGCTCGATGACGCTTCGTTGTTGGTGTTGCAACACCTCGTGCGTCATCGGCTGATGCGGGTCATGTGCACCGCACGGCCCTGCTGGGGTGTCGAGGGCCTGACCGTCGTCGCGGTGGAGGCGCTGGACCAGGAGCGTGCGGACGCGTTGCTGGCCGCAGCGCTGGGTGGGCCCGCCGACGCCACGACGCGACACTTGGTGTGGGCGAACAGCCAGGGGAACCCGTTGTACCTCAAGGAACTCGTGGCGGCCGGGCGGCACCGCGGCGCGCTGGCCGAGACCGAGGGCGGGTGGAGCTGGAGCGGGCCGCTGGAGCTGTCCGGGCGGCTCGCCGAGCTCGTGGACCTGACGCTGGGGCGGCTCGCGGAGCCGCAGCGGCGGGCGTTGGAACTGCTGGCGTACGGGGAGCCGCTGGAACCCTTGTTGATGCCGGTGCCGCGGGACTTGGTGGACATGGGGTTCGTGCGCGTCGGTGATGACGGACGCGCGCGCGTTGCGCATCCCTTGTACAGCGCGCGCCTGCGGGCCACTTGTCCGACGTTGCGTGCACGGGCGCACCGGCGTGCATTGGCAGACAGGCTCGAATCCGCCGGTGTGGACCGGCCCGGTGATGCGGTGCGCCTCGCGACGTGGCGGCTCGACAGCGGGACGGCGGACTCACCGGACGTGCTGGCGCGTGCGGCCGAACACGCACTGTCCGCACAGGACTGGGAGCTGGCCGAACGGCTCTCGCGCGCGGCCGTCGCCCGTGGGATGACACCGCGCGTCGGGCTCGTACTGGGTCTTGTGCTGATGTACCAACGCCAATGCCATGAGGCCGAGTCCGTGTTCGCGTCGGCCATGGCGTCGTGCGGCGACATCGCGACGTTGATCCAGGTCGGCTGTGCACGCGCGTTCAACCTGTTCTTCGGTGTCGGTGACGACGGCGCCGCCGTGGCCGTGCTGGATCACGTGACCGAACGGGAGCTGCCCGCTGAGCTCGAGCACGCGGTGTTGTTCTTCTCGCTGATGTTCGCGCTGGAGGCGGCGCCCCTGCGGATCGCGCGGCTCGGCGGGGAGATGCTGGTCGCCGAGGGTGGCTGGGCGGAGACGGCGGGACGGCAGGTGCTGGCGTTCGCGGACCAGTTCGCCGGGCGGTATCCCGAGGCGATCGCGCGGGTGCTGGAGAACGAGCCGGCGGTGCTGGCGGCGGCGGGGCGGTTCCCGACGCTGGTGGCGGCGGCGCGGGGCGTGCGCAACGAGAGCCTGCTGCGCAGCGGTGCCCTGGTGGAGGCCGAGAAGCGGGCCGTGCGGGCGCTGGCCGAGGTGATCGAGGACAGCCGCTGGTCGGTGACGCAGGTGCCGCCGCGGGTGCTGCTGAGCCAGAGCGCCCGGATGCGCGGGAAGGCCGCGGCCGCCGTGCGCGTCACGGCGGAGGGCGTGACCGAGCCCGGGACGGTGCCGATGATGTGGGACGTGCTGCTGCTGGCCGAGTTCGCGGCGGGAGCGGCGTTGCACGGGCAGTCTGATCGTGCGTTCCGTGCGCTGGCACGTGCGGAAGCCGGGTTGCGGCCCGCGTGGCGTATCGCGCAGTTCGCCGTGGGAGCCGCACGGTCGTGGGTGCTCGCGGGGGCCGGGCGGGTAAAGGAAGCAATGCAAGCCGCCTTGGACAACGCCGCGTTGGCTGGGGAGTACGGCGCGCACTCCGATGAGATCGGTTCGCTGCACGACGCCGCACGGTTCGGTGCGGACACCTCGCCTCGTTTGCTCGAACTCGCCAAGTCTCGGCGTGATCCTCTGACGACCGCGTATGCCTCGCACGCCCAGGCGCGCGCGTTGCGTGACCCGGCGGGGCTGGAGGAGGTGGCGGCAGCTTTCTTGGCGTGCGGTGCCACGTTGTACGCGGCCGAGGCGCTCGCGGAGGCCAGCCGACTGTCACGGCTGCACGACCGGCCAAGGGACGCGGATCGGTTGGAGAAGAAGGCGTCGGCGCTCATGGAGTCGTTCGACGGCGCGACCACGCCCGGTCTGGTGGTGACGAGCACCCTCGTGGCGTTGACGCCGCGTCAGCTGGAGATCGCGCGGCTGGCCGTGGCGGGGCTGACGAACGTGGAGATCGCTTCGCGGCTCGCCATCGCCAAACGCACCGTGGACAACCACCTGCACACGACGTACGCCGCCGTCGGTGTGACCGGACGGGGTGGCTTGCGCGCGTTGTTCGGCCTCGGCGCGTAAATCGATGTGCGCGGTGAGCCGGAACCTGGGCACACTGCGAGACGTGTGGCCGTTCGTGGGCAGGGCGCGGGAACTCGAGGACGTGGTGTCCGCGCTGACGTCCGAGGCCGGCGCGGCGCTCGTCGGACCCGCCGGTGTGGGCAAGACGCGACTCACGGACGAGGTCGTCGCACGGCTCGAACGCACCGGCGTGGTGGTGCGTCGCTGCTACGCCACCGTGGCGACGTCGTCCATCCCGTTCGGTGCCATGGCCGCGATGCTGCCTGCCGACCTGCGCACGGCGAATCCGCTCGGTCGCGCCGTGGAGCACCTGTTGGCGTTGCCACGGCCGTTGGTGATCGTGGTGGATGACGCGCATCTGCTCGATGACGCGTCCATCGCGTTGCTGCACCACGTGATCCGGCATGGGCACGCACGCGTTCTGGCGACGTCACGGCCGGGCGAACGCACCGAGCTGTGGCAGGAGGGCTTGCTGCGCCGCTACCCGCTCGACGACCTGGCGCGTGCCGAGTCCGACCTGCTCCTCGAACGCGCTCTGGGTGGTCCGGTAGACACGCGTTCTGCGTCGTTGTTGTGGTCGGCGAGCGCCGGAAACCCGTTGTACCTCAGGGAGCTCGTCGTGTCCGGACGCGCCATGGGGTCGTTGCGCAGCGACGACGGCATCTGGTCGTGGCACGGCGCGATCGAGCTCGACGGCCGCCTCGCCGAGCTCGTGCGCTCGAACCTGGGCCGCCTCGACTCCGCGCACCGGCACGCGTTGGAACTCCTCGCCTACTCCGAACCCGTCGAACTGGACCTGCTGGCACCGCTGGTTCAGGAAGCGGCACTCGACGACCTCGAAACGCGCGGATTGATCCGTGTCGAGTCATCGGACCGTCGCGCGGTCGTGCGCCTAGGACACCCTCTGTACGGCAGCCTGCTCCGCGCCACATGCCCGACGTTGCGCGCGCGATCCCACCAACGCGCGTTGGCCACCGCTCTCGAAGCGACCGGTGCCCGTCGCCGCGAAGACCTGATGCGCATCGCCACCTGGCGCCTCGACAGCGGTGCCCCGCCTTCGGTCGACCTCCTGGTCGCCGCCGCCGAACAGGCCTGGGCGGCCCAGGACGTGACGCTCGCCGAACGCCTGTGCCGGGGCGCCGTGGCGGCAGGCGGCCTGAACTGCGTGGGCCACGTGTTCGGCCAGGTCCTGATGCACGGCCGGGCCCCGTCCGAAGCCGAGGCGACGCTCGCCGACGTGATGTCCGGCCCCCTGTCCGCCGAGGACCGGAGCCGCCTGGGCGCCACCCGCGCGATGAACCTGCACTTCGGCCTGGGCGACGCCGGCACCGCCGCGGCCGTGCTCGATGGCGTCGACGTCCCTTCCCTGCCACCGGACCTGCTTGACTGGCTACGCGTCGTGCGCGTCATCTCCGCCGCCCAACACGACCACGTGACCTCAGTGCTGGAACGCACCCATCAGCCCGTGGCGCCTCATCTGTCCGTCCACATGCAACGCACCAGAGCACTGTGCCTCCTCCACGCAGGCCGCTACAGCGACGTTCTGGCCGAAATCGACGCCTACTCACTCACGTCCGAACCCGACGACGGCGCACTACGCATGCGCAGCTTCGCCCTGGCGTTCGCCGGACACCTTTCCGAAGCCGAAGCCCTCGCGCTGACGATGCACACACGCCCGTTCGACGAACTCGCTTTCACCGGCGCAACGTCCCTCTACAGCGTGCTGTCCTTCTGCGCGCGCCTGCGAGGCCACGGCGCCCAAGCCCTCCGTCTGGCCCGCGAAGGCACCCCCAAACCGTCCACCGGCACTCCCCCGCTGATCTTCGACGCCATCGCCCTGGCCAACCTCGCCTTCGCCGCCGCCCTGACCGGAGACCCCCGTCTCGCCCAGGACTCCCTGGCCAGAGCCGAGTCAGCCCGCCGCCCGGCCTGGCGCCTGGCAGGCCTGACCGTCTCCCTGGCCCGCTCCTGGGTCCTGGCCGCGACCGGCGACCTCCCCGCCGCCACCGCCGCGGCCCTGGCGGCCGCCGACGAATGCGCCTCGCTGGGCGCACACGGCAGCGAAGCCATGGCCCTGCACGACGCGGCCCGCCTGGGCGCCGACACCTCCCACCGCCTGACGGCCCTCACGGCCACCATGAACGACCCGCTGACCAGCACCTACGCCGCCCACGCCACCGCACTGGCCCAAGCCGCGCCCACCCTCCTGGAAACCACCGCGACGGCCTTCCACCGCCTGGGCGCCACCCTGCACGCCGCCGAAGCCCTGGCCGCCGCCACCCGCCTGCACCGCGCCCAGGGCAACCCCCGCGCCGCCCCCCAGACCTCCGCCCGCCAGGCCCTCCTGACCCGCGACTTCGACAACGCCCACACCCCGCCCCTGCGCGCCGACGACCTCTCCCACCACACCCGCCTGACCCGCCGCCAGACCGAGGTCGCCCGCCTGGCCACCTCCGGACTCACCAACCAGCAGATCGCCGCCCAGCTGCACACGTCCAAACGCACCGTCGACAACCACCTGCACGCGATCTACGGCGTCCTCGGGGTGACGGGCCGCGACGAACTGCGCACCGTCCTCGGCCTCCGCTGACCCGCGCCGATATCCAATACATCGCATATCGCGTCCGTCGGCCGATCTAATATCCAATACATCGCATACGGGAGTCGCGGGCCGTCCCACCGATATCCGATATCCGATGTACTGGATATCGGATATCGCGCATCTGCCGCTCGAAGCCCGGTGCGACGCCCGCTCCACGCCTACTCCACGCCGCCCGCAGTTCCCGCTGGAGTGTTCGGCCGAAATGGCTCGCCACAACCAAACGGGCACCCCTTCGCGATGACAACGTTGTCTTCCCTCGGCGCGATATCCGATATATGGCACACGGGATATCGGTCACGCAGACCCTGGGCAGTTCGCCGCACCCGACGCCAGGCCTGGAGCACCGCGCAGTTTCCCTTGTTCGCGGAATACTCCCCGGATCGCGGCCCGAAACGACCACGGCCGGCGCCCCGAGGTGGGGCGCCGGCCGTGTGGGGTCGAGCGGGTCAGTCTCTGGACTTGTCGCGGGACTCGGCGTCGACGACGCGCTTGAGCTCGTCCATGTCCGGGGTGAGCAGGTCGTCGGCCGTGCGGGCGAGCACGTCGTTCACCTCGGCCTCCGCGGCGACCTTGGCCTCGGCGGCTTCCTCGGCCGCCTTGAGGCGCTTGTCGGCGCGGCGGACCGCCCAGACCGTGGCGAGCAGTGCGATCGCCATCAGCGGGTAGCCCATGCCGAGGCGGGCGACGGCGAGCCAGCCGACCTGGTCCTCGTCGTAGAGCCAGCGCTGGACCACGAAGCGCGCGAAGAACACCAGGGCCCACACGAAGGTCGCGATGTCGTAGTCGCGGACCGAGGCCTTGTCGGCGCGCCAGGAGCGGTCCCGGCCGTTGAGGAACGTCCAGATCACGCCGGCGAGCGGCCAGCGCAGGATGATCGACAGCAGGAACGCGCTGCCGTACACGACGCTCTGCCAGATGCCGAAGAGGAAGAATCCCTTCGCCTCGCCTGTCTTGTAGGCGATGAAGGCCGCGATGCCGACGCCGAAGACGGCGGAGATCGCGGGCTGGATGGTGCCCTTGCGCACGGCCAGGATCACGCCGATGACGACCGCGGCGGCGAGGGAGCTGATGATCGCGGCCATCAGGTTCTTGGTCGCGAAGTTGATGATCACGAAGACGAGCACGGGCAGCGACGAGTAGAGCATTCCGCTCACGCCGCCCATCTGCTCGAGGACGGTGGGCTGCTTTTCTTCGGTCTCAGCTGAGGTCATGAAGCGTTCTGCAACTCGTAATAGGGGTTGTAGAGCACCTTGCGCCCGTCGCGCACGGCGATGCGGCCCCGGGCCTTGATCGTCCGACCAGGCTCGATTCCCGCGATGCGACGGCGGCCGAGCCAGACGAGTGTGACGCCCTCGGTGCCGTCGTAGAGCTCGGCTTCCAGCGTGGCGGCCGCGTCCCGCGGGCAGAGCTCCACACTCCGGAGCCTGCCGAGGACGGTGACCTCCTCACCGGACTTGCAGTCGCAGGCCTTCACCGCGCCGACGGCCTCCGCTTTTCGCGAGAGGTCGTCCGCGTCGAGCTCGGTCACGTCGCTGGTCAAGCGACGCACCAAGCGGCGCCAATAGCCGCTCATCCCCGACTCCTGCATTGCTCAGGTGGCCCCGTGGTGTGGACCGTCTGACAGTGAGGGTACGCAGAGGCAACGACAATCTTCGGCGTGCCTGCCGAGACCGTCCTCCTGCTGCCCGGTACCGCCTCCGACGAGGTGTTCGTCCGGTCTGTCTTCACCGATCCGTTGTCGCAGGTCGGTGCCGTTCTCAACGCCCCGACCGTCCGCACACTGAGTGAACGGTTGACGGCCCTCGAAAATGCCCCGGCAGGCCACCCGATCGTGGTCGGCGGTGTCTCGCTGGGCGCTCACGTCGCGGCGCGGTGGGCGGCGCACAACCCGGAACGGTGCGCGGGACTCGTGCTGGCACTGCCGGCGTGGATCGGCGACCCGCGGGACGCACCCGCCGCGCATGCCGCCAAAGCGAGTGCCGAGATCATCAGAACCCGAGGCCTGGCAACGGCTCTGGCCGGAACAACCGGTTGGTTGCACGACGAGCTGTCGCGGGCCTGGCACGGCTACGGCGACCGGCTCGTGCCGCACCTCGAAGAAGCCGCCGAGTCGCTCGCGCCGACCCTCGAGGAGCTGAAGTCGCTGGACGTGCCGACGGGGATCCTCGGGTGCACCGACGATCCGGTGCACCCGATCGAGATCGCCCGGCTGTGGGCGGAGGCGATGCCCCGCGCCGTGCTCGTCACGACGACGCTGGACGCCTACCCGCACGCTCTCGGGCGCGCGGTGCAGGCGTGGCAGCAGGCGGTGAGCCGCTAGCCCTGCTGCTGGATGTGCCGGGCGATCGCTTCCGGCAGCTCGACCGGCAGCGGGGTGCGGGGCGGCATGGGCTGCTCGCCGCGCACGACCACGGTGCCGCGCAGCATCTCGCGCAGTGCCGCGGAGTTCTGCTCGAAGTGCTCCTCGGGACCGGCGGCGACACCGCGCAGCATCCAGCGCGGGCCGTCGACGCCGACGAAGAGGATCTGCACGCCCTGGTTGCGCGCGGTGATCTCCTCGCCCCACTCGCCGTTCTCGCGGTTGATGCGGGCGCCGTCCTCCTTGAGGCCGTCGATCAGCTCGGCGCCGACCTCCCGCCACAGGCCGCCGGACTTCGGCGCGGCGAACGCGCTGACCGTCAGCTGGCCGACGGACGTGAGGACGTGCACGGCGCGCACGGAGCCGTTCTGCTGGTCCATCTCGACCTGCAGCTGGGCCTCGTCCGGCATCGGCAGCTGCACCGATCCCAGGTCGAGCCGCTGCACGTCGTCGTGGGGCGCGACCGTGGAGTCCCACGGGCCGTCGACGTCCTCGTCGAACGACTCGTGGTCCTGACCGGTGTCGACGGCCCCCGAGGAGTGACGACCGCGCTTGCGGCGCCTTCCGAACATGCCCCTACCCCTCCGCATTCGTACGGGCGAGCACCACGTGCCCGCCGGTCGAGCCATAGCCTCCCGCACCGCGCTCCGTCTCGGGGAGCTCGGTGACCTCGCGGAACACCGCGTGCTCGACGCGTTGCACGACGAGCTGGGCGATCCGGTCGCCCCGGGACAGCGCGATCGGCTCACGAAGATCATGGTTCACGAGGCAAACGCGGATCTCACCACGGTAGCCCGAGTCGATCGTGCCGGGAGTGTTCACCACGCTCAGGCCGACCCTCGCCGCGAGACCCGACCTCGGGTGGACGAAACCCGCGAACCCGTCCGGCAGCGCGATCGCGACACCGGTGCCAACCACGGCGCGCTCGCCTGGTGGAATGACCACGTCCGACGTGGTGACCAGATCAGCGCCCGCGTCGCCATGACGGGCGTAGGCGGGCACGGGAACCCCCGGATCGAGCCGGGTCAGCAACACCTCGACGCTGGACACGGCGGCCGAGATTACCCTGACGACGTGAGTGAGACTGCCGTGACCGCCACTACGACCTTCCGCGAGCGCCTGTACGTGACGTGGTGGATCTGGCCCCTGCCGCTGCTCGCGGCCGCGTTGCTGGCCGCCGAGGTGCACATGGGCTTCCCCGGTGTCCGGTCCTGGCTGCCGTACGTGATCCTGCTGCCGCTGACCGCCGTGCTCATCTTCAAGATGGGCTCGACGAAGGTCGAGGTGGCGGACGGGGAGCTGCGCGCCGGTGACGCGCACATCCCGCTGGAGCTGCTCGGCGACGTCGAGATCATCTCCGCCGAGGACCGCCGCCGGACCATGGGCCGCGACCTCGACCCGGCGGCGTTCGTCGTGCACCGGGGCTGGGTCAAGCCGCTCGTGCGGGTGCACGTGACCGACCCGGAGGACCCGACCCCCTACTGGGTGATCAGCACGCGGCGCCCGGCCGAGCTCGCCGCCGCGATCAAGTCCTGAAACACAACTGGGCGCCACCCGTGAGGGTGAGCGCCCAGTTCTTTCGGCGGACTCGGCTGACGGTTCAGGCCCTGCGGTCAGGGCGCTGGAGTTCAGACGCTCGTGAGGCGTCGGACGTCAGGCGCAGTCGCGGCAGATGTACGTGCCGTTGTTGTCCTCGGCGAGCCTGCTGCGGTGGTGCACCAGGAAGCACTTCGAGCACGTGAACTCGTCGGCCTGCTTGGGCAGGACCTTGAACGTGAGCTCCTCGCCGGACAGATCGGCGCCGGGCAGCTCGAAGTTCTCAGCGCTCGCGTCCTCGTCGACGTCGACGACGCCGGACTGCGTCTCGTTCCGCCGGGCTTTCAACTCCTCGAGGGAGTCTTCAGCGAGTTCGTCCGCCTCGCTGCGACGCGGCGCGTCGTAGTCGGTCGCCATCTTCTTCACCCCTGCGGTCTACGGAGACTGTTCGTGTCGCTGGTTAACGCTCCAGCGACCTCATTTGTGCCCCACGTCAAGGTGACGTAGGTCTCTCACACCCGTCGGTCGTGCCAACCCCCTTGACGTGACCATCGGCTTGATCGACATGTGTGCGGAGCGCGCAGAGGGTAGCTCACTGCCCGGATGACTCAACATCGGGTTACCCCTTACCGACCGGACGGGTGACACAACCTTTGTACGCTGGACCGATACCCTGTGCGGGTGCATGTGCGCTCTGGCGTGCAACCTGGCGCCAGGTCGGTACCGTCTTGACTGTGAGCAATCAGGCCGGTGCGTTCGGTCACGCCGGTCGGAGCGCGCGACAGCCGGGCAGGGCCTAGGCTGATCTCAGGGGACGGATCACGGGGAGGGCTTCGAACGTGGGATCCGCATCGGGAAGCTTGACGCCTTACAAGAGGCGTCGGCCCGTGCCCGCGCTCGTCCTGTTCGCGGTGCTGTTGGTCAGTTCCGTGTTCGTGTGGGTGAAGGTGCTCGGCAACGCGAGTGACGTGGACGCGGCCATCAAGTGCAACGCGCCCGGCAACGTCGTGTCATCGGAGAGCGCCCCGGTCGATCCGGCCGCGCCCCCGACGCCACCGCCGCCGGCGCTGGGCACCGTGCTGGAGCACGACGCGCTGGACCGCACGAACCCGGTGCCGGTCGGCGACGTGAACTTCAAGGTCGTCAACGCCTCGACGCAGCGCAACCACGCCAAGGCCGTCGCGACGATGTTCACCGAACTGGGCCTCAAGCAGGCGACCGACCCGGGCAACGACCTGATCTACCCGGCGGGCGACATGACCTGCCGCGGCCAGATCCGCTTCGGCGCGCCGGGCGCCTCGGCCGCGCGCACGCTCTCGCTGCTCGAACCGTGCCTGGAACTCGTCCGCGACGACCGCCAGGACGCCACGGTGGACATCGCGATCGGCAAGAAGTTCGACGAGGTCAAGCCCAACAGCAACGCCCGCAAGGTCCTCGACCAGCTCGCGGAGTGGTCGGCGCAGCAGCCGGAGCAGCAGGGCGGCCAGGTCGCCGCGGCCGCTCCCCCGTCGATCAACGCCGACAACCTCGCCGGCGCCCGCGACGTCACCTGCGCCTGACCCTCACCCGGTCCCGCCAGCCGACATCTCACCCCCACAGGGGGTGGTTCTTCACGCGACGAGCGCGTTCTGCGGCACAGCGGACCGGCGAGACGCGCGGTGTTCGTGCGCGACGCGGATCCGGCTGCGTCCACATCGGGGATCAACTCATGCACGACGAGATCGTCAACCTGCTGTCAACGTCGACTGGACAACCCGCACGTCAACATTGATTCGTCAACGTCGACGTTGACGAATCAATGTTGAGCGGATCCGATCAACGTTGAGTTGATTCAGACCTTGCCGAATCCGCTCTCCGTCAACGCGCGGTACATCTCGTCCGCCACGCCGGGCGTTGACGCGAAGGTCGCGTCCTCCCCCAGCTCGGGCGACGACCCCGGCAACCGGACCACGGCACCGGCCTCCGCGGCGATCAACCCGCCCGCGGCCCAGTCCCACCGCCCGAGCCCGTGCTCGGCGTAGGCGTCGAGCCGCCCCGACGCCACCGAGCACAGGTCCAGCGACGCCGCCCCGGCCCGCCGGAGATCCCGGACCCGGGTCGCCATCCCGGCCCAGGCGTCGGCCTGTCGCTGACGCCGCTCAGGCCGATAGGCGAACCCGTACCCCAGCAAGGACAGCGACAGGTCCGTAGTGGCGGAGACACGCAACGGCGAACCGTCCAAGAACGCGCCATAGCCGCGTGCGGCGGTCCACACGCGACCAGTGGCCGGTTCGACGACAGCGCCGGCGACGGACTCGCCGTCGAGCTGCGCTGCGATCGACACCGAGTACCAGGGGATTCCGTAGAGGTAGTTGACGGTGCCGTCGATGGGGTCGACGACCCAGGTCAGCCCCTCGACCACGTCACCGCCCTCCTCCTCGCCGAGCACGGGCTCGCCCGGACGTGCCTCGGACAGACGCGTCCGTACGAGTTGTTCCGAGGCGCGGTCGGCGGCGGTCACGACGTCGGTCGAGGTGCTCTTGGTGTCGAACGAGATGACGGCGGAGGCACGCATGCGCTGAACAAGAGCACCTGCTTCCCGTCCGATGGCCGTAGCGATGTCGACGAGTGGCCGGGGATCGAACACGACCGGTTCCCTCCTGTGTCACTAGCACGGGACTATCGGACAACGTCAGGCTAATGTCTGCGCACCACGGTGTACTGAATCGAAGCAAGCAGGATCGAGTAGGAAGGACCACGGGGATGGGCATCACCCGCGGGTTCGGTGTGGACATCGGCGGCTCCGGCGTCAAGGGCGGCCTGGTCGACCTCGAAGCAGGAGCACTGGACGGCGAACGCATGCGGATCCCCACGCCCCAGCCCTCGACACCGCAGGCGGTGGCCGAGGTGGTCGCGGAGATCGTCGAGAAGTTCCAGTGGGAGGGCCCGGTCGGGATCACGCTGCCGTGCGTGGTCAAGCACGGGGTGGCCCTCAGCGCCGCGAACGTCGACAAGGGCTGGATCGACTGCGACGCCCAGACGTTGTTCGCGGAGCGCCTCAAGCGCAAGCCCGAGGACATCGTCGTGATGAACGACGCGGACGCGGCCGGCATCGCGGAGATGTCGTTCGGCGCCGGGGTGGGCAAGAACGGGACCGTGGTCCTGCTGACGTTCGGCACGGGCATCGGCAGCGCGGTGTTCCTGGACGGCAAGCTGGTCCCGAACACCGAGTTCGGGCACCTGCAGGTCGACGGGCACGACGCGGAGACGCGCGCGGCCGCCTCCGTGAAGGAGGAGAAGGACCTGTCCTGGGAGGAGTGGACGCCCAGGGTCACGCGGTACATGAACGTGCTGGAAGACCTCATCTGGCCCGATCTCTTCATCGCCGGTGGCGGCGTGAGCAAGAAGGCGCACAAGTGGTTGCCATTGCTCAAGGTTCGCACCGAGGTGGTCGCAGCCGCGCTGAAGAACGACGCGGGCATCGTCGGTGCCGCGTGGGCCGCCGCGCACGGCGTCCGGCCCTAGTGAGCGTTCGACACCGAATCGTGTCCGACTCGATCTAGCTGGGAAAACGCAGGTGGGAGCGCCTCGAAGCACCTCGGGGCGCAACACCGGGTCACCGACGTCGTTACAATGGAACGCACACCCGCCAAGCAAGATCGGCGGGGAGATCCCCTGAACTCTGGCGACCGAGGTTTCGCGCCCTCTGGTTTGCCTTGAACGACCGTCGCGAAAGGGCGTACGTGGCAGCCGCAGAAACCGCAACCCGACGCTCCAGCTCCGCCGCGAGCGCCGCCAAGACGACCAAGGCGACCGCGGCCGGCGAGGCCGAGGAGAAGCCGAAGCGCAAGACGACCGCTGCGGCAGCGAAGAAGCCCGCCGCCGCCAAGGCCCCGCGCAAGACGGCCGGCAAGGCCGATCCTGCCGCGAAGGGCACCGGCAAGCCCGGTGAAGAGCCCGAGGACATGGAGGGCGCTCCCGGCGCCGAGGACCTGGAGGACGTCGAGATCGTCGACGAGCCGGTCGTCGACGAGCCGGAGGAGGCGGAGGACCCCAAGCAAGAGGGTGACTTCGTCTGGGACGAGGAGGAGTCCGAGGCCCTGCGCCAGGCGCGCAAGGACGCGGAGCTCACCGCCTCGGCCGACTCGGTCCGCGCCTACCTCAAGCAGATCGGCAAGGTCGCCCTCCTCAACGCCGAGGAGGAGGTCGAGCTCGCCAAGCGCATCGAGGCGGGTCTCTACGCCGCCGAGCGCGTCCGCCGTTCCGAGGAGGAGGCGGAGAAGCTCACGCCGCAGCTGCGCCGCGACCTCCGCTGGATCGTCCGCGACGGCGAGCGCGCCAAGAACCACCTGCTCGAGGCGAACCTCCGCCTCGTCGTGTCGCTCGCCAAGCGCTACACGGGCCGCGGCATGGCGTTCCTGGACCTGATCCAGGAGGGCAACCTCGGTCTGATCCGCGCGGTCGAGAAGTTCGACTACACCAAGGGCTACAAGTTCTCGACGTACGCCACCTGGTGGATCCGTCAGGCGATCACCCGCGCGATGGCCGACCAGGCCCGCACCATCCGCATCCCGGTGCACATGGTCGAGGTCATCAACAAGCTCGGTCGCATCCAGCGCGAACTGCTCCAGGACCTGGGCCGCGAGCCCACCCCGGAGGAGCTCGCCAAGGAAATGGACATCACGCCCGAGAAGGTGCTGGAGATCCAGCAGTACGCGCGTGAGCCCATCTCGCTGGACCAGACGATCGGCGACGAGGGCGACAGCCAGCTCGGCGACTTCATCGAGGACTCCGAGGCCGTCGTCGCGGTCGACGCCGTCTCGTTCACTCTGCTGCAGGACCAGCTGCAGTCCGTGCTCGCGACGCTGTCCGAGCGCGAGGCGGGCGTCGTCCGGTTGCGCTTCGGCCTCACCGACGGCCAGCCGCGCACGCTGGACGAGATCGGTCAGGTCTACGGCGTCACGCGTGAGCGCATCCGCCAGATCGAGTCCAAGACGATGTCGAAGCTGCGTCACCCGTCCCGTTCGCAGGTTCTGCGGGACTACCTCGACTAGGTCTTACCGAGTCATACGCACGCGGCCCCGCACCGGTTCGGTGCGGGGCCGCTGTGTTCCCGAAAAATGAGTACCCCTGTACTCATGTGCCGCCGCCAGGTCCCACGCCAGCATCAGTTCCGCACAACGGAACGAGGGGGACTGGGGACATGGGCAGGTCGGTGCTCGAAGGGGCTTTCTCACTGCTGGACAGGCTGATGGACGAAGGCGAACTCGGGCTCTCCCAGCTCGCCGACCGGTGCGAGATGCCGAAGACGACGGTGCACCGCCTCCTGGAACAGCTGGAAGTGCTCGGAGCCGTGGAGAACGTGCGCGGCCGCTATCGCGTGGGCGCGCAGATGTTCCGGTACGGGCAGGCGTGGGAACCGGCGCCGGGCATCCTACGGATCGCGCGCCGGCCGTTGCGGGCGTTGTCGGCGACGATCAGGACGTCCGCGATCCTCGCGGTGCCGCGCCGCGACCGGGTGCTGGTGGCGGCGGCGAGCCTGGTGCGGGCCGAGGACGTGGCCCGGTTGCGGCCGGGGGCGACGGTGCCGGCGGGCATCGCGTTCGTGAGCGCCCCGGTGCGCTCGCCGTCCAGCAGCGTCATCGGCACGGTGTCCGCGGTGCTCGACGACGGCCGCAGCGCCACGGCCCTCCAGGACGCCGTGGGACACGCCGCACGAGCGATCAGCGCCGCCCTCGCGAGCTGATCGAACGGGTACGGAACGTGGCCGAACACGTCCACGATCGGGAGTTCGATCACGGTTCCGCGTCCGAATCGTGGGACGTTCGTGACCTGTTCGCGGAGGGCGGACAAGGGCAACCGATATCACACTCTCGGTGGCACGCAACCGACCGGATGGCCCGAACACACTGCTCCACCAGCGGGTTTCCGGTTGCGGGCTGTGCGTGTCAAGACGGTGAACAGGTAGAAAACCCAGGTGTGATCCTGCTGCGAGCGGGTAATTCGGAGAGTGACGCGAGTCGCCACGTACACGGGAACACTGACTATCGCCGAAACGTCTGTCAGAGTGGAGCCAGCGAGCACCGCGCACCTGCCAGGGGCGCTGTGGTCGCAGCTTGGTAAGAGGGCACCGGAACACCTCAGTTCCGTTGCCGGGACGGAGGGAGATTCATCATGACCGCAGCACTCACCCGCCCCGAGTTGACCGCTGCCGACCGCTGCGACCGCTGCGGGGCTGCTGCCCAGGTTCGCGCCTTGCTCCCGTCCGGGGGCGAGCTGCTGTTCTGCGGGCACCACGCTCGCGCGCACAGTGAGAAGTTGCGCGAACTCGCTGCTGAGATTCAGCAGGGCTGACTTCCACCCCACCTAGCCGCTCGGGGCGGAGATCCGGCTGGATCTCCGCCCCCTTCGCATTTCCGCGGCGTTCGAGCGGCTCAGATGGCGTCGAGAACCGGCTCGAAGGCCAGTTCGGCGGCTCCGACGAGCTTCGCGTCGCGTCCCAGGGGTGACGTCACGACCTGGGCCCCGCCGAGAGCGCGGGACACGAGACTGCGCTTCTGCACCGCCGCGCTGACCGACTCGACGACGGACGCGGGCAGCGCCGTGTAGAGGTCGCCGAGCACGACGAGCTCCGGGCCGAGGACGTTGACGATGTTCGAGAGCCCCAGCGCGAGCCAGCCGGCGAACTCGTCGAGCACCGCCGGGTCGTCCAACGCGCGCAATGCAGCGACGACGGCGCCGCGCGGCGCGTCGTCGGGCAGGCCGAGAGCCCGGCACAACGCCGGTTCGCCCACCTCGGTCTCCCAGCAGCCGTCGCAGCCGCAGTAGCAGCGACGCCCGTTCGGGTTGACGACCATGTGCCCGAGCTCGC
Organism: Lentzea sp. NPDC058450; assembly: GCF_042721395.1. Taxonomy (NCBI): domain Bacteria; kingdom Bacillati; phylum Actinomycetota; class Actinomycetes; order Pseudonocardiales; family Pseudonocardiaceae; genus Lentzea; species Lentzea sp. NPDC058450. The sequence continues at coordinate 25,596 of NZ_JBHXLO010000031.1, forward strand.
CGACGTAGCCGCCGGAGCCGCGCAACGGCTGGCCCGCGAGGATCACTCCCCCGCCGACGCCGACGTCCGCGGAGATGTAGACCATGTCCGAGGACTCCCGCGCCGCGCCGCGCACGTGCTCCGCGAGCGCGCCCAGTTCCGCGTCGTTGCCGACCTGGACCGGCAGCTTCAGCACCGCTTCCAGGCGTTTGCCGAGCGCCACCCCGGTCCAGTGCAGGTTGGGCGCCTCGTGCACGTGCCCGTCGGCGCGGCGGACCACGCCGGGCACCGAGACGCCCACCCCGACGGCGGTGACGTCGAGGTCGTCGGCCATGAGGCGCGCCGACTCGACGATGTGCGTGATGACCTCACCCGGATCACGCGTCCGGTGCAGGTTCCAGCTGTCCCTGCCGAGGATCTCGCCACCGAGTCCGACGAACCCCATGGCCACGTGCTCCACCCGCACGTCGATCGCGATGACGACCGCGGCGTGCGGCTGGGGCAGGACCAGCAAGGAGGGGCGGCCCGCTCCGCTGCGCAGAGCGGGCACGCGTTCGGCGACCACACCGGCTTCGGCGAGGCCGTCCACCAGGGCCTTGATCGTGCTGCGGTTGAGCCCGAGCTCAGCCGCGAGCGACGCCCTGGTGGACGGTCCGTCGACGTGCAGGCGGCGCAGCAGCGCCGTCCTGTTGTGCCTGCGGATCTCGTCGGGACGGGTGCCGGACGTGGGTCCCGTCACCGGGTCAGCGAGCCGCGGTCGCCGCCCGGCGGCGGGACAGGGCGTCGACGCTCGCGGCGAGCAGCAGCACGAGACCGGTCACCATGAACACGACGGCGGAGGGCTGCTTGAGCAGGCCCATGCCGTTCGCGATGACCGCCAGCACCGCACCACCGATGACGGCGTCACGCAGCCGGCCCTTGCCGCCGAACAGCGACGTACCACCGATGACGGCCGCACCGACCGACATCAGCAGGGTGTTGCCGCCACCGGCGTTCGGGTCGACGGAGCCGACCTTGGAGGAGTAGACGATGGCGCCGATCGCGGCCGCCGAGGAGGCGATCACGAAGACGCTCATGCGGATCTTCTCCACGTTGATGCCGGCGCGGCGCGCGGCCTCCTTGTTGCCGCCGACCGCGTAGAGGTGCCGGCCGTAGCTGGTGCGGTCGAGCACGAACGTGCCGATGACCAGCAGGACGAGCACGAGCGGCACGACGTACGGCACACCGGAGATCACCACGAGGCTCGTTGGCGACCGGTTCTGCGTCAGCGCGAACGTCGCGACGGCGGCGAGCAGGGCGAGGCCACCGATCTTGGCCAGCACCAGCGCCGTCGGCGAGGCGACGAGGCCCTTGCGCAGCCGGGTGAAGTGCCGGTTGAGCACGACAGCCGCGTAGCCGCCGACCGCCAGCAGGCACAGGATCCACGACCCGGCGGTGCCGATGTTGCCGTTGGCGACCTGGAAGATCGTGTCGTCGCGCAGGCCGAGCGTGCCGCCCTGACCGATGAACTGCAGCACCACACCGCTCCACACGAGGAACAGCGCCAGGGTCACGACGAAGGACGGGATGCCGACCTTCGCGACCAGGTAGCCGGTGATGCAGCCGATGGACGCGCCGACGCAGATCGCCAGCAGCATGCCGATCCACGCGTTCGCGGGGACGCCGAGCAGCGCGATGACCAGCGCGATACCGGACAGCACGGCACCGGTCCACAGCTTCATCAGGAGCGAGAGGCCGACGGCGAGAACCAGCCAGCCGCAGAAGACGTAGAAGACGCCGTCGCCCATGCCGCCGAGCAGGTTGCCGCCGTTGATCAGGTCGAGCGCCATCACGGAGGCCGTCACGCCGGACGCGGTACCGGCGGACAGGTCGATCTCGCCGAGCAGCAGCACGAACACCAGGCCCATCGCGATGATGGTGATGCTGGCGCCCTGCTGGAGCAGGTTGGCGAGGTTGCCGAGGGTGAAGAACGACTCGGACAGCGAACTGAACACGATGAGCAGGACGATCAGGCCGAGCAGAGCGGGCAGTGAGCCGAGCTCGCCGCCGCGGACGCTGGACCAGTAGTCCCTGATGGCCTCACCGGCGGAACGGGAGGTCGTGTCGATGCCGAAGTCGGAGATGGCGCCCTGCTGGGCTGACTCCGCCTCGTGCGTTTCGGTGGTGTCGGTCATGCTGCTCGCCTCTTCGGTACTCATCAGATCGTCGCCGCCTCGGGGCGGGCGATGCCCAGGTCACCGGAACGACCGGCGGTGATCAGCTCGACGACCTGACCGTGCGTGACGTCCTTGGTCGACACGACGGCGGCCATGCGGCCGAGGTAGAGGCACGCGATCTTGTCGGCGACCTCGAAGACGTCGTTCATGTTGTGGCTGATCAGGACGACGCCCAGGCCCTGCTCCGCGAGCCGGCGGACCAGGTCGAGGACCTGGCGCGTCTGCGCGACGCCGAGGGCGGCGGTGGGCTCGTCGAGCAGCACGACCTTGCTGTTCCACAGCACGGCCTTCGCGATCGCCACGGTCTGGCGCTGACCGCCGGACAGCGACGACACCTGCGTGCGCACCGACTTGACCGTGCGCACCGACAGGGAGGCGAGCGTCTTGCGCGCCGCCTGCTCCATGTCCGACTCGTCGAGCAGGCCACCCTTGGTGCGCTCGCGGCCGAGGAACATGTTCTGGACGATGTCGAGGTTGTCGGCCAGCGCGAGGTCCTGGTAGACGACCTCGATCCCGAGATCCGCGGCGTCGCGCGGGCCCTTGATGTGCACCGGCTCGCCGGCGAACAGGACCTCGCCCGAGTCGGTCGGGTGGATGCCCGCGATGCACTTGACCAGCGTCGACTTGCCCGCGCCGTTGTCGCCGACGAGGGCTGTGACCTCACCGGGGTTCACGTCGAGGTCGATGTCGTGCAGGACGTGCACGGGACCGAAGCTCTTGTTGATGCCGCGCAGCTCGAGAATCGGCTCGCTCACTGGGATTTCCTCCGTGGTTACCACGCGGCGAGAGGCGGGGTGCACAGTGCGCGCACCCCGCCCTCGTCGCGAGTGGTCCTACTTGATGCCGAGCTCGGTGCAGGCGGCCTGGGTGGCGGCCACGCAGATCTCCGACGCCTTCACGAAGCCGGCGTCCACGACGACCTTGACCTTGTCGCGCGTGATCAGCTGCGAGGTGAGCAGCACGGACTTGACGTCGCGGTTGGCCTTGGTGTCCTTGGTGACGCCCGAGGCCAGCTTGTCGGCGCCCGCGGTGTCGCCCTTGGCGAGGAAGCCGGCCAGCTTGGCGGTGGCCTCAGCCTCTTCCTTGATCGGCTTGAAGACCGTCATGTACTGGTCCTTGAGCAGCACGGCCTGCAGGCCGTCCGGGGTCGCGTCCTGACCCGTGACCGGCACCTTGCCGTTGAGGCCGACCTTCTTGAGCACGGTGATGACCGCGCCCGCGAGGCCGTCGTTCGCGGCGACGACGCCGTCGACCTTGCCGCCGTTGCCGGTCAGGATCTGCTCGAAGACCTGACCACCCTTCTGGTTGTCCCAGTCGTCGATCGGCTGCGACTGGACGAGCTTGAGCTTGCCCGAGTCGTACAGCGGCTTGAGGATCTTCTTCTGGCCGTCCGCGAAGAGGGTCGCGTTGTTGTCCGTCGGCGCGCCCTCGATCTCGATGACGTTCGCGCCCTGCGGGGCGTCCTTGAGCGCGTCGGCCATGCCCTGGCCCTGCAGCTCGCCGACCTTCACGTTGTCGAACGACACGTAGTAGGACGAGGAACCACCGGTGTTCAGGCGGTCGTAGTCGATGACCTGGATGCCCTGGGCCTGAGCCTTCTTGGCGACGGACGCGCCGACCTCGGCGTTGGGCGTCGCGATGATCAGGACCTTGACGCCGTTGTTGATCATGCCGTCGGCGAGGGTGCTGAACTTCTGGACGTCGCCCTGGGCGTTCTGGATGTCGGGGTCGAGACCCTCGGCCTTCAGCGCCGCCTCGAGGAGGGGCTTGTCGAAGCCCTCCCAGCGGGCGGAGGTCTTGGTCTCGGGCAGGATCACGCCGACCTTCGCGCCCGTGCCGCTGCCAGCAGAATTCGTTTCAGAGCTTCCTCCGGTGCCGGAGGACGAGTTGGCGCCGCATGCCGAGACCGCCAGGGCGAGGCCCGCGGTAACGGCGATGGAAGCGAGAGTCTTGCTGCGCATCCGCCAGTCCCTTTCACTGCGCTGTGTCACAGAGAATGTTGTGGCGCACAACGTATGCCCGACATATGCGTGACCGGAACCACACTGGATCGATTAAGTCGCAACGATGCGGTAACCCTGGCGAAATTTGGTCACCGAGAGTCGTGAGAGCGTTACCACCGCGCTACGGATTACAACGGCGACATATCGGTCGCCACCCTCGGCGGACTCTCCCCGGTCATCTCCCGGACACCCCTAGGTTGGGTGCATGACCATCGACAAGGAAGCCGCCGAAAGGCTGGCGAACTCCTTCGGTGCCGAAGCGGCCCGCTACGACCGCACCCGCCCCGCCTACCCGGCGTCGTTGATCGACAAACTCGTCGCCGCCTCACCCGGTCCGCGCGTGGCCGAGGTCGGGTGCGGGACCGGGGTGCTGTCGCGGCAGCTGCGGGCGGCCGGGCTGGACGTGCTCGGCGTCGAGCACGACGAGCGGATGGCCGCCTTCGCCCGCGCGAGCGGTGTGGAGGTCGAGGTGGCGAAGTTCGAGGCGTGGGACCCGGCCGGACGCTCGTTCGACGCCGTCGTCGCCGGGCAGTCGTGGCACTGGGTCGACGCCGCGGCCGGCCCGGTGCAGGCCGCGCGTGTGCTGCGGCCGGGCGGGGTGTTCGTCGGCCTCTGGCACGTGTTCGGGACGCCGGAGGCGATCGCTGACGCGTTCGTCGCGGCGTACGACAAGGTCGCGCCACAGATGCAGCACCGCATCGGCCACTCCTACAACGAGGCGTACGACTCGTACCTGGCCGGTTGTGTCCGCACGGCCGACGCGCTCGTCGCCACCGGGGCGTTCGGCCATGTCGAACAGTGGGAGGCGCACTGGGAACGGACCTACACGACCGCCGAGTACACCGACCTCATGCTCACGATGAGCCCGATGGCGATGATCAGCCCCGAGCAGATCACCGAGCTGCTCGACGACGTCGGCGTCGCGATCGACGCGCTCGGCGGCTCGTTCACCACGCGCTACTCGACGCTGGCCGTCGCCGTCACCCGCAACTGATATATCGGATATCGCGTACGGGACATCGGTTAGCACCTCTGACCACGGCTAGAGGGTCTGTCCGCGATCAGAGGGTCTCCGCGCAGTTAGAGGGTCTCCGCGCAGTTAGAGGGTCCGCCTGCGGCGAGAAGTTCTCCGCGTCGCTAGAGGGTCTCCGTACTGCTGGAGGGTCTGCGCACGGCTAGAAGCTCTCCGCACTGCCAGAAGGTCTGCCCACAGCTAGAGGCTCCGACCACAGCTAGAGGCTCCGACCACAGTTAGAGGCTTCACCGCGGTGAGAGGGCCTGACCGCGGTGATGGGGTCCGCCTGTGGTCAGAGGGTCTACCAGGAGCGAAGGGTCGAGATCCGTTCCTCGAGCTGCTCGATGGTGGCCATCGCGGTCGGCGGGCCGCCGCAGTACTCGCGCAGCTGGTTGTGGATCTTGCCGTGCGGCTTCTTCGTGCGGTGGTGGTGCATCGCGACGAGGGTGTTGAGCTCCTTGCGCAACGACGTGAGGCGTTCCTGGACGCCCACGGGCCGTGCCTCGCGGACGGCGACCTCGGGTTTGGGGCGTTTGGCGGCCAGCGCCATCTGTTCTTCCTGCCGTTGCAACAGCAGGGTGCGCACCTGGTCGGGTTCGAGCAGCCCGGGCAGGCCGAGGTACTCCTGTTCCTCCTCCGAGCCCGCCTGGGTCGGCGCGCCGAACGACGAGCCGTCGAAGATCACCTGGTCGAGCTCGGCGGTGGTGCCCAGGGCCGTGAAGGCGCGTTCGTCCTCGCCCGGCTCGTCCTTGGCCTGGTTGGCCGCGGCCATGAGCTCGTCGTCCCAGCCGTCCTTCTCGCGGTGCGGCTTGCCGAGGACGTGGTCGCGTTCGGCTTCCAGCTCCGACGCGAGCTGGAGCAGCACCGGCACCGAAGGCAGGAACACCGTCGCGGTCTCGCCGGGCTTCCGGTTGCGCACGAAGCGGCCGATGGCCTGCGCGAAGAACAGCGGGGTCGACGACGACGTCGCGTACACGCCGACGGCGAGCCGCGGCACGTCGACGCCCTCGGACACCATGCGGACGGCGATCATCCAGCGTTCGGTCGTCGCGGCGAACTCGGCGATCCTGCCGGACGCCTTGGGGTCGTCGGAGAGGACCAAAGTCGGGATCTGGCCGGTGACGCGCTCCAGCACCTGCGCGTAGGCCTTCGCGACGGTCTGGTCGGTGGCGATCACGAGACCGCCGGCGTCGGGCAGGCCGTTCTCGCGCTTCTGCGTGAGCCGCTGGTCGGCGGCGCGCAGGACGGACGCCATCCAGTCGCCGGCCGGGTCCAGGGCGGTGCGCCAGGCACGGGTGGTCTGCTCCTGGGTGAGAGGTTCGCCCAGTCGTGCGGTGTACTCCTCGCCCGCGCTGGTCCGCCACGACGCCTCGCCCGAGTACGCGAGGAACAGCACGGGCCGGACCACGCCGTCGCGCAGCGCGTCGGAGTAGCCGTAGGTGTGGTCGGCCTTGGAGGTCTTGAAGCCGCCGTTGCTCTCCTCGTACTGCACGAACGGGATCGGCGAGTCGTCGGACCGGAACGGCGTGCCGGTGAGGCAGAGGCGGCGCACGGCGGGCGTGAAGGCCTCGCGGATCGCGTCACCCCACGACTTGGCGTCACCGCCGTGGTGCACCTCGTCGAGCAGCACGAGCGTCTTGCGGTTCTCGGTGCGCACGCGGTGCAACGTCGGATGGGCGGCCACCTGCGCGTACGTGACGGCCACACCGTGGTAGTCGCGGGAGGTCATCGCGTTGGTGTTGCGGAAGTTCGAGTCGATGTGGATGCCCTGCTCGGCCGCGGCCTTCGCCCACTGGTGCTTGAGGTGCTCGGTGGGCGTGACGATCGTGACGGCCTCGATCGTCCGGTCGGCGAGGAGTTCGGCCGCGACCCGCAGCCCGAAGGTCGTCTTGCCCGCGCCGGGCGTCGCGACGGCGAGGAAGTCCTGCGGCTTGGCGGCGAGGTACTTGGTCAGCGCGCGACGCTGCCAGGCTCGCAGCGGTCGCATTGCTGCCGGCGTTGCTGCTGGCGCTGTCACAGACGTGTTTCTCCTCATTTGCGCAGGTCAGACATAGCGATACCCTCAGGCGGACCGTGGCCGAGGGCACTGCGACTCTACCTGTTCCGAGCGTCGATGCCGCGAAACGTGGCCCCATGCACCATGCTTGTCACTGCGATGGGTTCGCCTTCCGACAACGACGCACCACGCAGGTCCGGCCGAAAGGGGCCGCTGCGTCTACTCGCGCGCACGCTGTCGAAGGCGTGGCAGGGCAACATCTTCTCAGAAGCCGCCGAGGCCGCGTTCTGGCAGACGCTGTCGTTCCCGCCACTGCTGCTCGGCGTGCTGGGCTCTATGGGCTGGCTCGGCACGTGGTTCGGCGACGAGGTCGTCAAGGCCGTGCAGGAGAGGATCATCGGGTTCACCCGGACGATCTTCAGCTCGGACGTCGTGAACGGCGTGATCCAGCCCACCGTCGCGGAGATCCTCTCGACCGGCAAGGGCGAGATCGTCTCCATCGGCTTCCTGATCTCGCTGTGGGCGGGGTCGTCGGCCATGTCGTCGTTCGTCGACGCGATCACCGTGGCGCACGGGCAGTACGGCGTGCGCAACGAGCTGTGGCAGCGCATCTTCGCGTTGCTGCTCTACATGGTGTCGCTGGTGGCGTTGGTGATCGGCCTGCCGGTGCTGGCGCTCGGGCCGGACGTGCTGCCGGAGTTCTTCCCGGTGTCCTGGCAGCCGTACATCTCGACCTGGGTCGGCCGGTTCTACTACCCCGGCGTGGCGCTGCTGCTCGTGCTGTCGCTGTCGCTGCTCTACAAGGTGGCGCTGCCGCGACGACTGCCGTACCACCGCGTGCTGCCGGGCGCGATCCTCGCGATGGCGGTGTTCATCCTGTCGTCGATCGGCCTGCGCCTCTACATCCAGTGGATCACCACCACCGGCTACACCTACGGCGCGCTGGCGACGCCGATCGCGTTCCTGCTGTTCGTGTTCTTCATCGGCCTGGCGATCACGATCGGCGCGTACTTCAACAGCGCCATCCAGGACATGTGGCCCGCCCGCATGACCCGCCGCCAGCGCCGCCGGTGGCGCAGGCTGGAGATGGAGCGCGCGGCGTCCCGCATCCGCGAGGAGAGCGCGCGTCCCCAGCCCGCGCCCGAGGCCAACAACGGCTATTCGGCGCCGTCGCCCGCCGACACGCAGCTGACCTCGCCGTTGCCGATCCAGAAGCCTTCGCCCGAGGGGGAGAAGCAGCAGGGCAAACCGGTGTGAGAACAGCAACGCCCGGCGCCTCGGGGTGTCCGAGGCGCCGGGCGCGTCACGTTCTCAGGCCTAGTCGCCGTCTCCGCCGGGAGGCAGGTTCTCGTAGATCTTCTTGCAGTCCGGGCACACCGGCGAACCGGGCTTCGGCGACCGCGTGACCGGGAAGACCTCGCCGCACAGCGCGACCACGTGCGTACCCATCACGGCGCTTTCGGCGATCTTCGCCTTGCGCACGTAGTGGAACATCTTCGGGGTGTCGTCCGAAGACTGGTCGGTCTCGTCCGGCCGTACGTCGACCTCGGGGAGAGTCTGGGTGCTCACGCGCCCAGGGTACCTGGGATGATGTCCCCTCGTGACCACGCTGCACATCGCCGATGAAGTTGCCGCCGCCCTGGACGAGAACCGTCCCGTCGTCGCTCTCGAGAGCACCATCCTGTCCCACGGCCTGCCCGCGCCGCGCAATCTCGTGGTCGCCGCACGCCTGGAGAAGGTCGTCCGCGAGGCGGGCGCCGTCCCCGCGACGATCGCCGTGCTCGACGGCGTGCCGCACATCGGCCTCACCTCCGCCGAGCTCGACCGGGTCTGCAACGCGGGCGACCTGCTGAAGCTCTCGCTGCGCGACCTCGGCCCCGCCTACGCCCTGGGCCGCAGCGGCGCGACGACCGTGGCCTCGACCGCCGCCCTCGCCCACCAGGCCGGAATCCGCGTCTTCGGCACCGGCGGCCTCGGCGGCGTGCACCGGGGCGCGCGCGACACGTGGGACGTCTCCGCCGACCTGGACGTGATGGCGACGACCCCCGTCCTCACCGTCTGCTCGGGCGTGAAGTCGATCCTGGACATGGGCGCGACCCTGGAGGTCCTGGAGACCCGTTCGGTCCCCGTCGTCGGCTACCGCACCTCCCGCTTCCCGGCCTTCTACCGCCGCGAGTCGGAGTTCGACGTGCCGTGGCGCGTCGAGTCCGCCGCCGAGGCCGCCGCCGTCTTCGCCGCGGGCGCCCGGGGCATGCTGCTGGTCAACCCCATCCCGGCCGCCTACGAGATGGACGCGGACCTGCACGACCGCCTCCTCGCCGAGGGTCTGCAGAAGCTCGTGGACCAGGACGTGCGCGGCAAGGACGTCACCCCCGTCCTGCTGGAGCACTTCCACACCGCGTCCGAAGGCGTCAGCCTCGACGCCAACGAGGAACTGGTCGTCAGCAACGTCTCCGTGGCCGCCGCAGTAGCAGTCGAGCTCGCCAAGTGAGGCCGGTAGTGGTGGTCGGCGACGCGGGCCTGGACGTGGTGGCCCGCCACACCGGCCCCATCGCCCACGGCGGCGACGTACGGGCCAAGGTCACCATCGAACCGGGCGGCGCCGGCGCCAACACGGCCGTCTGGCTGGCCGCCTGCGGCGCCTCCCCGATCCTGGTGGCCCGCGTGGGCGCCGACTCGGCGGGCCGCCAGGTCCACGCCGAGCTCACCACGGCGGGCGTCCAGTGCGCCTTCGCCGTGGACCCCGACCTGGCCACCTGCTGCGTGGTCGTCCTGGTCGACGAGAACGGCCAGCGCTCGATGCTCCCCGACCGGGGCGCGAACGCCCGCTTCTCCCCCGCCGACCTGGACCCGGGCCTGCTCGCCGGCTCGAACGGTCACCTGCACCTGTCCGGCTACGTCCTGCTGGACGCGACCTCGCGCCCGGCGGGCCTGGCCGTGCTGGCGGCGGCGCGCGCGGCGGGGTGGACCACGTCGGTGGACCCGCAGGCCGCCGTCCTGATCCACTCGGCCGAGGCGTTCCTGGAGGACGTGCGCGACGTCGACTTCCTCCTCCCCAACGCCGACGAACTCCTCGCCCTGACCGGATCGTCGGAGCCCGCCTCAGCGAAGGCCCTGCTCTCCCACGTCGGTGCGGTCGTCGTGACCTCCGGACCGGACGGCGCGACGTGGGTCGACGCCGACGAGCTCGTCTCGGTCCCCGCTGAAGTCACTGAGTGCGTCGACTCGACGGGTGCCGGCGACGCGTTCGACGCGGGCTTCCTCGCGGCATGGCTGTCGGGCGCGTCGAAGCGGGACGCGCTGCTCGGGGGCGTTCGCGCGGGGTCACGCGCCGTCGGCGTCGTCGGCGCTCAGCCACCCCGCTGACCTCGTCGTTCCAACCGATATATCAGTTTCCCACTGATATATCGGTGGTCAGCCGTCGATGACGGTGGTGCTCTTCGGGGCGATGGCGCGGCGCTCCACCTCGTGGCGGTTGACCTTCTCGGTCTTGCGCGGCGGCCGGTCGTTCGCGATCAGCACGGCCATCCACGGCAGCGGGACGGACAGCACGATGAAGAAGAGGGCGAGCCACCAGGTGTGCGCGAACAGAGCCGCGAGGATGAGGCACGGGAAGCGCAGACTCATCATGATCGCGTACTTCCGGCGCCGGGCGGCGTGCTGCTCTTCGTAGGACGGGGCCGCCTCGGTGATCAACACCGGGGTGTCGTTCCGGTCGGGACTGCTCACGACACCACCTCCACTCCCTCATCGTCCCACGTCCGAGTGACGGCCGGGACAGCCGGTCGGCGGTTAACATCCGCGGGTGGTCGCCCTTGATCGCCTCGTGGACGTGCTCGGCAGTCTGGGCACGCATCTGGCCTGCGCGCCGAAGGGTCGCGACGCCGAACTCCGTGGGGTTGCCCTGCACGATCCGGCGGAAAACACGCCGGCCGCCGCGGGGGACGTGTTGCTCGGGCTCGGCACGCCTTCGGTCGCGGCGGCGGTGCGGTTGGTGTCGTCGACGGCGGCGTCCGCGGTGGTGTTGCACGGCAAGCCGCCGCTGGACGAGCGGGTGGTCGCGGCGGCGAAGAAGTCCGGGGCCGCCGTGTTGCTCGTGGATCCGTCTGTGCCGTGGAGTCAGTTGGCGAACGTCACGCAGACGCTGGTCAACGGCGGGACGCGGACCGGGGACCTGTTCGGGCTCGCGGACGTGATCGCGGGTGTCGTGGGCGGGCCGGTGACGATCGAGGACCAGCAGTCGCGGGTGCTCGCCTACTCGTACCGGCAGGAGGACGTCGACCCCGTCCGGGTGCAGACGATCCTCGGGCGGCGGGTTCCCGAGGAGGCGCGGAAGGCGCTGGACGAGTTCGGCGTTTTCACGCACCTGGCGTCGTCGGACGAGCCGATCTTCGTGCCCAAGCTGACCGACCAGTTGGGCAACAGGCTCGTCGCCGCGGTGCGGGCCGGGCGGGAGTTGCTCGGGTCGGTGTGGGTCGAGGTGACCGGGCCGGTGGACGCGGCGCGCAGTGCGGCGTTGGTCGACGGCGCGCGCACGGCGGCGTTGCACCTGTTGCGGTCGCGGGCTTCGACGGACCTCGAACGGCAGGCCGAGGCCGATCTCGTCATCAGGCTGCTCGACCAGCCCGAGTCCGCAGACGTCGCACGGCTCGGGTTGCCTTCGGCCGATCTGCGGGTGATCGCCGTGCAGGCGCACGCCGGCGAGGGCGAGCACGGGGCGGCGGTGCTCGCGTTCCAGCGGGCGACGGCCGGGTTCGGCTGGTCGCGGCCGGGGCGCAGCGCGTTGTTCGGCAACGTCCTCTACACCGTCATCCCCGCGGCCGACGACGCCGTCGCATGGGTGCGTTCACTGGTGCGAGAGCTTCCAGCGGAAGCGACGGTGCTCGCGGGCATCGGGGGTCCGGCCGAGGCGGCGCAGCTGCCGACGTCGCGGCAGGAAGCCGATGAATGCCTCGCGCTTTCCAGCGGTGCACCGGTTGTGTACGACGACGCGTGGGCGCGAGTGCTGCTGCACCGGCTCGCCGCCGTCGCCGAGGCTGGCAGGCTTCCGACCCGTGGGCCGATATCCAATATATTGCGGTTCGACGCGGAGAACGGGACGCAGTACGCGGCGACGTTGCGGGCCTGGCTCGCGAACCAGGGCGACGTGCGGGCGGCGGCGAGAGAGCTCAACGTGCACCCCAACACGTTGCGCTACCGCATGCAGAAGATGGCCGAGGTGACGCCGCTCCCCCTCGACGACCCCGACCAGCGGCTCGCGATGGCCATCGCCCTCCAGATCACGCGCTGAGCCGCCCTGAGCTCACGCCGGCGACGCCACGAGGCCGCGCCGGGGTCACCCTGGGTCCGCGCTGGGTCCACGCCGGATCCGGGGGCGTGAAAACATCTCCTCCCGTGCACCCCGATCTTTCTGCTGACCTGTGCGCCCGTCTGCGCGAGGCCTTCCTGAACGCCGGCTACACCGCGGACGGCGTCGTCGACGCGCTCGGCCCGCAGGCCCACGCCGCGCTCGGCCGCGGCGAACCGGAGCCCGCCCGCCGCGCGAGCAAGGACGCCGGGTCGCTCGGCACGCTGATCCGCCTGTTCCTGCTCGGCGACGAGGAGCCGGAGAAGGACGTCCGCGCGGCGCTGGCCGGTGTCGACATCGACGACGCCGTCCGGAACGAGGTCCTCTCCAAAGATCTGAAGGCCGGACTGGACGTCAGGCCGTACGAGGACAACTGGTGGGTCATCGCCGACCTCGACTCCGACGTGCGCGGCGGCGCCGTCCCCGAGGACCACGTGCTCGGCGTCGGCCACGCGTCCATCAGCCTCGCCCGCGCCACCAAGCGCACGCCCGTCGGCACGTTGCTCGACCTCGGCACCGGCTGCGGCGTCCAGGCCCTGCACGCCAGCACCTACGCCCAGAAGATCACCGCCACCGACCTGTCCGAACGCGCGCTGAGGCTCGCCCAGGGCACGTTCCGGATGAACGAGCTCGACGTCGAGACGCTGCAGGGCGAGTGGTTCGGCCCGGTCCGCAACCGCCGGTTCGACCAGGTCGTCTGCAACCCGCCGTTCGTCGTCGGCCCGCCCCGCGTCGACTTCGTCTACCGCGACTCCGGCCTCGGCGGCGACGACGCGTCGGCGCTGGTCATCCGCCAGCTGCCCGCGTTCCTCAACGAGGGCGGCGTCGGCCAGCTGCTCGCGTCCTGGGTGCACCGCAAGGGCGAGGACTGGGAGGAGCGCGTCTCCGGCTGGCTCCCCCGCGGCGGCATCGACGCGTGGTTCGTGCAGCGCGACATCGCCGAGCCGGCGCTGTACGTCGGCACGTGGCTCAAGGACGCGGGCGTGGACCCGCGCAGCCCCGAGGGCAGGCAGAAGGCCTCCGCGTGGCTCGACTGGTTCGAGGAGAACGACGTCCAGGGCGTCGGCTTCGGCTACGTGACGCTGCGCCGCACCGACGAGATGCACTCCCAGGTCATCTGCGAGGACCTGCGTCACGCCTACGACGACCCGCTGGGTCCCGAGGCCGCGCGCTGGCTCGACAACGTCGCGTGGCTCCGCGCGAACCCCGACCTGCTCGGTCAGCGGTTCCGGGTCGCCGACACCGTGCTGCTCGAAGAGGTGTCCGAGGCGGGCGACGAGGGCTGGCGCAAGGTCGTCGCGCGGCTGCACCGCACCGACGGGCCCGGTTGGCAGCACGAGGTCGACGAGGCGACGGCCAAGCTCGTCGCGGGCTGCAACGGCGCGCTGCCGCTGGAGGACCTGCTCGCTCTCCTGGAGTTCGCTTACGGAGAAATCGACGCGGAAGCGGCCTTGCCGATCGTTCGTGATCTCATCCGGCACGGAATGTTGATTCCCGCGTGAAAGCGGTTGTGGCGCGCGTCACAGAAGCGAGTGTCGAAGTCGAAGGGAAGATCGTCGGCGCGATCGACGAGCCCGGATTGCTGGTGCTGCTCGGCGTCCATCACGACGACACACCCGAGCACGCGGTCAAAATGGCGCAGAAGCTGCACGGGTTGCGCATCCTCGACGACGAGCAGTCGTGCGAGTCGACCGGTGCTCCGCTGCTGGTCGTCAGCCAGTTCACCCTCTACGGGGACACTCGGAAGGGTCGCCGTCCGTCCTGGACGGCGGCCGCCCGGCCCGAGCACGCGGAACCGTTGGTGAACGCCGTCGTGCAGGAACTACGCCAAAAGGGCGCCCGCGTCGAAACGGGACGATTCAGAGCCGAGATGAAGGTACGGAGCGTGAACGACGGTCCGTTCACGGTGATCGTAGAGCTCTGAGTAAAGGGTTCTCAGGCAGTTCTCAGATTAGTCGCGCAACCGCTGTGACAGCGGTGACGTCTTCAGGTCATGGAAGTCGGGAACGAATTCGGAATCGCGTTCGTTACCCAGGTATCAGCCAGCTAGCGATGGGATCCCGAGCGGGCCCGCCGCAACCGGCAACCAGGGCGCAGCGCCGCGCCGCCTTGACCGCCACGCGCGACTGTCCTCACCGACAGCAGCGTCGCCCGCACCAGGGGGAGGGAGATCCATGACCGTCACGAGGATCTCCGACCGTGAAGTCGGAGAGAACACGCCCACCGTCGTCGAGCACGAACTCGACGCGCAGGGACCAGCAGCCGACCTCGTTCGAGTCTACCTGAACGGAATCGGCAAGACCGCGCTCCTCACCGCCGAGGAGGAGGTGGAGCTCGCCAAGCGCATCGAGGCCGGTGTGTTCGCGCAGCACGTCATGGAGACGGCCAAGCGCCTCACCCCCACCCGTCGCGAAGAGCTGGGGGAGCTCGTCCGCGACGGCCGCCGCGCCAAGGACCACCTGCTCAAGGCCAACCTGCGCCTCGTCGTGTCGCTGGCCAAGCGCTACACGGGCCGCGGCATGCCTCTGCTGGACCTGATCCAGGAAGGCAACCTGGGCCTGATCAGGGCGGTCGAGAAGTTCGACTACACCAAGGGCTTCAAGTTCTCGACGTACGCGACGTGGTGGATCCGCCAGGCGATCACCCGCGGCATGGCCGACCAGGGCCGCACCATCCGCCTCCCCGTCCACCTCGTCGAGCAGGTGAACAAGCTCGCGCGGATCAAGCGCGACCTGCACCAGACGCTCGGCCGCGAGGCGACGAACGAGGAGCTGGCGAAGGAAGCGGGCCTGAACGTCGACAAGGTCGCGGACCTGCTCGACCACGCCCGTGACCCGGTATCGCTCGACATGCCGGTCGGCACGGAGGAGGACGCGCCCCTCGGTGACTTCATCGAGGACTCGGACGCCACCGACGCCGAGAGCGCCGTCATCTCCGGGCTGCTGCAGGACGACCTGCGCCGCGTGCTCGCGACGCTGGAGCCGCGCGAGCAGGCCGTGATCCGGCTGCGCTACGGCCTGGAGGACGGCCAGCCGCGCACGCTGGACCAGATCGGCAAGCGGTTCGGCCTGTCTCGCGAACGGGTGCGTCAGATCGAGCGTGAAGTCATGTCGAAGCTTCGGCAGGGCGAGCGGGCGGCGAAGCTGCGGGCCTACGCCTCGTAACTCACCCGTCCGGCAGTATTGACTTGTGACTCAACTCACGGCACGGTCGGGCGTTACCAGAGCCACGCGACGCCCGTCGTGAGTCGGGTGAAGCACGCGAAGGAAGGTCGGGACGGCCGGGGGCCGCCCCGGCCTTCCGCGTTTCGGGGCGGCCGAGGCGAAGAACACGGTGGACGCGAGCCGATACGCCGCTTTGGTGGCGGTACGGTTTTCTGATCCGAACTGCACACCGTTGGAGTTGTGTACGCCGTGCCCACCACTTTCGAGTACACCGACGTCCTTCCGCTCGCGAAGGACACCGAGACCGAGTACCGCCTCGTCACGTCGGACGGGGTGAAGCTGATCGAGGCCGGTGACCGCAAGTTCCTGGAGATCGCGCCCGAGACGCTGACGCTGCTCGCGAAGGAAGCGATCCGGGACATCCAGCACCTGCTGCGCCCGTCCCACCTCGCCCAGCTGCGCAAGATCATCGACGACCCGGAGGCGTCCGGCAACGACCGGTTCGTCGCCATGGACCTGCTGCGCAACGCCGCCATCGCGTCCGGCGGCGTGCTGCCGATGTGCCAGGACACCGGTACCGCGATCATCATGGGCAAGCGCTCCGAGACCGTCCTGACCGGCGGTGACGACGAGAAGGCGCTCGCCCGTGGCGTCTTCGAGGCGTACCAGGAGCTCAACCTGCGCTACTCGCAGATGGCTCCCGTGACGTTCTGGGACGAGAAGAACACCGGAACGAACCTGCCCGCGCAGATCGAGGTGTTCCACAAGCCCGGCCAGGAGCCCGTCTACGAGTTCCTGTTCATGGCCAAGGGCGGGGGCAGCGCCAACAAGACGTTCCTCTACCAGGAGACGAAGGCGGTGCTGAACCCGAAGCGCCTCGCGTCGTTCCTGGACGAGAAGCTGCGCTCGCTCGGCACCGCGGCCTGCCCGCCGTACCACCTGGCGGTCGTCGTCGGCGGCCTGTCCGCCGAGCAGAACCTCAAGGTCGCGAAGCTCGCCTCAGCCCGCTACCTGGACGACCTGCCGACCGAGGGCTCCCCCGCGGGCCACGCGTTCCGCGACAAGGACCTCGAGGAGCAGGTCCTGGAGCTCACGCGCAACTTCGGCATCGGCGCCCAGTTCGGCGGCAAGTACTTCTGCCACGACGTGCGCGTCATCCGTCTCCCCCGCCACGGCGCGTCGCTGCCGGTCGGCATCGCGGTCTCGTGCTCGGCCGACCGCCAGGCCAAGGCCCGCATCACGTCCGAGGGCGTGTTCCTGGAGCAGATGGAACGCGACCCCGCGCAGTTCCTGCCCGAGATCGAGGGCGAGGACCTGTCCGACGAGGTCGTCAACATCGACCTGACGCGCCCGATGTCGGAGATCCGCGACATCCTCACCAAGCTCCCGGTGAAGACCCGCGTGTCCCTCACCGGCCCGCTGGTCGTGGCCCGCGACATCGCGCACGCCAAGATCAAGGAACGCCTCGACGCCGGCGAGGACATGCCGCAGTACATGAAGGACCACCCGGTCTACTACGCCGGACCGGCCAAGACGCCCGAGGGCTACGCGTCGGGCTCGTTCGGACCGACGACCGCGGGCCGCATGGACTCCTACGTCGAACAGTTCCAGGCCGCGGGCGGCTCGATGGTGATGCTCGCCAAGGGCAACCGCTCCAAGCAGGTCACCAACGCGTGCGCCACGCACGGCGGCTTCTACCTGGGCTCGATCGGCGGCCCCGCCGCCCGCCTGGCCCAGGACTGCATCCGCAAGGTCGAGGTGCTCGAGTACCCCGAACTCGGCATGGAAGCCGTCTGGAAGATCGAGGTCGAGGACTTCCCGGCCTTCGTCGTCGTCGACGACAAGGGCAACGACTTCTTCGCCGAGACCTCCACCCCGACCCTCCAGATCAGTTTCCGTCGTTGATTTTCAGGCGCTAGCCCCTCTAACACCCGCGAAACCCCCGATCTAACAGTACGGTTGTACCGCTAACCGTCGATCGGGGGTTTCGTCGTGATCCACCACGTGCAGGTCGCCTGCCCCGCAGGCGCCGAGGACGACCAACGCGCCTTCTACACGGGCGTGCTCGGCTGGCCCGAACTGCCCAAGCCACCCCTGCTCGCCGCCCGCGGCGGCTGCTGGTTCGCCGTGCCGGGCGGCGGCGAGGTGCACGTAGGCGTCGAAGCCGACTTCCGCCCTGCTCTCAAGGCGCATCCGGCGTTCGTCGTCGACGTGATGCGCGTAGCCGAGGCGGTGGCCGCGGCAGGCCATCCCGTCGTCTGGGCCGACCCGGCGGAGATCCCTGGACGGCTCCGCTTCCACACGTTCGACGGCGTCGGCAACCGCGTCGAGTTCCTGGCTGACGCGTGAAACCTGATCTTGGTGCCTCAGGACGATCAGCGCAAGGGGGCGATGGCCAGTGCGGCGGTCACTCGGTCTGGGAGCAGGGCGGCGCACGCGAGGGCGTGTGGTGCGCCGCCGATGGGCCGGAGGTCCGCCGGGTCAACTCGGCGGCCTCAGGCGGATTCCTCGCGGGCTTCGAGGACCAGGCGGCGGTCGCCCAGCGGGGCGTCCAGGCGCACGGTCAGGGGGACCTGGCGGACCTCCTGGGTGCAGACGGTGCCCGCGGGTTGCTTGGTGATGGTGACGAGGGTGATCTGGACTACGTCCGCGGACTGGCCGGTGATCTCGGCTCGGGCTTCCTTGCAGCCACCGCCCACGCCGAAGACCTCCACGTCGCGGCCGTCGCCGAAGACGTAGGCCTCGTCGCGGTAGGTGTCTGACAACGATGTCGTGTCGACCTTCTCCTTCGCCACGGGCGTGACGTTGGGGGGCACGACGGGCTTTTCCTCCGAGATCGAGACCGGAGGTTGTACGGGTGCGGTCGGGTTCGTGCCGGACGAGCCCGTTCCCGGGGTGCCGCTCGAGCCGGGGGCACTCGTGCCCGTGGGTGAGGTGCCCGACGAACTGGAGCCGGGCGCGCTCGACTGCGTGCCGGACGAACAGCCGACGAGCACGACGGCGAGAGCAACGGCAGCGACGGCGTTTCTCATGGCGCCCATCCTCGCAAACCGGGACAGGAAGTCCCCGTAAATGTCCTGCGGAATGTCCGGTCAGAAGTTGTTAGAAGGTCTAACGGGAGTTAGAGGTACCCGGCCGGCGGGGCAGGTGCCGGCCGGGCACCGGGGAGGGAGGTCTACTTCTCTTCCGTCCGCGACGTCAGCACGACCGTGCGCTCGGCCAGGGGCTCGGACAGCTGCACGGTGAGCGGGGGGAAGCGGATGTCCATCGTGCACATCTGCTTGGTCAGCGGCAGTGTTTCGAGCAGCTCGATCTTGACGGTGGTGGCGTTCTGCTCCAGCACCGAAGCGCTCGCCTTGCCGCAGCCGCCCTCCTGGGCCACCACACCGACCGTTTTCCCGTCAGCCGCTGTCCACACGGTGCGCGGAAAGTCCGCGGGCAGACCGTTGGCGTCGAGCTTGGTCACGGGTTTGCCGTCCGGCGGCACTTCACCGGGTGCGATGTTCGGCGGGACCTCGGAGGACGAGGTGGCGACAGGAAGTTCCTGACCGCCACCCGCTCCAGTGCCCGCGTTCTGCGCACTGCCACAGGCCGAGATGACGAGCAGCAGGACGCCAGTGCCAACTACGGTTCCTATGTGCCTCATGGTGAGAGGACGGAACCACCGTCACAACGGGTTGCAGGCACTTCTCTTCACAGTTACCGGCTAACGCCGAAGCGTCACCGGTTGACGGCCGTGACAGCCTCTCGCAAAGCTGACAGCCTGGCCGCGGACGCGAGACCCCCGTGGTAGAGGTGGAACTCCTCCACACCGGCGTCGGCGTACGCGAGCCACTCCTTCGTCAGCGCGGCACCGTCGGCGGGCTTCGGCGGCAACCCCAGTACGTACGCGGCGATCCGCGTGTCCGGAGCGACGGCGCGCAGAGCCTCGATGCCCGGCACCGCGACGTCCGGCCCTGGCCAGCACATCGTCGTCAGCACGTCGACGTCCGCGTCGACTCCACCCGCGACGGTCGCGAACGGCCCGGTGCCCCAGGGGTCCGCCGTCACGTGCATGCCCACCCGGATCGAGGGCGCGGCGGCACGGATCTCGCCGACCAGGCGCTGCCGCAACGACCGCACGACTCCCGTGCGCACGGCGCGAACGTCATCCGCGAGCGCACCCAGCGCTTCCTCAACGGTGGGTGCGCCGCGATCAACCCCGGCCCGGACCGCTTCACGCAGGGCATCCGGGTCGGCGTACAGGGCAGTGCAGGCAGAGCAGAAGCACAGCGACAACAGCTTCTGCTGCACCGCGTTCCAGTCCGTGCCGTCGGTCTTCTCGTGGTGCCCGCCGTGGAAGAACCCCAGCGGCCCGGCGGCCTCCAGGACGATGCCGTCCGGCGCGCCGAGCTCCAGCACCTCCGACACCAGCACCGACGTGTACTCGACGACGTCGGGCTGCGCCGTGCACAGCGCGTACGGGTAGCGATCCCCGAACGCGTTCACCACGGTGAGATCGGGATGCAGGTCGCCCAGCCGCGAGCTGTGCGTCAGCACCGTCCACGCGTACACCGGAAGCCCGGCGGCACGAACCAGCGCGGCCGCGTCACCGAACGAATCCGAACCGTCCACCCAGGACGGTTCGGCCGGCACCAGACGGCCGTACTTCTCCGCGCGCACCGGCAGGTAGAACGCCGCGTGCCGCGCGTCCACCAGGCGATGCGACGGGTGCAGCGGCGTCGCGGCCCGCACCGTGTGGTACGACGCGGCAAGGGCGATCGCGTCGACGCCGAGGTCCTGGTACCGCGCGACGGCCTCATGGTCTCCGATCAGGTCCCACGGGTAGGCGTGGACAACCGACTTCACCACCGGGGACGCTTCCTCTCGTAGCTCGGGTCGAACTTCTGCATGTAGCCCGTGTCGTCACGAGCCGTGATGCCGCACCGGACGTAGTTCTCCGCCAGGCGCGCCAACGCGTCGCGGTCCAGCGACACACCGAGCCCAGGCGTCACCGGAACCGGCACGGCTCCGTCCACGAAGGACAGGACACCTGGTTCGACGACCTCGTCGGCCGCGTTCCACGGGTAGTGCGTGTCGCAGGCGTAGTTCAGGTTCGGCGTCGCCGCGGCCAGGTGCGTCATCGCGGCCAGCGAGATGCCGAGGTGCGAGTTCGAGTGCATCGACAGGCCGATGCCGAACGTCTGGCAGATCATGCCGAGCTGCCGCGACCGCTGCAGACCGCCCCAGTAGTGGTGGTCCGACAGCAGCACCTGCACGGCGTCCTGCTCCACCGACGGCCGCAGGTGCTCGAACGCGACCACGCACATGTTGGTGGCCAGCGGCATCGGCGCCTTCGCGGCGACCTCCGCCATCCCGGAGATCTCCGGCGTCGGGTCCTCCAGGTACTCCAGCACGCCGTCGAGCTCGGCGGCGACGCGCAACGACGTCTCGACCGACCACGCCGCGTTGGGGTCGAGCCGCAGCGGGTGGTCCGGGAACGCCTCGCGCAACGCGCGGATCGCCTCGATCTCCTGCTCCGGCGGGAAGACACCGCCCTTGAGCTTGATCGACCCGAACCCGTACTGGGAGATCATCTTCGACGCCTGCGCCACGATCCCGGCGGGGTCGATCGCCTCGCCCCACCCGTCGGGCTCGGCACCGGGGTGCCCGTCCCACTTGTAGAACAGGTAGGCGGAGTACGGCACCGAGGAGCGCACCGCGCCGCCCAGCAGGTCGTGCACCGGACGTCCCAGGGCCTTGCCCTGGATGTCCAGGCACGCCACCTCGAACGGCGAGTACACCCGGTCGACGGTGCTCTCGGCGGTGATCTTCCCGGTCAGGCCGTGCTTGTCCGGCCCGGCCTTGCCACCGAGGATCGCGGCCACCCGCGCGTGCATCTCGTTGAGAGCGAACACGTCAAGACCGATCAGGGAGTCCACAACGGACCGCGAGCGCTCCAGGTGCCCGAGGTCGCCGTACGTCTCCCCCAGCCCCGAGACGCCTTCGTCGGTGTGCACCTCGACGATCGTGCGCAGCGCCCACGGCTCGTGCACGCCGGCCGAGTTGAGCAGCGGCGGGTCCCGGAACGCGATCGGTGTCAGGACAATCTCGGTGATCTTCATGCCGACCGCCCTCTCAGCTCAGCAGTGCCTTACCAGCGGCGATGATCTTGTCCAGCGCGGCCAGGTGCTCGTCGGCCGGGTCGACCAGCGGGGCGCGCACGCCGCCGACGTCGAGGCCGTTCGCGCGCACCGCTGCCTTCACCAGCGCGACCGCGTAGCCGGGGACCTTGTCCCGCAGCTCGACCAGCGGCTTGTAGAACTCGTACAGGAACCGGTTCACCAGCTCGGTGTCGCCCGCCTGTACAGCGTTGTAAAAACCGATCGAGATCTCCGGCGCGAAGCAGAACACCGCCGACGAGTACAGCTCGACCCCGATCGCCCGGTACGCGAGCTGCGTCATCTCCGCGGTCGGCAGGCCGTTGAAGAACTGGAACGGCTTGTCAACGTTGGCACGGACGGACAGCACGATCCGCTGCATCTGGTCGAGGTCGCCCAGGCCGTCCTTGAAGCCCACCACGTTCGGGATCTTCGCGACCTCGACGGCGGTCTCCGGCGTGAACCGCGCGTTGTTGCGCTGGTACACGATGACCGGCAGTGCGGACGCGCCGGCGGCCTCCGCGACGTACCGCACGAGCCCCGCGGCGGGGTTCGTCACCAGGTACGGCGGCAGCAGCAGGATGCCTTGCGCACCAGCGCGTTCGGCGGCCCGCACGAACTGCTTGGTCGCGGCGATCGACCCGCCGGCGCCGGCGAACACCGGCACCTTGCCGGCGGTGGCCTCGACCGCGACGGCGACGGCCCGTTCGAACTCCTCCAGCCCCAAGGCGTGGAACTCGCCGGTGCCGCACGCGACGAACACCGCGCCCGGCCCGGCGGAGACACCGTGCTTGACGTGCTCGGCGAGCACGTCGTACGCGATGTTCCCCTCGCTGTCGAACGGGGTCACCGGAAAGAACAGCACACCATCGAGTTGCATAACCAGACTCATCCCTTGATCGCTCCGGTGGTGATCCCACGCAGGAAGGACTTCTGCAACGACAGGTACACGATCAGGCTCGGTACCAGCGCCAGCAACGCACCGGCCAGCACGATGCCCGTTCCGACCATGTCGTCGGAGCGGAGCGCGAGAAGTGCGACCGTGAGCGTGTAATCGGAGGGGTCAGCGGCGACGATCAGGGGGAGCAGGTACTGCTCCCAAATCATGTTGAAGCCGAACACGGCGATCACGCCGAGCGCGGGTTTGCACAGCGGGAGGATGATCTGCGCGAAGAGACGCAGCTCCCCGGCACCGTCCACTTTGGCCGCTTCCTCCAGCTCGTTGGGGATCTCCTTCATGAACTCCGTCATGACGAAGATGGAGAAACCCCAAGCCCCTAGCGGGAGGATGACGCCGAGCAGGGTGCCCTTGAGACTCACGTGCACCAGTGGTAGGTCTCCGATCACCAGCGAGAGCGGGATCGCGATGACCTCCTCCGGCAACATCATCGTGGCGAGGATGACCAGCAGTGCGATGGCCTGACCGCGGAACTTCTTGCGCGCCAACGCGTACGCGGCGAAAACGCTCACCGCCAGCTGCAACAGCAGCGCACCACCCGCGATGATCAGCGAGTTCATCAGGTAGTGCCAGATCTTGTTCTCCGCCGCCACCCGGAAGTTGATCAGCGACGGGTTGTCCGGGATGACCGACAGCTGGGTCGGGTCCGGGTTGTTGTCGAACGCGCCGGAGAAGATGACCAGCAGCGGCCCGCAGAAAAGGATTACAGCGAGGGCCGAGAAGAGGAACCGGATGCCCTTGCTGACCCACGCGTCCGGGCGCGCGGACCAGCCGATGGCGCTGTCGAACCGGCTTGAGTTCACCGTGCTCATCGCGCTTCCCTCCTGCGGCGGTACCACTGCACGCTGACCGTGAGAATCAGTGTTACCAGGAACAACAACACCGAACCAGCCGACGCGAGTCCGGCTTCGGACTGTTCGAACGCCGTGGTGTACACGCGGGTCATCCAGACGTCGGTCGATCCCGCGGGACCACCGCCGGTGAGGACGTACACCTCGGTGAAGACGCGCAGGCCGCGGATCGCCGCCAGCGTCAGCAGGATCGTGATGACCGGCCGCAACGCGGGGAGCGTGACGTTCCAGATCCGCTGCGGCGTCGAGGCCCCGTCGATCGCGGCCGCCTCGTACTGCTGGCGGTCGATGCCGGCGAGCCCGGCGAGGATCAGCACCATGTCGTACGGCGCGTGCTTCCAGATGCCGACGAACATGACCGACACCAGTGAGGTGTCCGTGTTGTGGATGTACTCCCACGGCCCGAGGCCCACCCACGAGATCAGCTCGTTGAGGAAGCCCTCCGGCGCCGGGTAGAAGAACAGCCGCCAGATCTCGCCGATGACCGCGGTGGCCGCCACGACGGGCAGGAACACCGCGGACCGGACGAACCACAACGACTTGGTGTGGCCTTCCAGCAGCAACGCCAGGAAGAAGCCGATCACCATCGCGCCGATCGTCTGACCGCCGGCCAGCACGAGCGTGTGCCAGCTGGCGGTCAGGAACTTCTCGTCCTGCAGGATCGTCGCGTAGTTCTTGAAGCCGACGAAGATGTCCCCGAGGAACGGCCGGACCTCGAACAGCGAGAGCCGGATGCCCTCGGCCATCGGGATGAACTTGAAGACCAGGAAGATCAGCGCGGCGGGAAGCAGGAAGAGCCACGGGATGTAGGTGGCTCCCGTGAGGCGGCGCCGGCGGCGCCGCCTCACGGGGTGGGTTTCGACGGCACCGCCGCCACTAGCCGTCGAGCCCACGTCTCGGGTTTCGCCGAGTGACTGAACAGAGGTCACTTCGACGCCTTCTGGTTTTCGAGTTCCTTCTTGAGGGCTTCCGCGAGGGTCTTCAGCTCAGCCGAGGGGTCCGCGGGGCACTTCGCGAAGATGGAGTTGAGGGTCTCCGAGGTCTTCTGCCGGAACGGCGCGAAGTTCGGGACGCTGGGGAACGGCCGCGCCTCGCTCTGGTACACGCCCGCCACGGTCGCCCAGCGCGGGTCCTTGTACGTCGCGTTGACGTCGACGGTCTTGTTCACGGGGAGCCGCACGACCGGCTGCGGGTCGCCCTTCATGCCGGCCTGCTGCGCCTCGGGCGTGATCAGGTACTCGGCGAGCTTCTTCTGGTCGGCGATCTTCGCGGAGCCGGCCATCTGGTAGATGTTCTCGCCCTCACCGAGCACGGTGGCGCCGGCCGGTCCCTTCGGGGACGCGACGACCTCGTACTTGTCCTTGCCCATCGACTTGTCGAAGCGGCCGATCATGTACGGGCCGGTGAGGTAGATGCCGCTCTTGCCGGACTCGAACAGCGGGTGCGCGTCGTTCGTGCCGAGGGTCAGCGAGCCGGGCTGCATGACCTTGTCGTCGCAGAAGAGCTTGCGCAGCCGTTCGACGGCCTTGGTGGACTCCGGCGAGTCGATGCCGACGCGGAACTTGCCGTCGCCCTCGTCCTCGAGGATGTCGCCGCCGCCCTGCCAGATGTAGCTCGCGGCCCACCAGGCGAGGTAGCCGCGGTCGGTCGTGCCCGGCACGAGCATGCCGTAGGTGTCGTTCTGCCCGTTGCCGTCGGGGTCGTTGAAGGTGAACGCCTTCGCGAGGTCGTCCAGCTCCTCCCACGTGGTGGGGACGGGCTTGCCGAGCTTCTCGCGCCAGTCCTTGCGGATCAGCGTGACCATCGCCTGGGTGGAGTAGGGAATGGCGTAGAACTTGCCGTCCGCGCCCTTCCCGTTGTTCCACGCGCGGTCGACGATGTCGCCGGCGCCCGCCACGTCGTCCTTGTTGACCTCGGTCGTCCAGCCCTGCTTGACGAAGTTGCCGAGCGAGCCCGTGTCGGTGATGACGACGTCGGGGAGGTCCTTCGAGGCGGCGCGCTGCTGCACCTGCTTGTCGAAGTCGTTGAAGATCGGCTTGTAGTCGACCTGCACACCGGTCTTCTCGGTGAACGACTTGAAGATCTTCTCGTAGACCTTCGCGGTCGCCTCAGTGGAGCGGGTCCACACCTCCAGAGGCTTGTTCGGGTCCTTGTTCGACGTCGCCGCCGTGCCACCGCTGCCGCATCCCGCGAGCAGCGCGGCCACGCCCAGCGTGGCAAGTGTTGTGGCAGTTCTACGGCGCATCGTCGGAGCCCTTCGTGTTCAGATATGTGAACGTGGGTCGTACTTGTGAACCTGGGTCAGGACTGTAAGAATCAGCACAGCAACGTGTCAAGGGAAAGTTTCTTCCCTGTTTCGAGGAGGCTGCAGGTGGCGTCGCCGATCGGCAAGGGCACGGCTCGACCCGGCGCGGTGAAGTCCGCCGACCGCACGGTGGAGCTTCTCGAGGTGCTGTCCGCGTCAGACCGCAGGTTGACGCTCACGGAGCTGCACCGGGAGCTCAGTTACCCGAAATCCAGCCTTTACATGTTGCTGCAAACGCTTGTGGCGCGTGGGTGGGTGGAGGTCGACTCCGACCGCGGCACGTACGGCATCGGCGTGCGCGCACTGCTCGTCGGTACGTCCTATTTGGACCACGACCCCGTTGTGCGCGCGGCGATCCGGGTGATGGAGCAGGTCCGCCAGGACATCAACGAGACGGTCCACCTTGCCCGTTTGGACGGTGCGGACGTCGTGTACCTCGCGAGCCGCGAGTCCGAGCACCACCTGCGCGTCGTCTCGCGCGTCGGCCGCCGGTTGCCCGCGCACTCGACGTCGCTGGGCAAGGCCGTGCTGTCGACGCGCACGCCGGAGGACGTCGACGCGATCCTGCCCGCCGAGCTGGCGCCGCTGACCCCCAACACCGTGACCGACCGGGCAGCGTTGCACGAGCAGCTCGCCGGGTTCCGCAACGTCGGCTACGCCCACGAACGCGAGGAGAACACGCCCGGGCTGGGCTGCTTCGCGGTGGCGTTGCCGTACCGCAATCCCGTGCTGGACGCCATGAGCTGCTCGGTTCCGCTGGGCAGGCTCACGCCCGAGCACGAACGGCAGGTCGTCGGAGCGCTGCTCGACGCCGCGCGGACGATCACCGAGCTGCTGCGGCAGTTCGGTCGCTGACGTTTTGCCGAATCACCTGAACAAGACGGAGGGTTCCATCCCGTGACCGCACGCATCCTGATCACCGGCGCCGGCGGCGGGGTGGGCACGCTCATGCGCACCCGTCTCGCGGCGCAGGGCCGTGTCCTGCGGCTGCTGGACATCGCGGAGCTGCCCGCGGCCGCCGACGGCGAGAACGTCGAGCTCGTCGAGGCGTCGGTGACCGACATGGCCGCGATGGAGGCGGCGATGAAGGACGTCGACGCGGTGATCCACCTCGGCGGCCACAGCCTGGAAGAGTCGTGGGACAAGATCCTGCGCGTCAACATCGACGGCACGCACACGGTGCTGGAGGCCGCGCGGCGCTCCGGTGTCCGGCGGGTCGTGCTGGCCAGCTCTAACCACGCGGTCGGCTACGTCGAGCGCGCGGACGGCGAGGCGGGCGACTACGCGTTCCCGCGCCCGGACACGTACTACGGAGTGTCCAAAGTGGCCTTGGAGGCACTGGGGTCGCTGTACGCGGACCGCTACGGCATGGACGTGATCGCGGTCCGCATCGGGTCGTGCTTCGAGAAGCCGCGCGACGTGCGGATGCTGTCGACGTGGATGTCGCCGGACGACGGCGCGCGCCTGTTCGAGGCGTGCCTTTCCGTCGAGTCGCCCGGTTTCCGGATCGTCTGGGGGGTTTCGGACAACAAGCGCGGCTGGTTCTCTCTGGAGGAGGCGCGCGCGATCGGGTACGAGCCGCAGGACGACTCCGAGGAGTACGCGGCGGCCGTGCTGGAGCAGCACGGCGGTGAGCTCGACCCCTCGTCGCCCGCGGCGAGGTTCGTTGGCGGGGCCTGGTGCGGCCCCGATTTCGACACGGCAGTCAAGGAGGCAGGGCGTTGAGCCACGTCGTTCAGGGATACAACCCGCGCACCGGTGAGCCGTTCGGCGAGCCGGTCGCCAAGACCCCCGACAGCGAGGTGGATCGGATCGCCTCGGCCGCGGCCGTCGCGTTCACGGCGTGGTCGGCGGTGCCGGCGGCGGAGCGCGCCGTGGTGCTGGAGAAGGTCGCGGACGCGGTCGACGCCGAGTCGTCGTTGCTGATCGAGACCGCCGACGGCGAGACGGCGCTGGGCGTGCCGCGGCTGACGACCGAGCTGAAGCGCACGACGAACCAGCTGCGGTTGTTCGCGGAGGTGCTGCGCGAGGGCAGCTACGTCGAGGCCACTTTGGACACGGCGAACCCGGACATCATCCCGCCGCGGCCGGTGCTGCGGCGCGTTCTCCGTCCACTGGGGACGGTCGCGGTGTTCTCCGCGTCGAACTTCCCGTTCGCGTTCTCGGTGGCCGGCGGTGACACCGCGTCCGCGCTGGCGTCGGGCTGTTCCGTCGTGGTGAAGGCACATTCGGCGCACCCGTCGACCTCGCGCGAGACCGCGCGGGTCGTCGTGGACGCGTTGCGCGAGGCCGGTGCGCCGGAGGGCGTGTTCGGGATCGTGTACGGCACCGAGTCCGGTGTCGCGCTGGTGAAGCACTCCGCGGTGCGCGCGGTCGGGTTCACCGGGTCCACCGGGGGCGGGCGCGCGTTGTTCGACCTGGCGCAGGGCCGGCCGGATCCCATCCCGTTCTACGGCGAGCTGGGCAGCGTGAACCCGACGGTGATCCTGCCGGGCGCCGCGACTCCGGACATCGCGGCCGGGTTCGCCCAGTCGCTGGTGATGGGCGTCGGGCAGTTCTGCACGAACCCCGGCCTGGTGTTCGCGCCGTCGTCGATCGTGCCCGCGCTGGGCGAGGCCGTCGCGGCGTCGTCGGGTGGAGCGATGCTGAACGAGCGGATGTGCGACTCCTACAAGGCGGGCACGGACGCCCTGGCGGCGTCGGACCTGGTGTCCGTGGTGTCGACGGGCACGCGGCCGGACGAGGCGTGGGCGGTGGCTCCGCTGCTGTTCACGACGTCGGTCGAGGTGTTCGAGGAGAACCTGGAGAAGCTGACCGAGGAGCACTTCGGCCCGGCGGCCCTGGTCGTCACCTACTCGTCGCCCGCGGAGCTGCACTCGGTGCTCGCGAAGCTGCCGGGCACGCTGACCGGCACGGTGCACGCGGCCGAGTCCGACCACGTGGAGGCCGGCGAGGTCGCCGAGATCCTGCGGCACGTGGCGGGCCGGCTGATCTTCAACGCCTGGCCGACCGGTGTCGCGGTGGCGTGGGGCCAGCACCACGGCGGTCCGTGGCCGTCGACCACGAACCCGCTGCACACGTCGGTGGGCGCCACGTCGATCCGGCGCTGGATCGCGCCGGTGACCTACCAGTCGTGGCCGGACGCGTTGCTGCCGGCCGAGCTCCAGGACGCGAACCCGCTCGGTATTCCGCGTCGCGTGGACGGCGTGCTCGGCACGCACTGATTCTCGTTCGGAAGCGGGGTCGCCGGCATCACGCCGGCGGCCCCGTTTCTCTTTGCGCGCTCCCACTCCGGTCCCTCCACGCGCCCGCGGAAGCCGTGTCACGGGCGCCCCCTAATGAGACGCTAATGAGACGCGACCGACGGTTGGATTAGTCGGTTATAACCAATACGACGAGGTCTTCGGCCTATTCGTGTCGGCGACATGTCATCCGCTCAACAGCAGACCGATGTTTGAATGAATTCGACAGCTCTTTTTGTGACGAGCCGGTGCAAGATGGGTTATCGCACGGCTACGTCCAGGGGAGTGGGACATGACCGACCTGCGTTTCGCATGGCTTGAGATCACCGGAAAATGCCAGCTGAGCTGCACCCACTGCTACGCGGACTCCGGACCGCGCGGCGACTCGGGGAGACTGGGCGCCACTGATTGGTTGCGCGCCGTCGACGCCGTCGCCGCACTGGGCGCGCACTCGGTTCAGTTCATCGGCGGAGAGCCGACATTGCACCCGGATTTACCGCACTTCATCGACCGCGCACTGACCGCGGGCCTGGAGGTGGAGGTGTTCAGCAATCTCGTGCACATCGGCCCGCGCCTGTGGGAGTCCTTCTCCCGTCCCGGCGTGCGCCTGGCCACTAGTTACTACGCCGCCACCCCGGCCCACCACGAGTCCGTGACGCGCCGCCGCGGCAGCCACGCCCGCACCCGCGCCAACATCGCCGAGGCCCTGAGCCGTGACATCCCCCTGCGCGCCGGCGTGATCGACGTCGGCTCCCCCACCCAGGACGCCGTCGCCGACCTGAAGTCACTCGGCGTCGTCTCGATCGGCACGGACCGGCAACGCGCCGTGGGCCGCGGCGCAAACGCTTCCGCGCTGAACCAGCTGTGCGGCCGCTGCGGCGACGGCGCCGTCGCGATCGCCCCGTCCGGCGACGTCTGGCCGTGCGTCTTCGCCCGTCGCGTGAGCCTGGGCAATATATTGGATACTGATCTGGCGACGATCCTGTCGACGTCGACGTACCGCGCGCCGGTTCCCGTGGGCGCGTCGTGCTGGCCCCAGGGTGGCGGCTCCTGCGCCCCGAACGACGACCCGCCCCGCTGAGTCGTTGCTCGGGGGTCGTTCGTCAGGCGCCGACCGCCGCGGCGATCACCCGCGCACACTCGACGGCCTCGGCCTGGGCGCTGTCGACCTCGACGTCGTAGGTCATCCCGCGGTGCACCAGCTCGGCCTGGGCCTCGGCCATCCCGGCCACCCGATCGCCGCGCGCGAGCTCACGCCCCACCGCCACAGCGGCCTCACACCGCACCCCGACCCACACCACGTCGAGCCCGTCGAGCGCGTCCGCCCACCGCTTCCTCGACTCGGCCCCGCCGAGGAACACGTCGTCGACGATCACCCGAGCCCCGGCGCGCACCATCGCCGCGACCCCCGCCATCCACGCGTCCTCCAGCAGCCGGAACTCGGCCCCGACGCTGACCTCACCGTCCCCGCCGAACCCGATCCCCTCGGAGCCGAGCCGCAACCGCGCCGGCATCACGTCGATCAGCGTGTCGACCCCGACCGCCAGCCACGCCTCGGGCAACACCGCCTGCAGACACCGCGCGATCCCCGACTTGCCGGAGCTGGACCCACCGTTGAGAACGATCACCTGAGCACTCGACACGCCCAGACCGTACCCACCGCGGCCCACCGGAAATCCACGTCAGCGGCGGGCCGCACCCGCTCGCCGTTCCGCCTCCAGCTCACGCCGGTACCCGAGGAAGTCGACCTCCAGCGTGTGCCGCGACGACTTCACGTACCGGCGCCGCAGCCTCTCCCGGTAGGCGGTGATCTCCGCCTTCATCTCCGGCACCGGCGGCAGCGCCCCGCTCCCGGAGATCAGGTCGGCGATCCACTCGGCCTGCGCCTCGGCGAGCGGCATGATCGCCCCGAGCGGCTGGATCAACCCGAGGAAGTACAGCCCGGGATGCTCCGGGTCCACGACCCGCCGGTACAGCGACACGTCGTTGCCGGCAGCCGACACCGCGGGGAACGACGTGACGTCCAGGAACGGGAACTCCACCTTGTAACCGGTGCAGTAGACGATCACGTCGACGTCCTCGCGCGACCCGTCCGCGAACACGACCCCGGACCCGTCCAGCCGCGACAGGTTCGGCTTCACGGTGATGTCGCCGTGCCCGAGCCGGGTCAGCAGGTCGTCGGACACCGTCGGGTGCGCCGCGAGGATCCCGTGCGACGGTTCCTGCAGCCCGTAGTCCGACAGCCGGCCACGCGCCAGCCGCAGCATCGCCCGCAGCGACAGCGCCTGCAGCCAGGCAGGCGCGAACCGGGCGAGAGGCGACGTCGTCAGGTGATCGGTCGGCATGCCGAACAGGTACTTCGGCATGATGTGCGCGCCGCGGCGCATGGCGAGAAACGTCCGGGCGGACACGCGGGAAGTCTCGACCGCGATGTCGCACGCCGAATTGCCGATGCCGAGAACCAGCACCTTCTTGCCGGCGAAACGTTCCGGCGTCTTGTAGAAGTGCGCGTGCGTCTGCTCGCCGTCGAACGAACCGGGAAACGCGGGTTCGGGCATCCGCGGCGACCAGTGGTGCCCGTTCGCGACGATTACTGAACGATAGACACCCGAAAACTCCTCGCCGCTGTCGCGATCGCGTGCCGTCACCGAATAGCCACCGGGCGCGACGGATACGGAGGTCACCTCGGCGCGGAACCGGATGCGGTCGCGGAACCCGTGGTGCTTGACGAAGTCGTCGAAGTACTCGGCGATCTGGAAGTGCGACGGATACGCGGGCAGACGCGCCGGCATCGGGAACGACTTGAACTCCATCATCTGCCGCGAGGTGTTGATGTGGAGGGAGCGATAGGCCGACGACATGCCGTTGTCGTTGAGGTAGCGCCAGTTGCCGCCGATCTCGGATCCGGCCTCGAGGCAGTCGTACTCGATGCCGCGAGCGCTGAGCACCTGACATGCGGCGATGCCGGACGAGCCCGCCCCGATGACGCACACGCGTTCCATGCGACCGAAGTATTTTCACGTTCGCGTCCGCTGTCAATCACCGCCCTGTTCACCCCGGCGCGGCCGGAAATCGGACGAAATTGTCAGACCGGACCGCCATGATGGCCCGCATGACAGACGCGATCGTGGCCGAAGGCCTGATCAAACGGTACGGAAAGGTCGTCGCGCTCGACGGCCTGGACCTCCGGGTCCCCGAAGGCACCATCATGGGCCTGCTGGGTCCCAACGGCGCAGGCAAGACGACGGCCGTGCGCGTGTTCACCACCCTCCTCGAACCCGACGAGGGCACGGCGCGCGTCGCCGGGCTCGACGTCCGCACGCAGGCGGAGGAGCTGCGCGGCCGGATCGGGTTGTCCGGCCAGTACGCGGCCGTCGACGACAACCTCACCGGGTTCGAGAACCTCGACATGGTCGGCAGGCTCTACCACCTGGGCCGCGCCAGGAGCCGCGAACGGGCCCGCGAGCTGCTCGCCAGGTTCGACCTCGAGGACGCCGCCGACCGTCCCGTGAAGGGCTACTCGGGCGGCATGCGGCGCAGGCTCGACCTCGCGGGCGCGCTCGTCGCGAAACCGAGCGTGCTGTTCCTCGACGAACCGACGACGGGCCTCGATCCGCGTTCCCGCCTCGGCATGTGGGACGTGATCGAGGAGCTCGTCCAGGGCGGCACCACCCTGCTGCTCACGACCCAGTACCTCGAGGAGGCCGACCGGCTCGCCGACCAGATCGCCGTCATCGACCGCGGCAAGGTCATCGCCGAGGGCACCGCGGACCAGCTGAAGGACCAGGTCGGCGGCGAACGCCTCGAGCTGTCCGTCGCCTCGCCCGACGCGCTGACGGCGGCCAGGTCCGCTCTCGCCGACCTCGCCGTCGGCCAGATCGGGTCGGACGACCGCCAGAACCACCTGACCGTGCCCGTCTCGGGCGGCTCTGCGGTGCTGATGGAGGCGATCCGGCGCCTGGACGCCGAGTCGGTGAAGGTCCTCGACATCGGACTGCGCCGGCCGACGCTCGACGACGTGTTCCTGACCCTGACCGGCCACCACGCCGAAGGCGAGGACGAGAAGTGAAGCTGCTGCAAGCGCTCGCGGACGGCGCGGTCGTCGCCAAGCGCAACCTCATCAAGATCAAACGCGTGCCGGACCTGCTGGTGTTCTCCACGGCGGCGCCGATCATGTTCGTGCTGCTGTTCGCCTACGTGTTCGGCGGCTCGATCCAGATCCCCGGCATGGACTACCGCGAGTTCCTCATGGCGGGCATCTTCGCGCAGACGGTGTTGTTCGGCGCCACCATCACCGGCAGCGGTCTCGCCGAGGACATGACCAAGGGCATCATCGACAGGTTCCGGTCGCTGCCGATGGCGCGCTCGGCCGTGCTGGTCGGCCGCACGACGTCGGACCTGGTCAACAACGCGCTGGTCATCGTGATCATGATGATCACCGGCCTGATCGTCGGCTGGCGCATCCACTCGTCACCGCTGGAGGCGCTCGCGGCGGTCGGGATCCTGTTGCTGTTCGCGTACGCGTTCTCGTGGGCGATGGCGTGGATCGGGCTGCTGGTGCGCAGTCCCGAGGTGTTCAACAACGCCAGCTTCATCTTCATCTTCCCGATCACCTACATCGCGAACACGTTCGTGCAGTCGGAGAACCTGCCCGCGGGCCTGCGGCACGTCGCCGAGTGGAACCCGGTCTCCGCCGTCACGCTCGCGGCCCGCGAACTGTTCGGCAACACCTCTCCCCTGCAGCCCGCGCCGGACGTGTGGCCGTTGCAGCACCCGGTGCTCGCGTCGCTCGGCTGGGTCGTGGTCTTCCTGCTGATCTTCGTCCCGCTGGCCAACCACCAGTACAAGCGAGCGGTGGCCCGCTAGCGCGGAAACTCTTTTGTGGAAAGGCAAAGCGCCACCTAACCTCGAACGCATGGCAGCAACCCTGGTCCGCGGTCAGAACGTGGACATTCGCATGTGGACTCGACCGGAAGAGGTCGAGGAGTTCGCCATGCGGCAGTTGCAGAACATCTCCTCGCTGCCCTGGGCTTTCAAGCACGTCGCGGTCATGCCGGACGTGCACTACGGCAAGGGAGCCACGGTGGGGTCGGTGATCGCGTTGCGCGACGCCGTCTCCCCCGCGGCGGTCGGCGTGGACATCGGCTGCGGCATGACCGCTGTGCGCACCTCGCTCACGGCCAACGACCTGCCGGAGACACTGCGCGGTCTGCGGTCCCGGATGGAGGCCGTGGTCCCCGTCGGGTTCGGACAGCACCGCGCGACGGCGTTCACCGAGAGGGACGCGTCCGACTGGGGCGGGTTCTGGAGGAAGTTCGACGACCTCACGCCGGTCGTGAAGGCGCGCGCCGACAAGGCGATGCACCAGATGGGCACGCTCGGCGGCGGCAACCACTTCCTGGAGGTCTGCCTGGACGGGGACCAGCAGGTGTGGGTCATGCTGCACTCGGGGTCGCGCGGGATCGGCAACGAGCTGGCG
This sequence comes from Lentzea sp. NPDC058450, assembly GCF_042721395.1. Classification (NCBI taxonomy): domain Bacteria; kingdom Bacillati; phylum Actinomycetota; class Actinomycetes; order Pseudonocardiales; family Pseudonocardiaceae; genus Lentzea; species Lentzea sp. NPDC058450. The sequence goes on from NZ_JBHXLO010000031.1 coordinate 60,291, forward strand.
CAGCACCACATCGCGGTGGCGCGCACGCTCGCGCACAACTCCGAGCTGCCGGACCCGGACCTGGCCGTGTTCCTCGCGGGCACGCCGGAGATGGCGTCCTACCGGCACGACCTGTACTGGGCGCAGGACTACGCGCGACGCAACCGCGCGGTCATGCTGCGCCTGGTCTGCGACGTGCTGCGCACGGAGTTCCCACAGATCTCCTTCGACGAACCCATCTCGGCCCACCACAACTACGTCGCGGAGGAGAACCACTTCGGCGAGGACGTTCTGGTGACGCGCAAGGGTGCGATCCGCGCCGGACGGGGCGAGCTGGGCATCATCCCGGGCTCCATGGGCACCGGGTCGTACATCGTGCGCGGGCTCGGGAACCCCGACTCGTTCATGTCTGCGTCGCACGGCGCCGGCCGCCGGATGTCGCGCAACAAGGCCCGCAAGACGTTCACGACGAAGGATCTCGCCGCCCAGACAAGTGGTGTCGAGTGCCGCAAGGACTCCGGCGTCGTGGACGAGATTCCGGGCGCCTACAAGGACATCGACGCGGTGATGGCGAACCAGTCCGACCTGGTCGAGGTGGTCGCCAAGCTCAAGCAGGTGGTTTGTATCAAGGGTTGATGTTTCCCTTGTGAGTGAACGGGAAAGCCTCCCGGACAGCCAGAGAGTTTGCCTGTCTTGGAGGTTTTTCCATGTCAACGGGCGCCATCATCGGCGTTGTGGTCGCGGTTGTCGCGGCATTGGTGATCCTCGCGATCGTGCTGAGGCCTGCCATGCAGCGCAAGAAGCTCCGCGACCGCTTCGGCCCTGAGTACGACCGCGCGGTCGAGCACAGCGACAACAGATCGGCCGCGGAGAAGGAGCTCGCCGAGCGGGAACAACGCCACAGCGAGTTCGACCTGAAGCCGCTTTCCCAGACGGCGCAGGAGAGTTACCGCCGGCACTGGGCGACCGTGCAGGCGAAGTTCGTCGACTCGCCGGAGAGCGCCATCGCCGACGCCGACCGCCTCGTGACCGATCTGATGGCCGAGCGCGGGTACCCCACCGAGGGGTACGAGGCGCAGCTGAGCGTTCTGTCGGTCGAGCACGCGAAGACGCTGGAGCACTACCGCAAGGCGCACGACATCTCGGAGCGCCAGGAGATCGGCGAGGCGAGCACCGAGGACCTGCGCACCGCGATGGTGCACTACCGCGAGCTGTTCACCGATCTGCTCGAACACGGCGCGGAGCCGCGCAAGAACAGGGAAGCCACGCGGAAGGAGAAGTCTGATGTCTGAGGCCCCGACTCACGCCGCTGGGGTTCCCACCCCGGCGCGACCCCAGCAGAACGAACGCGCACAGCAGACCGAGCGCACGCCCCAGCAAGCTCCGCGCGTGGACGCGCAACACGCTGAGGCACAACGGATCGACGCACAGCGCACCGAGGCGCAGAAGACCGATCAGCATCGGACCGAAGCGCCGAAGACCGAACATCCGCGCACCGAACAACAGCGCACGGAACCGCAACGCACCGAACAGCGCCACGCGGAGCGCGCTGAGTCGCGTCCGGTCGGCAAGCTGGAAGACGAGTGGCAGGCCGTGCAGTACGACTTCGTCGACGACCCGAAGTCCGCGGTCCGCAAGGCCGACGACCTCGTGACGCGCGCCCTGGAGGAGCTGACCAGCCGCCACCGCTCCCTCACCAAGCAGCTCGAGGGAAACAGTGATCCACAGACCGAGGACCTGCGACTGGCGCTCCACCGCTATCGGGAACTCTTCAAGTCGCTGGTCGCCGTCAAATAAGTGCTGGAAGCCCCGGCGCCGTGGCCGTAACAGGTGGCGGCGCCGGCAGGCATGTCCAGGTCAGCTGGGGAGCTCGCGGATCTCCATCTCCAGCACGTCGATCTCGTCGCTGATCGCCTCGTCGAGCATGTCGTCCAGCAACTTGCGGCACTCCGCCGACCCGCACCGCGGCAGCCCGGCACCGAACCGCGGCACCTGCTCCCACCACACGGCGGGGTTGTTCCAGAACGACCCCGACCCCTGGTCGACGCCTTCGAGGCAGCGCAGCCTCTGATCGGTTTCCGGGAGAGCGCGCACGAACTCGATGAACAACGCGAGCGCGTCGGGACTGCTCACCGGAACCGCGCCGTAGCCGCGCAGGCAGTCTTCGAGTTCTGCGAGGAACTCCGCCTTGAAGGACACGGCCACCCCCGCTCCTCCGCACCGTTGCGGACGTCCTGAAGTTCGTCCCGTCAACAGTACCTCCGCGACTTGAGCGGGGAACGAGTGCGAACGGGCGGTCTCTTCCTGTGGCCGCACGGGGTTCCGGTGACCCGCAGTCACCTCGTCCGCCGGTGCGGCGGCGCTCGTGTCAGCGCGGCCGAACGTCACTCTCCCGGACGCGCCAAGGAAGTCACGCAAAGTGCGGAGCGTTGTCCGTTGGGGCCCGAAAGGAATTCCCTCCACAGTGGACAGGCGCGACTCAGCGCTCCGCGTGCAGCCGTGCCACGAAGCTGAACCTGTCACCCCGGTACAACGACCGGGCGCGTTCGATCGGGTGACCGTCGACGTCGTAGGACACGCGGTGCAGCAACAGCATCGGCAGCGCCGGGTTCGTGCCGATCAGCAACGCCTCGCGGGGCGTGGCGAGGACGGTCTCGACGCGTTCCTCGGCCTCCGCGAACCGCACGCCGAGCCGTTCGGTGAGGCACGCGTAGAGCGAGCCGCCGGGGTCGAGCTTCTCGGTGAGGTCCGGGAAGCGGTTCAGGCTGAGGTAGGTCGATTCGAGGCCGATGCGTTCGTCGTCGGCGAGCAGCACGCGTTCGAGGTGCAGGACCGGGTCGCCGGGTTCGAGCGTCAGGTCGCGGGCGAGGCCCTCGTCGGCGCCGAGCTCCTCGACGGTGATGACCGTGCGGTTCGGTTCGACGCCCTGACGGCGCATGCCCTCGGTGTAGCTGACCAGGGACAACGGCTGGACGAGCTTGGGCGGCGCGACGAACGTGCCGCTGCCCTGGCGGCGGATGAGCTTGCCTTCGAGCACGAGCTCGCTGACGGCCTGGCGGAGCGTGACGCGCGAGACGGAGAACCGTTCGGCGAGCTCGCGTTCGGACGGCAGGACGGTGCCTTCGCCGAGGTTCTCGACGAGGTCGAACAGCTCGGCCTTGACCGCGTAGTAACGCGGGACGCGGCCGTGTTCGGGAATGCCCGCGCGAACGGGTCGATCAGCGCGGTGCGGCGGGACGCGGTTCACGTGGCGTGAGCCTACGTGACGCCCCGTGTGATCACGGGGCCAGCTTCGGCGGGTCGGGAATCTTGTAGCCGGAAGATCCGATGTTGGCTTCCAGCGACTTGCGCCAGGCGCCGGTGTCGATCATCTTCTGCATCGCGGCCTGGACCTTGGCCTTGCTGGCGGGGTCGTCGCGGTGCAGGCCGACGCCGTACTCCTCCTTGCTGAACGGGTCGCCGACGACCCGCAGGAGCTCGGGGTTCTGGGCGGCGTAACCGGCGAGCAGCACGTCGTCGGTGGTGACGGCGTCGACGTTCTCCGCGAGCAGCGCCGTGACGCAGTCGCTGAACTTCGCGTACTCGACCATCTTCACGTCCTTCGCGAACTGGTCGCGGACGTAGGCGGCGGAGGTGGAGCCGGCGGTGGAGCACAGGCGGAGGGTGGCGTTGAGCGACTTCGGGCCCTCGATGCGGTTCTCGTTCATGCGCACCAGCAGGTCCTGGCCCGCGACGAAGTAGGGGCCGACGAAGTCGACGATCAGCTTGCGCTTGTCGGTGATCGAGTAGGTGGACACCACCATGTCGGCTTCACCGCTGGTCAGGAGCGTCTCCCGGTTGCCGGGCTGCGCTTCCTTCCAGGTGATGTTCTGCTCTTTGACACCCAATTCGTTCGCGATGTACTTCGCGACGTCGACGTCGAACCCGCGGTAGCTGCCGTCGAGCCTGCGAACCGACAGTCCGGGCTGGTCGTACGACACGGCGATGGTCATGCGGTCGTCCGCACTGACCTTGCTCGCCATTCCGGATCCGCCGCCGCCCGCGCAGGATGCGAGCAGGAGCACGGCGGCGGTCGTCGCCACCAGGCGGAGAAGTGCTCTCGGCGTCATTCGTCCCTACTCACAGCTGATTCTCAGCTACAGCGCTTATTCCACGGGCATGCGCCTGCGCACCTGGGTGGTGCTGCTCGGCGATGCCGGAAACCTAAGCGCCGAAAGGACGCATGTCCATACCTCAACGCGAATGAAACATCGGAATCGTTGCGGTAACTCATCAGTAGCGAGTTACCGCAGACGACGTGGCCCCGCGTCGTGCAGCGACGGAGGCGGCCCGACGACGATGCGCGCACTGCTCACGAAAGCGCCTGCGGCAGAAGCAAGAACCGGTTCGAGCTTCAACGAGCGCACCTCCGGAAGGTCCTCGGCCAGTGCGGCCAAACGGAGTACCAGTTCCTGAAGTGCTTTCAGGTCCGCGGGTTCGTCGCCGCGGTAGCCGGTGAGCAACGGCGCTGCCTTCGGTGCGGCAACGAGTTCCGCCGCGTCGGTGTCGGTGAGCGGGACGGCCCGGTAGGCGCGGTCGCCGAGGAGATCGCTGACCAGTCCCGACAGTCCGAACCAGACCAGCGTGCCGAAGCTCGGGTCGTCCTGCAGGCCCAGGACGCAGCTGACTCCCTTGGGCGCCATGCGTTGCACGTAGACGCCGGGGTCGCCGGAGAGCGCGGCGAGGTCGTGGTAGGCGCCCCGCACCGACTCCTGCCCGGCGACGTCGAGGCGCACGCCGACGAGGTCGGTGCGGTGGCGCAGGCGTTCGCTGGTGGCCTTCATGGCGACGGGGTAGCCGAGTTCGTCGGCGGCCTGGACGGCTTCCTCATCAGTGCGGGCCATGCGGAACGGGACGACGTCGATGCCGTAGCAGCTCAACAGTTCGACGGCCTGCTCGTCGCTGAGCCTGCGCTCGAACTCCGGGCTGTCCACAATGGATCGAGCCCGGTCGGGGTCGATGCCGTCCGGCCGCACGAAGGTGCCCTGCGGCGCGGCGCGCCAGCGGGCGTAGCGGACGGACCTGGCGAGAGCGAGCACGGCGCGTTCGGGACTGGCGTAGCTGGGAATCCCGCCCTTGCCCGGCATCCGCAGCTCGTCGGGGACGCCCTCGACCGCGAGGAACGTCGACACGATCGGTTTCGTGCGGTGCGCGGCTTCCCTGATGGCACGGGCGTAGGCGGTGCCGGGGACGGCGACCGGCGGCACGAACACGACGACGAGGGCGTCGGTGTCGGCGCGGTCGAGGGCCTCGCGAACGGCCTTCGCGAACTCCTCCGGCGTGGCCTGGGCGCCGACGTCGACGGGGTCGCCCGCGAGGTCGAGGTCCTGGGCGAGCAGCGTGTCGGCGGCGAGCAGGCCGATCGCGGTGGAGTTGCCGACGACGGCGACGCGCTTGCCCTTGGGCAGCGGCTGGTGGGCGAGCAGCAGGGCGGTGTCGAAGAGCTGGGCCAGCGAGTCGACCCTGATCACGCCGGCCTGCTCGAACAGGGCCTGGACGCTCGCCTCGTCGACCTTGGCGGCGGTGGCGGCGAGGCCGGGGACGACGGCGTGGCGGCCCGACTTCACCGCGACGATGGGCTTGGTGCGGCCGAGCCGTCTGGCGAGCCTCGCGAACTTGCGCGGGTTGCCGAAGGACTCCAGGTAGAGCAGGACGACGTCGGTGGCGGGGTCGGTCTCCCAGTACTGCAGGAGGTCGTTGCCGGAGACGTCGGCGCGGTTGCCGGCGGAGACGAACGTCGAGAGGCCGAGGCCCCAGCCGGCGGCGTTGGCGAGGATGGCCGTGCCGAGGGCGCCGGACTGGCAGAAGAAGCCCGCGCGGCCCCGTTCGGGCAGCTTCGGGGCGAGGCTCGCGTTGAGGCGGACCTTGGGGTCGAGGTTGAGCACGCCGAGCGCGTTCGGTCCGACGACACGCATGCCGTGCGCTCTCGCCTCCGCCGCGAGCCTGCGTTCGGCCGACAGCCCGTCAGGTCCCGTCTCGCCGTAGCCCGAACTGACGACGACGAGCGCCTTCACGCCCTTGGCGAGACATCCGTCCATGACCTCGTCGACGCTGGCGGCGGGCACGGCGACGACGGCGAGGTCGACGTCGTCGGGGATGTCGAGCACGGTTGGATAGGCCCGCACGCCCCGTACGGCGCGATGCTCGGCGTTGACGGGGTAGACGGGCCCGTTGAAGTCGGCTTCGAGGAGGTTCTTGAGGACCGCGTGCCCGATCTTGGTGGGGTCGGTGGACGCGCCGATGACCGCGACGCTGCGCGGATGCAGCAGGTTGTGCACGCTGCGCGCCTCGGCGGCCTGCTCCCGTGCCCGCGCCACGGCGACGGACTCGTCGGTCGGGTCGATCGCGAACTCCAGGTGCAGCACGCCCTCCTCGAACGCCCTGCTGACCTGGTAGCCGGCGTCGCGGAACACCCGGACCATCTGCCCGTTCTCGGCGAGCACCTCGGCCTCGAACCGCGCGAGCCCGACCTCCCTGGCCGCGGCGGCGAGGTGTTCGAGCAGGATGCTGCCCAGCCCGCGCCCCTGATGCCCGTCCTCGACGACGAACGCGACCTCGGCGCTGTCCCCCTTGTGCCCCTCGCCGTGCAACCGGTCGAACCGCCCGACCGCGACGATGTCGTCGCCGAGCAACGCGATGAGCGCGACCCGGTCGTGGTGGTCGACGGTGCTGAACCGCTCCAGGTCCCGTTGCGGAATCCGCGGGTACGGCCCGAAGTACCGGAAGTACCGCGTGCGCTCCGACAGCCGCCCGTGGAACTCCCGCAACTGCTCGCCGTCGTCGGGCGTGATGGGCCGCAGGTGGACCGTCCCGCCGTCGCTCAGGACGACGTCGGCCTCCCACCGCCGCGGAAAGTCGAACGGATCCCTCTCGCCGGGCACATCCTCGGGCACGCGGTCCGGCACTTGTCAGTCCCTGGGGTCGTCGGGATCAAGCCCATGCAACGGGAACACCGCACGACGCGTCTCGCGGATCGCCTTGTCCACCGGCTCCTCCGCGTCGCCGCCCCACGGCTGGTGCCCAGGGTCGCATCCGTCGGTCATCGACGCAGGCAAAGGCCACTCAGGTGCGATGCGTGTCGCATGAGCCACCCAGTCCGCCGGCAACGGCCGATTGGGGTCGACATCCCGATCCAGCACGGTCGCCAGCAGGTGCGTCCACGACCGGGGCACCACCCGCAGCAACTCGTACCCACCCCCGCCGAGCGCGAGCCACTTGTACCCGTGCTCGTTCACGAGGTCCCGAAACGCCTGGTAGATCGCCCGATGCCCGTCGACGCTCAACGACAGGTCCGCCAGCGGATCCTCCCGGTGCGTGTCCACGCCGCACTGCGTCACCAGCACCTGAGGCCGGAACGCCCGCAACAACGACGGCACCGTCGCGTGAAACGCCCGCAACCACCCACCGTCCCGAGTCCCGGCGGGCAGCGGCACGTTCACCGCGCTCCCCTCGGCCCCAGCACCCCCGACCTCACCGGCCCACCCGGTCCCCGGCCACAAACTCATCGGATGCTGGTGCAACGACACCGTCAACACCCGCGGGTCGTCCCAGAACGCCGTCTGCACCCCGTCCCCGTGATGCACGTCGACGTCGACGTAAGCAATGCGCTCCACTCCACTGCGCAACAGCCACTCGATGGCCACCGCGCAGTCGTTGTAAACGCAGAACCCGGCCGCACTGTCCGGCATCGCGTGATGCAACCCACCAGCGATGTTGACGGCCCGATCCACCTCCCCCGACGCAATGGCCCGAGCCGCCACCAACGACCCGCCGACCACCAACGCCGAGGCCTCGTGCATCCGCTCGAACACGGGGTTGTCCGCCGTCCCCAACCCGTGCCCGACATCCCACCCGGCAGTGGGCGCGGCCTGCACAGCACTCAAATACCCAGGCTTGTGCACCAGCTCGATCTCTTCGTCGCTGGCCGCCTCAGGCACCCGCAACTCCACGTCGTCCAGCACCCCGAGCGAGGTAGCGAGCCGCACCGTCAGGTCGAGCCGGACGGGATTGAGCGGATGGTCGCCACCGAGGTCGTACCCGAGGAAGGACCTGTCCCAGACAACCGCGGCTGGCTTACCCATGCCCAGCAACCTACAGTCGCTTCGCCCCGGCGCACCTGGCCGGCGGAACCGATCTCACCGAACAGGGGTCAGAGGCGCATGCACCTGAGACCAGCGGCCGTACTCGCAGCACTGTGCCTGACCCTCCTCGCCGCCACCGGCTGCGCCGCCGAGGTCAAAGGCACCGCCACGGCCGACCCGAACGCCACCCAAGAGGCCTCAGACCCCACCACGACCTCAAGGAAGCCGCCGGCCAGCACCGCCAACTCCAAGCCGGCCACCCCCACCGCCCCGCAACAGCAGGGCAAGGTGAAGATCACCACCAAGAAGAAGGCCACGGGCCTGGAAACCTGCGGCGTCCTCAAGGCCGCGGACATCGAGGCCGCCACCGGCGGCAAGTCCTCGGCGGACGGCGGCTGCATCCACACCACCACCGGCCCGTCCGCGGTCATCACCCAGATCGTCACGGTCCCGGACATCGTGGACCAGGACGGCGAGAAGAAGCAGATCGAGATCGGTGGCAACACCGCATGGCAGGTCGCCGCCTCCAAGGAGGACTGCCAGGTCACCGTCATGCTGACCGACGACCCGACCGTCATCACCCCGGCCTTCTCGGTGAGCGTCCTGGCGATCGACGACCTGGACACCTGCGCCACGGCCCTCAAACTCGCCACCGAGGGCTTCAACCGAATCCCCAACGCCTGACACCACCGGCCGGCACCACTCAGCCGCCGGTAGCGACCTCCCGGTTCAACGCACACCAGTTGGACCACGACCCGGCGTACAGAGCGGCCGGCTTCTCGGCCGACGTGACTCCCGCCACCTCCAGCGCGAGCACCACGGACGAGGCGGTCACCCCAGACCCGCAGTACGCCCCGACGTCCCCACCACCCGACACTCCGAGCCCGGCGAACCGCGAGGCCAGCTCCTCAGCCCCGAGCCACCGCCCGTCCGCCCCGACGTGCCCGGTGGTCGGCGCGTTGAGCGCGCCCGGAACGTGCCCGGCCTTCGGGTCCACCGGCTCGGTCTCCCCGCGGTACCGGGCGGCCGCCCGCGCGTCGAGCAGCACCCCGTCGCGCGCGAGCGCCGCCGCCCCGTCCGCGTCCAGCACGGGCATCTGCCCAGGCCGCACCACCACGTCACCGAGGGCGTCCCCGCTCAGCTCGGCCGGCACCTCGCCGGTCACCAGCAGCCCGGCTGCCTCCCACGCGGCGAACCCGCCGTCCAGCACCGCGACCTCACCGAACCCGGCCCACCGCAGCAGCCACCACACCCGCGCGGCGACCGACCCGTCCCCCGCGTCATAGGCCACGACGCTGCCGCCTTCACGCACGCCGGCACGGCGCAGCACCTCCTGCAGACGCTCCGGTTCCGGCAGCGGATGACGGCCCCCGACACCGGGCGGAGCGGACAACTCGGTGTCCAGATCCACGTACACCGCGCCAGGCACGTGGCTGACCTCGTAGTCTTGGCGTCCGGGTGGTCCACCGAGACGCCACCGGACGTCGAGCACAACGGTGGCCGGACGCGCACTCAGCGCGTCGGCGAGGGCCTCAGGAGTGATCAAGGGATGCACGACTCACATCCTGCACCCGCGCGGACACCTGTGTCCCCCGGCACGACTACCATTGACACCATACGAAGGGGAGCGGGTGTGAACGACCTCATCGACACCACGGAGATGTATCTCCGCACGATCTACGAGCTTGAGGAAGAGGGCGTGGTGCCGCTGCGCGCCCGCATCGCCGAGCGCCTTGGCCAAAGTGGACCGACGGTGAGCCAGACCGTCGGCCGCATGGAACGCGACGGCCTGGTGGTCGTGGCGGAGGACCGCCACCTCGAGCTCACCGAGCAGGGCCGCAACCTCGCGATCGCCGTCATGCGCAAGCACCGGCTCGCCGAGCGCCTCCTCGTGGACATCATCGGGCTCGAATGGGAGCACGTGCACAGCGAGGCATGCCGCTGGGAGCACGTGATGAGCGAGGCGGTCGAACGCAAGCTCATCAAGCTCCTCGGCAACCCCACCACCTCGCCTTACGGCAACCCGATCCCCGGCCTCGACAAGCTGGGTGACGGCGAGCCCGCACCGCCCGCCGAGGCGGACCTGGTGCGCGTGGACGAGGTGGCCCGCCGCGGTGGCGGACGCGTCGAGGTGCGCCGCATCGCCGAGCACGTCCAGCTCGACCCGGACCTCATGGCCGAACTGAAGGACGCCGGCGTGGTGCCGGGCGGCACCGTGGAGGTCGAGGCGCTCGGCGGCGCCAAGGTCATCCAGGTGCGCGGCGGCAACGGCAACAAGGCCGAGCTCGACCCCGCGGTCGCCCACGCCGTCCTGGTGCTCGCCCGGTGACCCAGGCGACAACACCGGCGGCGAAGGCGGCCGAGGCGTTCCAGCGCCTGTACGGGCGCACGCCCGAGGGGGTGTGGTCGGCTCCTGGCCGGGTCAACCTCATCGGCGAGCACACCGACTACAACGACGGCTACGTGCTGCCGTTCGCGTTGCCCCACCGCATCGCGGTAGCGGCGTCGCCCCGTACCGACGGCGTGATGAACGTCGGCACGATGGGCGACGACGGCGGGGTGCAGGAGGCGGACCCGGTCGTGGTCGCCGACCTAGTCCCCGGCACCGTCAAGGGGTGGGCCGCGTACCCCAGTGGCGTCGCCTGGGCGCTGCGCGAGCAGGGGATCCCCGTCACCGGCGGGGCTGACCTCGTCATCGCGGGCGACGTGCCCGCGGGGGCCGGTCTGTCCTCCTCCCACGCCCTGGAGTGCGCTGTCGCGCTCGCGCTGCTCGGCCTCGCCGGCGTCGACGCCGAGCGGCCGGACATCGCGCGCTGGGTGCAGCGCTCCGAGAACGACTTCGTGGGCGCGCCAACCGGCATCCTGGACCAGACGGCATCGCTGTGCTGCGTCGAGGCGCACGCGCTGTTTTACGACGTGCGCTCCGGCAAGCCGGAACAGGTCGCGTTCGACGCGGCTGCCAGCGGGCTCGAGGTCCTCGTCATCGACACGCGTGCGAGCCACGCCCTCGTCGACGGCGGCTACGGCGCCCGGCGGGCGGGCTGCGAGCGTGCGGCCGGCATCCTCGGCGTCCCCGCGCTGCGGGACGTCGACATCGCGGAGCTCGACCAGGCACTCGTCCGGCTGCCCGAAGACCTGCGTCCGCTGGTGCGGCACGTCGTGACCGAGAACGACAGGGTCCTGCGCACGGTCGAGCTGCTCCGCGCGGGCGAGCTCGCCGACGTCGGCCCGCTGCTCTCGGGTTCCCACGCGAGCCTCCGGGACGACTACCGCGTCTCCTGCCTGGAGCTCGACGTCGCCGTCGACTCCGCGATGGCGGCCGGTGCTCTGGGCGCCCGGATGGTCGGCGGCGGCTTCGGCGGTTCGGCCATCGCCCTCGTGCCCGTCGAACGGCACGACGAGGTCGAGCGGTCCGTGCTCGCCGGCTTCGCCTCGCGCTCGCTCACGCGGCCGAGGCTTTTCACGGCGGTTCCGTCCGCGGGTGCGGGCAGGGACCGGTAGCCAAGAACGATCTTGACCAGGAATGCGAGGACTGTGGTGAAGCTGCTCGTCACGGGCGGGGCCGGATACGTCGGCAGTGTGTGCGCTGCCAGGCTGCTCGAAGCGGGGCACGAGGTGGTCGTCCTCGACGACCTCTCGACCGGCCACGAGGACGCCGTGCCCACGGGAGCGCGCTTCATCCAGGGTGACATCGCCGAGGTGATCGGCGATGTCCTCGCGGAAGGGTTCGACGGAGTTCTGCACTTCGCGGCGAAGTCCCTCGTGGGCGAGTCCATGCAGGACCCCGGCAAGTATTGGACGGGCAACGTCCTGACCGCGATTCAGCTGCTCGACGCGATGAAGGATCACGGCACGCCGAAGCTCGTCTTCTCCTCGACTGCCGCGACGTACGGCGAGCCGCGGGAGGTACCGATTCCCGAGACCGCCCCCACCGCGCCGACCAACACCTACGGCGCCACCAAGCTGGCCATCGACCACGCGATCACGTCGTACGCCGCGGCGCACGGCCTCGCGGCGACGAGCCTGCGGTACTTCAACGTCGCCGGCGCCTACGGCAGCATCGGCGAGCGGCACGCGACCGAGACCCACCTCATCCCGCTCGTGCTGCAGGTCGCGCTCGGGCAGCGTGAGCACATCTCGATCTACGGCGAGGACTGGCCCACCGAGGACGGCACCTGCGTCCGCGACTACATCCACGTCCTGGACCTCGCGGACGCCCACCTCCTCGCGCTGGAGAACGCCACCGCGGGCGAGCACCGGATCTACAACCTGGGCAACGGCACCGGCTTCTCGGTGAAGCAGGTCATCGACACCTGCCGCGAGGTCACCGGCCACCCGATCCCCGCCGTCGTCGCCCCGAGGCGCGCCGGCGACCCGGCCGTCCTCGTCGCCTCCGCCGAGCGGGCCCGCACCGAGCTCGGCTGGAAGCCCGAGCGCGCGGACATCACCGGCATCGTCCGCGACGCGTGGGAGTTCACCCGCGCCCGGCACGGAGCCTGAGCCGGGATGACCGACTTCGCCTCCTTCGAGAGCTACAACGCCACCCCGCGGCTCGCGTCGCTCGCGCTGTCCCCCGACGGCACCCGGCTCGTCACGGTCGTGTCCTCGCTCGCCGCGGACGGCAAGACGTGGCAGGGCTCGCTCTGGGAGGTCGACCCCACCGGCGAGCGGGAGGCCGTCCGGCTCACCCGCTCCGCTAAGGGGGACTCCTCCCCGGTGTTCGCGCCCGACGGATCGCTGCTGTTCCTGTCGGCGCGCCCGGACCCGCTCGCGAAACCAGGTGAGGCCAAGGACAAGAAGGCGCTCTGGCGGCTTCCGGTCCGCGGTGAGGCCGCCGAGGTGCTGCGGCCGGGTGGCGGAGTCGGTCAGGTGCGCGCCGCGGGCGAGACGGTGCTGTTCACGTCCTCGGCGTACCGCTTCACGGAGTTCGGCGAGAGCGACGACGCCAAGCGCAAGGCCCGCGAGGACGCCGGCGTGACAGCGATCCTGCACGAGTCGTACCCGATCAGGTACTGGGACGCGGACCTCGGCCCTGCCTACCCGCGACTGTTCGCGGCTCCGCTCGGGGACGTCACCGCCGAGACGGTCGCCGCCCTGAGCGGGGACTTCGAGAGCAGGCTCAGCGACGAGGACGTCGCGCTGAGCCCGGACGGGAAGCTGGCCGTCTACGGCCACGACGTCGACGTCAGCGCCGCCTACGGCCGCCGCACCGAGCTGCGGATCGTGGCGACGAGCGGCGGAGAGTCCCGCGCCATCGCCTCCGAGGAGGGTTTCTCCTTCCACGGTGCCGTGTTCACGCCGGACTCGGCCGCGGTGATCGCGATCCGGTTCCGCGAGTCCACTCCGGACTCCCCGCACCGACGCGACCTGGTGCGCGTGGACCTGGCCGACAACACGATCACGCCAGTGGCGCCCGACTTCCAGGAGGAGCCGGACCACCCGGTGGTGAGCCCGAACGGGTCCGCGGTGTTCTTCACCGCGAGCCATCTCGGGCACCAGCCGCTCTGGCGGCTGGACCTCTCGACCGGTGAGATCACGAAGCTGACGGTCTCCGGTTACTACAGCGACCTGGTCGTGAGCCCGGACGGCAAGACGCTGTACGCGCTGCGCAACTCGGTCGACCACCCGCCGCAGCCCGTGCGGCTCGCCGCCACCGGTGCCGATCAGGATCCAGAACGGCTGCCTGCGCCCGGCGCCCTCCCGTCGGTGCCCGGCACGCTCACCGAGATCTCGACGGTCGTCGCCGACGGCAGGACCGTCCGGTCCTGGCTGGTGCTGCCCGAAGGCGCCTCCGCCGACTCCCCCGCGCCACTGGTGCTGTGGGTGCACGGCGGTCCGGTCATGAGCTGGAACGGCTGGACCTGGCGCTGGAACCCGTGGCTGATGGCCGCGCGCGGCTACGCCATCCTCCTGCCTGACCCCGCCCTGTCGACCGGGTACGGGCCGGACTTCATCAAGGCCGGCTGGGGTCGTTGGGGTGCTGAGCCCTACACGGATCTGATGGCCATCACCGACGTCGCCGTCGAGCGGGCCGACATCGACGCCTCCCGCACAGCCGCGATGGGCGGCTCCTTCGGTGGCTACATGGCCAACTGGATCGCGACTCAGACCGACCGGTTCCGCGCCATCGTCACGCACGCCTCGCTGTGGCACCTCGACGCCTTCTCCGGCGGCACCGACAGCTCCTACTTCTGGATGCGGGAGATGGGCGACCCCCTCACGCAGCCGGAGCGGATCCTGGCCAACTCCCCGCACCTGCGTGTGGCTGACATCAAGACGCCCATGCTCGTCATCCACGGGGACAAGGACTACCGGGTTCCCATCGGTGAGGGACATCGCCTGTACTTCGACCTCGTCCGCCACGGGGTCAAGGCGAAATATCTTTACTACCCAACTGAAAACCACTGGATTCTCACCCCCGGCAACTCTCGGGTCTGGTACGAGACGGTGTGGGCGTTCCTGGCCGAGCACGTGCTGGATCAGGACTGGGAACGACCCGAACTGCTCTGACCGCGAGCGAGCAGCGCACGGGCGCTGTCCATGTACGTCACGGACAGCGCCCGCAACTCGGCGGGCGGGAACGCCGCGCTGACCGCGGAACGGATCAGACTGCTCAACGCGTGGCCCGGGCAGGCCTCGTCCGCGGCGTCGAGCGCGATGGACGCGACCCCGCCGTCACCGCGCTGATAGGCGTAGAACGCGAGCAGGGCGGCCGGTTCCGCTCGTTCTGGCGCCGGGCAGGTCCTGGTGAGTTCGAGCCACAGCCGTTCCGCGAGCCTGGACCTCGCCTGCGTCGCGAACCCCATGCTGGCGTCCCTGACCGCGGGCATCGCCAACGCCCTCGTCAGAGCGACGATCTCCTTGTCCGGCAACGGTCCCTTGCGATGTTCCACCGCGTCGATCGCGTCGCTCACCCGATGTAGTTCGACGCTCGGGTCGGGGGCCTCGACGGCCGTCATGAGCTCGTCGAGCAACGTGGATCTGCGTTCCAGCGCTTCTGGCGGATCCAGTGCGGCGATCGCGGCCAGGGCGGCACGTGACTCGAACGTCACGTTGCCCTCGTGCGCGGATGCGGCGGCGAGGGCGGACAACTGGGGATCCGGCAACCTGCCGTGGCAGTCGATGTCGAGATAACAGAGCCACTGCGCGTCTTTCTGGCACGATGGCAGCCACACGGCCTCGACGACGTCGATACCGACTCCGCCCAGCCGGTTCCTGAGTGTGGCGACCAACGGCTCGTGTGGCAGCTCCTCGGGCATGTTCTCCGAGGGCGCGCTCACGACCGCGAGGATCACCTCCGCCGCGCCGTGTTCGAGCAAGGGGCCTTCCAGCTGAGCTGCCAGGTATCCCCTATGTCGCGGTCTTGGCAGGTCGACGCGCATGGTCATGTTGACCATGTCGTCTTGCAGCACCATCACGACGAGCGAGTCGGCCGGGTGGAATCCCATCAGGTGCGGGATCGCGGCGTAGAGGTCGCCTGCTTCGCGAACGTGGATGGGCTTCGGGAGGGTTGAGGGCATGGGCCCACAGTGGAGGGTGGGGCGGGGGATGGGCCGGGGTTGTCGTGAAGTTGTGGACAACTCAGGGGCTGTGGACAGGTCGAGATCTTGGAGAGCTTGGAAGCCGGGGTTTGTCGGGGGTCGCTGCTAGAGTGCCGGGGGGTGGGCCTGTTTGAGAGCAAGGCCGGCGGGGGGGGAGAAGACCGTGAGCCCCGGGGGCCGCGCCCCCCCAACCGCCCATGAAACCCACTGGGC
>NZ_JBHXLO010000031.1:76153-111645 GCF_042721395.1 Lentzea sp. NPDC058450
GGGGGGGGGTTTGTGGTTTTTTTGGGCACATGTGGGGGGGTGTGGATTGTTCGTTTTTTGGGTGTGGGTGTATGGGGGGGTTTGGGGGGGGTGGCTGCTTGTGTGCGGCGCTGGGGCCTTGTAAGACCGACGCGCGGCGACGTGTCAGAACGACTGGAACAGCGTGCGCCAGCCGCCGACGACCGGCAGTTCCACCGAGGTCCGCGTGAGGTCCAGCGAGAGACCCGCGCCCGGCTGGGGACGCAGGGTGTAGTCGTAGTCGCTGGAGATCACGACGAACTCGAGCTTGTGCCCGGTCTGCAGGACGTAGTCGTCCGGCACGATCGGCACCTCGACGTCGTAGAACTTGCCGGGCTTGATCGGCGTGGTCTTGTCCGGCCGCTCACGGTTCTGCGGGTCGGTCGAACCGCGGGTGATGACGTGCGACCTGCCGTCCGGGGCGCGATCGACGAGCAGCGTCGTCACGTTCGCCGCGGGGCGGTCGAACGCGAGGCGCAGGTTCGCCGTCGACTTGCCGGACAGCCGCACCGGCTTCTTCGCCGCCTCCGAGGTGTAGGAGAGGCGGTTCGGCGAGGTCGCCAGGTCGATCAGCGACTCGGCCGTCTTCGACGCGTCGTCGGTCAGCTTCTCGACGCCGCGGCCGGGCAGAACACCGAGCCCGCCCTTGGTGGTTCCCCCGGCGGACAGGCGCAGCTTGACGTCGGACGTGCCGGGAGCTGGCCAGTCCTTCTCGTCGACCCACGTCTTGTCCTCGCGCTGGATCGTCGCCTTCGGCTCCTTGTCGACGCCGTTGCGGTGACCCCACAGGTACTGCGTGAACCAGCGGTTGAGCGTGCGCCGCCACTCGACGGAACGCAGTGTGTCGGCGTCGGTGTGACCCGACTGGTGCAGCCAGATCTTGTGCGGCACACCGACCTTCTTCAACGCCGAGTACCACTGCTCGACGTGCGTCATCTTGACGTTCCAGTCGTTGAGCCCGTGCACCGCGAGCACGGCCGCGCGGACCTTGCGGACGTCGTTCATGTAGTTGCGCTTGTCCCAGAACCGGTTGTAGTCGCCGGTAATGCGGTCCTGGTCCTTGGCGATCTCGGCGATGATCGGCTTGCAGATCTCGCGGTCCGCGCGCGTGTAGACGTACTCGGCGAGCACGTCGGCGTCCTCGCCCTGGAACGTGCCGGGCGCGACGACGGCGCCGTCCGCGCGGTAGTAGTCGTACCAACTGGAGATGGCGGCGATCGGCACGATGGCCTCAAGGCCGCGCACGCCGGTGGAGGCGACGGCGTTGGGCAGCGTTCCGTTGTAGGAGACGCCCATCATTCCGGTCTTGCCGGTCGACCAGGTGGCCTTGATGGCTTCGCCCGTGGCGGTGCGTGCGGACGCACGGCCGTTGAGCCAGTCGACGACGACGCGCGCGCCGATCGTCTCGTTCACGTCGCCCGTGGTCGGGCATCCCGTCGACTTGCCGGTGCCGAGCGATTCGGCGTAGACGACGGCATAGCCGCGTGCGATGAAGTACGCCTCGTAACGGCCAGAGGTGATCGGGTTCGGGCCGAGCGCGGCGGTGATGCGTTCATCGGAGGAGGACTTCAGCAAACGGCCGTTGCGCTTGTCGGGCACGTACAGCTCGACGTCGACGTTGTGGTTCGCGACGTCGTTGCCGCCCGAGAAGTACGGGCTGACCATGTAGACGACGGGGACCTTGAGGCCGCGTTCGGTGGCGCGCGGCCGGACGACCTCGGTGTAGACCTCGTCGTCCTTGCCGTCGCGGTCGCTGTCGACCGGTGCGCGGACCCAGAGGCTCTCCTTCACCACGTCCTTCGGATCGAAGACGGGTTGCGCCTCGCCGTCCTGGAACACCGGCCCTTCGGCGGCGTTCGCCGTCGCGGGCAGGAATGGCAGAACCAGCACCGCTGTCAGCAGTGCAACTCTTCGTGCGCCCCTCACGAGGCACCCCCAATGCGGAAGCCAGAGACAGGGATTCGCCCTGCACCCTCTCCTTTGACTGCAAGACATGTCACCCGTCGAACGGCCCTTGACCTGAGAGCATGGACCGTGCACATTTCCGACTTCGTCCACGCGCTGCCGAAGGCCGAGTTGCACGTCCACCTCGTGGGCGCTGCCTCCGTCGACACCGTCCTCGCGCTAGCGCGGAACCACCCCGGTGGGCGGGTGCCGGCCGACGAGGCCGCGTTGCGGAAGTTCTACGAGTTCAGGGACTTCCGGCACTTCATCAACGTCTACGGGATCGTCAACGACCTCGTCACCACCGGCGAGGACGTCCGCACTCTCGTCGTCGGATACGCCCGTGACGCCGCACGAACCAATGTCCGATACGCAGAGCTGACGATCAGCGCGACAAGTCACCTCCGCGCGGGCATCGCGCCCGACGAACTCGTCGAGGCGTTGCGCGCGGGTCGTGAGGAAGCGCTCGCGTCGCACGGTGTCGCGCTGCAGTGGATCTTCGACGTGCCCGGCATCTGGGATCGCGACTGGGGCATGACGAGTGCGCGGTTCGCGACCGAGTACCGGCCAGAGGGACTGGTCGGGTTCGGGCTGGGCGGGTTCGAGTCGGACTCGCCGAGGACGAACTTCCGCGAAGCCTTCGCGATGGCGCGTGACGCCGGGTTGCACATGGTGCCGCACGCCGGGGAGACGACGCCGCCGAGCGAGATCTGGGCCGCGTTGCGCGATCTGCGTGCCGAACGGATCGGGCACGGCGTCAGCGCGGTGCAGGATCCCGAGTTGCTGCGACACCTGGCCGACGAGGGCGTCGTCGTCGAGGTGTGCCCGACGTCGAACATCCGCACGGGTGCGGTGAAGTCGTTGGACGAGCACCACCTGCCGCGGCTCGTGGAGGCCGGGGTGCCGGTGACGATCAGCACCGACGACCCCGGCATGTTCCACACCGATCTCGACCGCGAGTACATGGTGTGCCATGAGCGGTTCGGGTTCGGGCGCGACGAGCTCGCCGGCCTCGCGAGGGCGGCGGTGCGGGCGTCGTTCGCGCCGGCCGAACTCAAAGACCAGATGCTGAAGGAGATCGACGCGCTGTGAGTGGTGTGAGCGTGGTGACGACGACGGTCGACTCCGCCGAGGCCGCGGAGTCGCTGGCGAAGGGAATCGTCGAGGCGCGGCTGGGCGCGTGTGTGCAGATCGTGCCGATCCGCAGTGTCTATCGGTGGGACGGCGAGGTGCGCGTCGACGCGGAGTGGCAGTGCGTCGTCAAGACGACCGCCGTCCGCGTCGACGACCTCGTCGCGCACATCAAGGCGCATCACACCTATGACGTGCCCGAGGTCGTCGTCACCCCTGTGGTCGGGGGCAACGACGACTATCTGGCGTGGGTCTCAGAGGAGACCTCGTAGGTGACGTGGCAACGGTTCGGTGTGCAGGACGCCGAGCTGTTGCGTCGCCCTCGTCAGTGCCACGTACAGCTCGCTGGGCGACATGCGGTGCGGTTCGACGACGAGGACGACGTCGAACTCCAGCCCCTTCGACGCGCGGGGCGGCATCCAGCCTTCGCCGATGACGGCGATCGTGCGGCCGTTGCACGCGTCGGCGTGCGCGTCGAGTTCGTCGCGGACGGCAGCCGATATATCAGTTACGTGGCGAGCCCACGGGCGGGCACCGGCCTGGCGCACCGACACCGGTGCTGACGCGTCGGGGTCGACGAGTTTCAGGACCGGGGTGGCGACGGCCATGATCTCGCCGGGGGTGCGGTAGTTGACCTCCAGCTTGCGGTAGGTGAAGCGGTCGAACACCGATCCCCAGCTGCGCACGCCACCGGCCGCCTGACGCTGGGCCAGGTCGCCGACGACGGTCATGGACTTGTTGGGGCATCGGCGCAGCAGTACGCGCCAGTCCATTGCGGACAGTTCCTGGGCTTCGTCGACGACGACGTGGCCGTAGGTCCACGTGCGGTCGTCTGCGGCGCGTTCGGCGAGGGTGCGTTGGTCGCGCACCTCGTGCCTGGTGGCCAGCACCTCGGCGTTGACGAAGTCCGTGACGATGTACTCGTCGGAGTCCGCGCGCTTGTCGATGGACAGGACGTCCATGACGCCGCGCGCGTATTCGAGCTGTTCCTCCTCCTCTCGTTTCGCCGCACGTTCTGCGGTGCCGTCGGACCCGAGCAGGTCGGCGAGCTCGTCGAGCAGGGGTACGTCGGACACCGTCCACGCTTCCGCGTCGGGGCGGTACAGCTCTGGCGCACCGATCCGGAAGCAGCGGCCTCCGTACAGGTCGGCGAGCAACTGCTCGGGGGTGAGGAGCGGCCACAACCGGTCGACGGCGTCGCGCAGGACCGTGCTGTGGCGGAGTTCGTGGCGGACGTCCTCCTCGATCTCCGGCCAGTCGACGCCGATCAGTCGCAACGCCGGCGCGACGAGTTCCTCGGCGAGCGCGAGGAAGAAGTACATGCGGGCGGCGTTGTGCGGGAGTTCGTAGTAGCGGGTCTTCTCTCTCGCGACGGCGGCTGTGTGCGCGTCGAGTGGGACGACGACGTCCTCCAGCTCGATCTCGATGGGTTCGTCTGGAAGTTCCTGGCGGTCGGCTACGGCGACGGCCAGGAGATCCAGAACTGATATATCGCCTTTCAGTCGTTGCAACGATGGCGTGTCCTCCACGTCGGTCGTGACGCCGGGGTAGAGCTCGCCGGGTGTCGCGAACACGACGTCGGTCTCCCCCAGCGACGGGAGGACGTCGCCGACGTAGCGGAGGAAGCCGGTGTTCGGGCCGACGATCAGCACACCGTGCCGCGACAGTCGTTCACGGCGCGTGTACAGCAGGTATGCCACTCGATGGAGGGCCACGGCGGTCTTGCCGGTACCGGGCCCGCCCTCGATCACCAGGACGCCGGGGCCCGAGTAGCGGATGATCTCGTCCTGCTCGGCCTGGATGGTCGAGACGATGTCGCGCATCGTCGCGGTCCTCGGCGCGTTCAGGGCGTTGAGCAGTGCGGTCGTGTCGGTCAGCAGTTCGTCGTCGTGGAAGTCGCACAGCTCGCGGTCGCGGACGCGGTAGTGCCGTCGCAGCACGACGCCCTCCGGGTTCGCCGCGGTGGCGGTGTAGAACGGGCGCGCCTCGGGTGCGCGCCAGTCCAGCAGCAGTGGTTCGAAGTCGTCGTCGAAGAGTCCGACGCGGCCGATGTAGGTCTGGTCGCCCTTCGCCGAGTCGATGCGGCCGAAGCACAGCCCATCCTCCGCCGCGCGGTACTTCCCCACTTCCCTGCTCAGCAGCTCGACGGAGGCCTCGCGGTCCAGTCGCTGGATGGCGGTGTCCCGCAGGGCGGCCGCGAGGTCGGCGGCCGCTTTGTTCCGTTCTTTGTCGAGCTTTTCATACAGAGAGGTGATCCGTGCCTGTTCGCTCGCCAACACCTTGCCCCCTGTGATACAATATTGCCACCTTCTCGGAAAATTCATTCCGAAAACGCAAAGCCATTCTTTGTATCACACTTCAGTCGCGCGCGGAACCCTTTGAGCGATCCCGCGACGAAGACGTTAAGACCCCTTCTACCAGCAGTAAGTGCCGTTGGGATCCTGTCCAGGTCGTCGCGCCGATGCCAGGCAGTACGTCTGGAAGTCCTGATTTCCGGGCCGATGTTGTTCGGCCTCCGTCGCACCTGGAAATGTTAGATTCGCCGAAGTGGATCGCACTGCGGGAGAGGCCCGAATGGACGTGGTCGAGGCATGAAGCTGGTCATCCTGGGCGGGGGCGGCTTTCGCGTGCCGCTCGTCTATCGCGCGTTGCTCGCCGATCGTTCGCCCGGCCGCGTGACCGAGGTGGTCCTGCACGACCTCGATGCCGCCCGGCTCTCCGCGATCGGCGGCGTGCTCACGGAACTCGCGACTGATATATCGGATGCTCCGGCCGTGACGACGTCGACGGACCTCGACGAGGCGTTGCGTGGCGCGGACTTCGTGTTCTCGGCGATCCGCGTCGGCGGGCTCGAAGGACGCGCGGCCGACGAGAACGTCGCGGCGGGGTGTGGTGTGCTCGGACAGGAGACCGTTGGCGCCGGGGGCGTTGCATACGGGTTGCGCACCGTGCCCGTCGCGATCGACATCGCACGCCGTATATCAGTGCACGCGCCGGACGCGTGGGTCATCAACTTCACCAACCCCGCCGGCATGGTCACCGAGGCGATGTCGGCGTATCTCGGCCACCGCGTCATCGGCATCTGCGACTCCCCCGTCGGGCTCGGCAAACGGGTTGTGCGCGCTGCCGGGACCGATCTCGGCGACGCGTGGCTCGACTACGCCGGCCTGAACCACCTCGGCTGGTTGCGGGGTGTCCACGTACAAGGGCGCGATGTGCTGCCGGACCTGCTCGCCGACACCGCGCGGCTGGAGTCGTTCGAGGAGGGCAAGCTGTTCGGTGCCGAGTGGCTGCGGACGTTGGGGGCCATTCCGAACGAATACCTGCACTACTACTACTTCACGCGTGAGGCAGTGGGGGCCGGTGCGTCGCGCGGGGCGTTTCTGCTGGAGCAGCAGAAGCGGTTCTACGCGGCGCCTTCGTGGGAGAGCTGGGAGCGGACTCGTCTCGAACGCGAACAGACCTACATGGCCGAGACGCGTGAGGACGAGCGCGACGCCGACGACCTAGACGGCGGCGGCTATGAACGGGTCGCGCTCGACCTGATGCACGCGATCGCGTCGGACAAGCGGGCGACGTTGATCCTCAACGTGCCGAACAGGACGACGTTGTCGTGTCTCGACGCGGACGCGATCGTCGAGGTGCCGAGCCTCGTCGACGCGAACGGCGCGCGGCCTGTGTCGGTCAGCCAGGTGCCGGACGAGGGCGTCGGACTCGTCACGGCGCTCAAGGTCGTCGAACGGGCGACGATCAAGGCGGCCATCAGTGGCGAGCGCGCGCACGCGGTGAAGGCTTTGGCGTTGCATCCGCTCGTCGACTCCGTCAGCGTCGCCCGCAAGATCGTTGACGCTCATCCGCTCCTGTCCGGGGTCTTCGGCGCTACCTTCTGAGGTCGTGGACATCGACCTGCTGCGGCAGCTCAACGAAGACGTGTGGCACCCGTTCCGGCTGGCGTACGGGGAGCTGGACGCGCCGGCGTTCCTGAGTCTGTACTCGCCCGATCTGATTCGCGCGGGCGGTCCGGCGAAGGAGGTGCTCGGGTTCTCCGGGTTCGCGGCCCAGACGGAGTCGTGGTTCGCCGACCTCGCTGACCGCGGCAGTGCGGTGAGCATCTCGTTCCGGTTCGTGGAGCGGATCGTGGCGGGCGACACCGCGAGCGAGCGTGGCATCTTCCAGCTCGTGTCGACGCGTGCGGATGGTGATGGGCGCACGTTCTACGGCCGCTTCCACACGTATTCACGGCGCACGGACGGACGGTGGCGCATCTGCGTCGACTACGACACCAACGAGCGGTCGGACACTCTGGAGGAGGAGTTTCACGCCGCCGCGGCGGTCGATGACGTCGACGCGTTCAAGGCGTGACCAGGGTCTGATGCCGAGTGGTGGTGTTCTTAACTACGCTCGTCGGCAAATGGACACCACCACCTCTCGCCGCGTGCCACTCGTCATGGGCATCGCCGTGCTCGTGCTGCTGCTGGACCAGGCCACGAAGTTCTGGGCCGAGAGCGCGCTGACCGGCCGCGCGCCCATTCCCGTGATCGGGGAGTTCCTGCAGCTCAGGCTCCTCTACAACCCCGGTGCCGCGTTCTCGATCGGCGCGGGGTCGACGTGGATCTTCACCATCGTCGCCGCCGTCGCCGTCGTGATGCTCGCCCGGTACGGGATGCAGCCTCAGACGAGGCTGCGGGCGATCGCGCTCGCGTTGATGCTGGGCGGTGCGACGACGCACCTGCTCGACCGGCTGTTCCGGCCGCCGGGTTTCGCGCGCGGGCACGTCGTCGACTTCATCGACTACAACGGCTGGTTCGTCGGCAACGTCGCGGACATCGCGCTGGTGTGCGGCGCGATCCTGCTCGTGCTGCTGAGCTTCACTCCGACGAAGCAACCTGCCGCGTGAGCGTGTCGGCGCGGCGGGTCGTCTCGGGCAGCCGGTAGCGCGGGGCCAGGCGCAGCACTTCGGCGCACGCCCGGTCGAGGTCGATCTTGTGGCCGACCGACACGAAGACGGGCTTCACGCCGTCCTGTGTTCTGAGCGCCCTGCCTACGACCTCGTCGCCGTTGTCGCCCTCCATGAGGAGGTCGCTCGCCGATCCGCGGGCGTGGCCGGGTTGCTCGAACCTGCCCATCGCGTTCTTCGCGACGCCAATGCTCGGGATGCCCGTGTGCACGCCGAGATGGCAGGCCAGACCGAACCGGCGCGGGTGTGCGAGGCCCTGACCGTCCGCGACCAACAGGTCCGGCGCGACGGTCACCTGATCGAGCGCGCGCAGCAGCACCGGCATCTCGCGGAACGCGAAGAGCCCGGCAATATATGGGAAGTCCGTCCTGTCCTCGACCACGACCTCGTCGAGGACGACCAGCGTCTTTGCATCGAACACCACGCAAACGCCTGCAACTGCGTCATTGCTGCGGTAGCCGACGTCTAGGCCTGCGACAGTGTCTATGCGCAGGTCAGGGGCACTGGTGGTGATCACCTGGGTGCGCAGGCGTTCTTGGGTCGCGATGGCAGCGTCAACTGTTCTGGGCCACTCCACGGGCGACAGTGTGCCGTGACGCGTCGTAGTGGGCGGCGAGGAGGTCGTCGCCGAAGTCACCTGAATGGCGACGCCAGACGGTGTGGACGTGGTTGGCCTCGTTGGCCGTGTTGTCGTACTCGATGAGCAGGTCCGGGCCCTGGATGCAGTAGTAGTGGCCCTCGCCTCGGCGCAGCGAGCCTTCCCACGAGAAGTGCAGGCGTTCGGGATCGAGTTGGGCGAACTCCTCGTCGGCCAGTTCGTACGAGAGCCGGTCCAGGTAGAGGCGGACGATGTCGACGAACAGCTCGGCCGCGGGTTTGCCGAGTTGGGCCGGCGTCACACCCACCGGCTCGGACTGACTGATCCGTGGTGCGTTGCCGGTGCGGATGTCGTGTGGCGCGGTGTCCGCGACGACGGCCAGGCGGCGGGCGGTGGGGCCCATGCGGTCGAGGAGTTCGCGGGCCAGTTCCTCTTCGAGTCGCAGCGGCTGGCCGACCACGCGGCCGCGATAGGTCACGCGGGCGGGGTTCGCGCCCAGGAAGAACGGGGTCGCGGAGACGCGGCCGTCGGCGACGACGACGTTGACCGACAGGTGGTGGCCTTCGACGCGCCAGCCCCACGGCTCGTCGCCACCGGGCTTGCCGAAGAGGACGGTCCAGTAGTCGCCGTTGTGGCGGTCGCGGTGGCCGCCTTCGCGGTGGTCGAGCACATCTTCCAGCGCCATCACCGCTGCTGCCTGGGCGTAGGCGTGTGGGCTGAGGACGGTCGCGAGCATGCCGTGCACGGCTTTGCGTTGGTCCCGCTGGAGCTCGCCGAGGGCGAGCCCTGGGCGTGTGCCGGGTGTGTACGACCAGCGGTGCCTCAGGTCGTCGTCGGTGACCGCGCGGATCGCCTGGTCGCGCTGGTCACCGGCCAGCAAACTAATATATTGGCGCGTGGCGTCGGCGACGTCGTGCAGCATCATTCGAACTTATAGGCCTTGAGGTCGCGAAGCAGCAGGTCGCAGTTCTGCTGTGCGCCTCAGGCGTCGACGTTGCCCATCGTCGCGTCGAGGACCGTGCCGTCGTCAGCCCTGGTCTCGACCTCGGCGGTTTCGGGGAATGGTCCGCTCCTGGGTTGGGCTCGGGGCTTGGTCACGCCGCCTGTGGCTCATGTGTTGGCGTTCTGATGCTCGACACGGGCCCGGTTAGGTGTTAAAAAACTTACGTAATGAAGTTGCCACATGATGATGACGCCGTCTGGCGCGCTCTGGCGAATCCGCTGAGGCGCGCGATCCTCGACGTCCTGCGCACGGGCCCGCGCACCACGGGCGAGCTGGTCGAGGCGTTGGAGACGAGCCGGCATGTCGTCATGCAGCACCTCGGTGTGCTTCGCGAGGCCGATCTGGTGCTCGTGGAGCCGCGGGGCCGGAAGCGGGTCAACCACCTGAATCCCGTGCCCATCCAGCAGATCCATCAGCGGTGGGTCGCGCACTACGAGCAGGACTGGGCAGCGGCGCTGGTCGGCTTGAAGATCACGGTCGAGAGCGCCGGACAGGAGGATGAGGACGTTGGCTGAACCCGGCACCGAGCTGCTGCACAGCATCGTGATCGCCGCGCCCATCGAGAAGGTGTGGGCGGAGATCACCAAACTCGACGGCAAGCAGCGCGCCATGATGGACGCGATTCTCGACTCCGCGCTCGAACCCGGCGCGCCGTTGTACTACCGGTCGACCGACGGCAAGCGGGTCTTCGTCGTCGGCCGGGTCGTCGAGGTCGACCCGCCGAGGCTGCTCTCCCACACGCAACGGCTCACCATGCGCGACGACCCGTGGACCGTCGTCTCGTGGGAGCTCGAAGAGGTCGACGGCGGCACGCGTGTCACGTTGCGCAACTCCGGTTGGCCGGACGGCGTCAAGCGGCTCGACAAGGTCGACACCACGTGGAAGGGCATCCTCGCTGCGCTCAAGCAGGTCGTGGAGTCCGGCGACGTCGGCGCCGGCCTGAGGTTCCAGTACGCGATGATGCGCGCCTTCATGTGGGCGATGCCGTCGGGCACGAAGACCGAGAACGTCCCCGAACCTCCCGGCATCGACCAGGCCGTCTAGAACCTGCTGCCGCGCTGGGGTGCGACGACGTCGTCGTCGCACCCAGCGGGAAACGCGGATCAGGCGCTAATACATTGGATATGAGCTAGGCGTGGCAGGCGATGGGGCCGCCGTGGAGCTCCATCATGTCCATCCAGACTCGCGGGAGTTCGAGGCGTTCGGCGAGGGGCTTGCCATCCAGTTCGTGGTAGGCGCGGTGGAGGTTGCCGACCAGGCGTTCGGACTCCTGCCACGACGAGTAGCGCGACTCGCCTGCCGCGCGGACGACCTCCATCGGGGTCTTGGCGGCGGCGTGGCCGGAGGACGCCAGGTCCGCCAGGTAGGTCGTGTAGGCGACGAGGTCGTCGAGCACGCGGGTGATCTCGGGACCGCGCAGCAGCGGGCCGTGACCGGGGACGACGACGGCGGCGTCGAACGCGCGGAGGAACTCCAGGGCGGACAGGTAGCCGTTGATGCTGCCTTCGGCGAGGAACGGCTGGCCTCCCGCGAAGACGAGGTCGCCGGTGAAGAGGACTCGTTCGGCGGGGAGCCAGACGACGGTGTCGCCGCGCGTGTGGGCGGGGCCCGGGTGGTGCAGTTCGACCACGCGCGTGCCCAGGTGCAGGGTCAGGGTCGTGGTGTAGGTCAGTGACGGCGGGCGGACCTCGATGTGGCCGTAGTCCGGGCCGGTCAGGACCTGGGAGGCGAGCAGGCCCGCGGTGATGACCTCTTCGCGGCAGGCCTCGTGGCCGATGATGGTGGTCGCCGGCGGGACCAGCCAGTTGCCGAACGTGTGGTCGCCGTGGTGGTGGGTGTTGATCACGTAGCTCGGGGGTGCCGGGCACACCGACGCCACCGAGGCGAGCAACGCTCGGTTGCGCGCCTCGGTGGACGTGGTGTCCACGAGCAGGAGTGTGTCGTCGGAGCCGACGACGGCGCCCGTGTTGTTGATCATCCAGGAGCCGTCCGGCTGGACGTAGGCGTGGACTCCTGGCGCTACCTCTACGAGCTCGGGCTGGCCGACGGTGGGTTTCACCCGATCAAGCGTAGTGAGGTGGCGGTCAGCCTTGGGCTATGTAGGCCTGCAGCTGGTCGTGGGACTGCTCCAGCTGCCCGATCCTGCTCTTCACGACGTCACCGATGCTCACGATTCCAACCAGCCGGCCGTCGGAGAGGACCGGGACGTGGCGGAAGCGCCGTTCGGTCATCACGACGGTGAGGCTGTCCACCGTGTCCGAGGGTGTGCAGGTGAAGACGTCGGCGGTCATGATCGCCGACACGGGTGAATCGAGCAGGTCCACGCCGGTTTCGTGCAGCCGGCGCACGACGTCCCGCTCGGACACGATCCCCGCCACGCCGGACGGGCCGACCACGACGATCGCGCCGACGTTGTGTTCGGCGAGCGCTCTGAGCAGTTCGGACACTGGGACGTCCGGGTCGATTGTCGCGACCGCCGATCCCTTGGTCCGCAAAACGTCAGCGATCCTCATCTGGCGCCTCCGATCCTGTCGGTCCGGTAGCACCTCAGGCTAGATCGGATCCGGACAGAACGGGAGATCGAACCACGAAGGGAGCAGGGGGACGCGCTCGATCGCGTCCCCCTGCGGTGTCGCGCCGGTTCGGCGTCGGCTACGCGGTACCACCGCGGCGACGGGTCGCGAACTGGCGCGGCTGGACCATCGGCGCCCGCTGCTGCGGCAGCGGGAACTGTGTCTTCTGGTCCTGCTTGGCCCGCTTCTGCGCACGGCGTGCGGCGCGGTTGCCGGGCTCGGGCTGGCTGGTGTCAGGCATGCGAAAGCCTCCTCACGAAGAGGGCGTGCAAAGGGCACGGCGAAGAGAACGGCCGTGAGAGATCGACCCGCGCGTTGGGTCACCGTGAGAGAGCGCGACGGCATAGGTCGCGAGGGCAGCGTCGAGAGCGCTGCGGAGGTTCATCAGATGAGGAACATGTCCGCAACGCTAGCGACGTCGTCGTCTCGTGCCAACCGAATTAACCGCGGGCGCGTGCTGCCGCTGCACCGGCGCCGAGCATCACGAGGATGACGGTGACCATGGCCCACTTGCGGGACTTGGTCATCGGCGTGGTCTCGGCGGCGAGCGGAAGCTCCTCGCGCGGTTCGGGTCGCTGGCGCGCGGCGCGCACCGGAACCGGTTGCGGCGGAACGGAAGCAGGCGTCGTCACCACGGGAGGAGGCGGCGGTTGCTGCACGACGGGAACGGGCGCGGGCACCGGCGCCGGGACGGGCGGAGCGGGTGCCGGGGGCGCCGGCACCTCGGGACGGGGCGCGGGAGGTTCGACGCGGGGCGGCATCGGGTTCGGCAGGCAGCCCGCCGCGTCGATCATGCCCATCTGCGGGCCCGTCGACAGTTCGACCGCCGTGGTGCCCGTGATGCGGTAGAGACGGCTGCTGCCCTGATAGCCGTTGTTGATGGCGTAGATGGTGCCGGAGGCGTCGATGATGACGGCGCCGTAGGTCGACCTGCCGGGCAGCGCGGGGATCTCGGTCCTGCTCAGCACGCGCCCGGACACCGGGTCGAACGACACGACCTCGCCCGGCCCCCAGCCCGCCGCCGACACCCCCGTGAGCTTCCCGGTCACCGGGTCGGCGGTGAAGTCGTCCAGCGTCATCGCGGGCCAGTCGAGCGCGACGGTCCGCACGATCCTGAGGTACGCCGGGCTCGCCGGGTCGATGTCGATGGCGTGCAACCTGGCCGTGTCCCGCACGTAGAACGTCGTGCCGACGACCGCGCCCGCCGACACGTCATCGGTGCGGAACCACTGCGCCTCAACGGGTCCGAGGTCGTTGACCACGCCCTTGGTGTCGATCAGCACCACGTGCGCGGGGTTCTTCCACCAGTGGTGCCCGCGAGAAGTAAGACCAACCAAACGGCCCAACGACGCCGAGTACCCCAGTGCGTTCACCGCGTAGTCCAGGCGGGCCACCTCTGTCACCCCACCGGATGACGGTTCCACTTTCGTGAACGTCGACAGATCTCCACGATGGGATGAACGCACTTGATAAGCGTCACAGTTCGGCTGCGCGGCCTGCGCAACGGCGCTGGTGAACGGCGCGGAAAGCACCAATAGCGTCGAGACGGCGCTCAACGCGAGCGAATCCCTCCGCCACCGGTTTGGAGCAGCCCAATACGACAACCGGGTATTTCTGTCGTTGCCGTGCATTCCCACCTGACCATTACTCGTTCACCAGACCGCGCTGTACCGGTCACAGTAGACCGTGGTCTAATCCCACACCAGAAAGGAGCCGAATTGAGCATTTACCTCAGCGGCACGCTCTGGGTTCTCGGTGCCGCCGTCATCTCCGCCGTTCTCGTCGTCATCACCCGCCGGTTCGGCTCGGACGAAGTGGGCGAGAAGAACCTCGGCGCGGGCGGATCGGTGTTCAGCATCGTCGCCGGACTGCACGCGGTCCTGGCCGCGTTCATCCTGATCTCGCTGTTCGACGCGGCCAACGGCGCCGAGGAACAGGTGCAGAAGGAAGCGAACTCGCTGGTCGCCGTGACCTGGTCCGCGGACTCGCTGCCGGAGCCCGCGAAGTCCGAGGTCGACGGCCTGATCCGCGCCTACGTCTCCACGGTCGTCGACGACGAGTGGCCCCGCATGCGCGAGGGCGAGGACGTCGGCAACGCGGGCTGGAACACGTTGAACCAGCTCAGGGACACGATCGCGAAGTCAGCGCCGGACGGCGGCTGGCAGGAGGACCGCAAGGCCGAGGCCGCGAACCAGCTCTGGGAGGTCTACCAGGCGCGGCAGGAACGCCTCGACGCGTCGGGCGGCGGCGTCAGCCCCGTCGTGTGGCTCGCGCTGCTGATCGGCACGGTCCTGTCGCTGCTGTTCCCGTACCTGTTCGGCGGGCCGAACCTGATCTCGCAGCTGCTGATCACCGTCACGCTGAGCTCGACGCTGATTCTGCTGCTGTTCGCGATCTACCAGCTGCAGAACCCGTTCAGCGGCGGTGTGCTCATCCCGCCGGACGCGTTCAGCTCCGCACTCGACCGCCTGAGTTAGCGCGAATCGGTCGTTCCGTCCGCTTCCTCGATCTGCACGTGCAACACCTCGCCGTCGATGACCTTCGGCAATGGGTCCGCGTGCGTGAAGTAGCGATTTGCGAATGCGCCGACCGCTCTGGTAGAGGCGGCGTCGACGGTGCCACCGATGACGCCGCCCAGCACCGGAACGCCCTTGGCGGCGATGGTGCCGAGTTTCTTTGTACCGTATTTTGTAATAAGTGCCGACGCGGCCTTCTTGGTGAACTGCTTGATGCCGACCTTTTTGAACAGCTCGGTTCCGGCATTCCCGAGCAGGCAGAGCAGGATCGCCATCTGCACCTCGTCGCTGTCCACGTCGTGCCCGCGCAACGACGCGATGGACGCGATGAGGTGCGTCTGGATGACGTAGGTGGCGGCGACGTTGGACGGCAGCGAGATCGGCAACGTGATCAGGCCGCCGAGGTTCGTCACGAAGCCCTGGGCGCCCGCCAGCGCGACGTGCGTGCGGATGAGGTGCTTGACCGCGTCGACCTCGTCGCCCTTCTTGACGAGCGCGTCGGACGCGGACTCCCGTGCGCTCTTGAACGGCCCGAAGCCGTCCACGCCCGCCCGCAGCAGGTAGTCGGCGATGCCCTGCTGGGCCTTGTTCAGCTCACCCTTGGACTCAGCCACAATCCCGACATTACGCGTCCGGCGCCCGTCACGAGACCTCAACGGGCGAGCCGGCCGTGGTCACCGCTCCGGTGCTGCCGTCCACGGTGATCCACTCCCCCGTCCTGATCCGCGTCACGGCCTCGCGCACGCCCACGACCGCCGGAATCCCGTACTCCCGCGCCACCACGGCACCGTGCGAGTTCGCGCCGCCCATCTCCATCACCAGGCCGCCCGCCGTCAGGAACAGCGGTGTCCACCCGGGATCGGTCGACGGCGCCACGAGGATCTCGCCGGGTTCGAGGTGCGCGCCGACGGGGTCCATGACGACGCGCGCGACGCCGGTGATCGTGCCCGCCGACGCCGGCGTGCCGACGAGATCGCCCTCGACGGGGGCGCCGTGGTGCACCGCCTCGGGTTCCGTGCCGTCGGACAGCAGCACGCGCGGGATGTGCCTGCGCCGCATCTCGCGGTCGTAGACCTCACGCCGCCGCGCCACCAGCGGGCGCAGATCTCCTTGCTCCGACCGCATTTCCTCGAGATTCAGGAAGTACACGTCGTCCACGGTGTCCAGGCGGTCTGCGGCGACGAGCTCGGAGCCGATGGCGGCGACGCGCTTCCTCAGCGCGCCGAACAACGTGATGATCAGGTACTTCGGGTACTCCCGCAGGCCGGCGAGCAACCTGGTGCGGCGCAACGCGAAGCGCACGAACCAGCCACGTCCCCACGCCCGCCTGGCCAGGGTCTCGATCATCGCCTCGGCCTCGGCGGCGCCCCGCGCGAAGACCGCGTCGGGGTGCGCCTGCTCGCCGTCCAGCCGCAGGAAGTTCCTGACGACGCCGACGACGTGCGCCGGGTCGTCGGACCACCGCGGCAGGCCCAGGTCGATCTCGGCGACGGCCCGGTGCCCCCACCGCGCGAGGAACCGGTCGAGCGCGGCCGGCCGTTCGCCGTCTTGGAACTGTCGCAGCGCGACGGGATCGCGGCGGATCTCCTGCGCCAGCTCCCACATCGCCATGTCCATCTCGGTGGTGATGTTGTTCGGCAGGCCGCGCAGCACGGTCTGCAGCTCCCCCGGCTTCGTCCGCACGACCTTGCCGACCAGGCCGAGCATCGCGAACCCGATCAACGCGGTCGGCGCGAGCCTCGGCAGCACCGGCACGACGCACTGGCGCAGCGCCTGTTCGATCGTGAGCTGAGCGGACTTCTCCAGGACGTCGCGTTCCATCAGCAGCGCGGTCCGCACGGCCTTCTCGGGGTTCACCAGGGCTTTCGCCGCCGTGACGGGCAGGTGGAACCGCCGCGCGAGCCGGAACACGCGCCGCAACGCGGGCGTCGGCGAGGTGCTCCTGATGGCGAACCTCGGGTCGTCGAACAGGCCGCGCAGCACCTCGGAGGAACGCGCCTCCATCACGCCGAGCAGGCGCGTGACGAACTCGCGGCCGACCTTGCTGCGCAACACCTTGGTGACGTCGAAGAAGATGCGCTCGCCGTTCTCCACATAGGACTGACTCGTCGGATCGCCGATGACGATCTCGAAGGCGGACTTGGCGATCTCCCGGAACACCGCGCGGCCCATCGGCGTGATCGGGCGTTCGAGGCCCTGCGCGAGGCTGAAGCAGAAGTAGGCGTGCGCGCCGCCGTCGGGGTTGTCCGGCAACGGGAACAGCGTCGTGATCGGGCGCGCCTGGGTGAGGTGGAGCTCGCCGTCGTCGTCGATCGCCCACTCGGCGTCCTGCGGCGACCCGTAGTGCGCCTGCACCTTGCGGCCGAGGACGGCGAGCGCGTGGATCTGGCCGTCGGTGAGGCACTGCTCGCCGCTCTCGCCGACGTCGACGTGCTCGGTGCCGCCACCGGGCAGCGAGCGGATGACGAACTTCTTGTCCCCCAGCCGTTTCTCGACGATCTCGGTGCCGTCGACGACGAAGTGGTCGGGGTTGACGGCACCGGACACGACGGCCTCGCCGAGGCCGGGGCTCGCGTCGATGACGATCTGGTCGCGCGTGCCGGTGACCGGGTTCGCCGTGAACATCACGCCGGACACCGCGGACTGCACCATCCGTTGCACGACAACGGCCAGGTAGGTGGTGGTGTGGTCGATGCCGTTCGTGTCGCGGTAGCTGACGGCGCGGTCCGTCCACAGCGACGCCCAGCAGCGGCGCACGGCGTCGACCACCGCGTCCTCGCCCACGACGTTGAGGAACGTGTCCTGCTGGCCCGCGAAGCTCGCGAACGGCAGGTCCTCCGCCGTCGCGCTCGATCTCACGGCCACGGGCACGTCGTCGCCGAGCTCGCGGTACCCGGCGACGATCGCGTCCCGGATCTCCTGCGGCACAGGGGTTTCCAGCAGCGTCCTGCGGGCGTTCTCCGGCGTGGTGGCGGCCAGCGCGTCGGCCTCCGCCACCTCGCGGTAGGCGTCCGTGGTGACGCAGAAGCCCTGCGGGACGGACAGGCCGGCCCTGGTGAGCTCACCGAGGTTCGCGGCCTTGCCGCCCACGGTCGCGAGCATCGTGCCGTCGATGGACTTGAAGCCGATCGTGAACGTCATGGCACCCCTCCAGGTTCCGCCTGAAGAGGAGGTTACGAGGGTTCGGCCAAAAACTCAACACGTGATGAATAAATCACCGCTGTCGGGTCAAACGTCCTGGTCAGCGCGGTCCACCCAGTCGGGCAGCGGCTCACGTTCGCGCCGCCACGCCTCCGGCGGGTGCGCGACGACGCCACCGACGATCGCGGCCGTCGTGTCGATGTCACCACCCGCCCGGACGCAGGCGGTGACCGCGGCCTCGTAGTCGCCGAGGTGGTGGGCGGCGACCCAGAGCGTGAACGGCACGGTGTCCTGCGCCGTCACGCGCGAGCCGTTGCCGAGCACGTAGGCAGCCTCCTCGGCGTTGTCGATCTTGCGCGCCTTCTCGATCCCCTTGCGCACGAACGAGTCTTCGAGGTGCTCCAGGACCGTGCCGAGCAGGTCGCGCGGTGGCGTGCCGGTCAGCCGTGCCCTGGCCGCGATCGCCGACGCGTGCGCCACGGCGAGGCCGCCCATGACGCCCTCGGGGTGCTGGTGCGTCACCTCGCTGGCCCGGATCGCCTGTGCCGTCACGGTTTCCGGGTCGTCGGCGAAGTACGCGCCCAGTGGTGCGATCCGCATCGCGGCGCCGTTGCCGCACGAGCCCTGGCCGTTGAACGCGCTGGAGGCCGCTTCCTTCCAGGGCGTTCCCTGGCGAATCTTGCGCAGGATGGTGAACGCTCCCGCGCCGTAGCCGCGGTAGGGCTCGCAGCGTTCGGCGAACGCGGTGGCGAGCCTCGTCTGGTCGACTTCGCCGTGGTCACGCAGTTCGGCGACGAGGTTGCAGGCCATTTCGGTGTCGTCGGTCCACTCCCACGGGCCCCGTGGCGGCTTGCCGGCCACGAGGTCGGGCAACGAGCGGCCGACCATGAAGAACTGAGCGCCCAGAGCGTCGCCGACGGAGAGGCCGTCGAGCGAGGCGTATGCGAGGTCCAGGCGCGCACGAGTGTGCAGAACTATGCGCATCACCTGCGATTTTACCGGTCTGGCCTACGCTGGTCACATGGATTTGGACCTCCGCAAGCTTCGATACTTCGTCGCGGTCGCGGAGCATCTGAACTTCGGGCGCGCCGCCGAGGCCCTGCACATCGCGCAGCCGGTGTTGTCGCGGCAGATCCGTGCTTTGGAGGCCGAGCTGGGCGCGCAGCTCTTCGACCGTTCGTCTGCGGGCACCGTGCTGGCCCCTGCGGGCGTGCGGCTGCTGGACGACGCACGGCCGTTGCTCGCGCAGGCTTCGGCTTTGCTGCGGCGCGTGGGGACGGACTCGTTCACCGTCGGGTTCATGCCGGGGTTGATCGTCACGCCCGCGGTGCGGGTACTGGCGGCGCGGCATCCCGGCATGCGGATCGACGTGCTGCGCACGACGTGGGACGACCAGGTCGAGGTGATCCACGACGGGCGGGCGGACGTCGGGTACGTGCGGCTGCCCGTGCCTTTGGATGGCCTTCGGTGCGTGCCGTTGTTCACCGAGCCGCGCGTTGCGGTGGTGCCTGCTTCGCATCGGTTGGCGGGCAAGGAGAGCGTGCTGGAGTCCGACCTCGCCGGCGAACGTCTCGTGCGGCACGACACCACGCCGGGTATCCGGTCCGTCGAGGAGAAGCTGGAGCACGTCGCGATGCACGGCGGTGTGGCCGTGTTGCCGTTGTCGACGGCGGTGTTCTACTCGCGAGAGGACCTCACGCACGTGCCGATCTCGGACATCGCGCCGAACGAGGTCGTGCTGGCGTGGGCGGCGCACCGCCACACGCCGTTGATCGCCGAGTTCGCCGAGATCGTCAGCGAGCCAGCCCCGCGGGCGTGAAGACGAAGCTGTCGCGGAAGCCGCCGTCGCCGCGCCGGGTCGCCATCAGCCGCAGCTCCGGCATGAAGTGGAAGAACACCAGCGCGCCCGAGCGGTCCGGGTAGCCGAGCGTCTTCGAGTACTTCGGGTTCGTGCCGCCCAGCCACAGCGGCGGCTCGCCGTACTCGGCGATGACGTCGTCGAGCAGGCAGTCCCGCTCCCCCAGCACGCCGGGGATGCGGCTGTCGGCGTCGAGGCTCAGCCAGCCCTGCCGGTGCGCGAGGTCCGCGTACACCGACGCCATGACGTCCTCGCTGCGGTGGCCGAGCGCCTCGTGCACCGCGCCGCTCACCATCGCCGCGTTGGCGGCGCCGCGCTTCACCAGCGCGTCGAGCTCGTTCTGCCACCGGTCCGTGCGGTCGTCGGCGAACGCCAGCGCGTCGAGCAGGGTGAGGATCACCGCCTCACCGCCGTACATGCCGGGACGCCGGACAGCGGCGTTGAGCTGACCGAGCAGGTACCGGCGCAAGTCGTCGAACGAAGGCATCTCTCCCCCTTACTGCGAGATGTTCTATCAGTTGCGAGTGGGTGAAACGGAATCGCCTTCGTCACCGACAGGGGAGGCAACACCTGGGGAAGGATCACATGCGCATCAGCAACCAGCAGATCGTCGCGTACTGGGTCGAGCACGAGGTCGACCTCGTCATCGACTGGGGCACCGCACACGAGAGATGCTGGCGCTGCGGTTACAGGTCCTCACTGGAGCAACACCTCGTAGTGCCCGCGTCCATGGGCGGCAGCCGCACCACGGACAACGTCGTGCTGCTGTGCGGGCGCTGCGTCAGCGAATCGCCGAGCCACGTGGACCCGCGGTACCTGTGGCGGTGGCTGCGGGCGACGGCGACGGCGTCGTTCGACACCTACTGGACGTTGCGCGGCTGGGAGGAGTTCGAGGTCATCTTCGGCCGCAAGCCGCTGGAGTGCTTCCAGGAGGCCGGGGTCGACCACCGCTCGCTGAACGCCGAGTGCCGGGCGCTGGCGGCGGACGAGTTCGCGAAGACCGTCGTGCGGTTCGGGGAGGGGCGGCTCAACCCGTCGACGATCGCGTGCGTGATCGCGGAGATCGAGAAGAAGCTGGCGGACCGGCACGGCATCACGCTGCCGTGACGCACGCCAAGGGTCAGCGACGGGCAGACCGCGTAACCGTCACCAAC
The DNA here is from genome assembly GCF_042721395.1 of Lentzea sp. NPDC058450. Taxonomy (NCBI): domain Bacteria; kingdom Bacillati; phylum Actinomycetota; class Actinomycetes; order Pseudonocardiales; family Pseudonocardiaceae; genus Lentzea; species Lentzea sp. NPDC058450. Next base: position 97,047 of record NZ_JBHXLO010000031.1, read on the forward strand.
AGGCAGATCGTCGACTACTGGTGCGAAGTCGAGGACGAGTGCGGCTTCGGGGTCGACTGGAGCGAAGCTCACGAGCGCTGCTGGCGCTGTGCCTACCGGGCACGCCTCGAGAAGTGCCACATCGTGCCCGCGTCGCTCGGCGGCCCGAACACCCCGGACAACCTCGTGCTGTTGTGCGGCCGATGCCACCGCGAGGCGCCGAACCATGAGGATCCCCAGTACATGTGGCGTTGGCTGCGCGCGACCAACGTCCCCCTCTACGAGACGTACTGGACGATCCGCGGCTTCGAGGAGTTCGAGGTCATGTTCGGCAGGAAGCCGTTGGAGTGCGTCCGGAACGCTGGAGTCGACGGTCGCACCCTGGCAGCCGACTTCGACACCGCCCTGGACGGCGAGTTCGAGAAGGCCGTCATCCACTTCGGAGAAGGCCGGCTCAACCCGTCGACGTTGGCCTGCGTCATCGCGGAAGCCGAGAAGAAGGTGGCTGACCGCCACGGAGTGACGCTCCCCGACGCACCGGTGGCGCGGGCTCGCAAGAGCTTGTTCTGACCTCGGTGATCGCCGCTTGCCGGCCGAGGAAAGCGTTCCTCGGCCGGCAAGCGGTCATCGATCAGCTGCAGCCGGAGGTGCTGCCGCAGCCCTCGCACAAGTAGCACGAGCCGGCCGGGCGCATCTTCGTGCCACAGGTCATGCACAGCGGCGCGTCCGCGGCCTTGCCCAGGTGCAGCTCCAGCAGCTCGGTCGAGCTGCCCACCTGCTTCGGCGTCTCGACGGACGCCTCGACCTGCTTCGGCGCTGCCTCGACCGAGCCGCGCAGGCCCTCGAGGTCCACGTCGGACGACGCCGGGGCGCCGTACTCGCCCGCGACCTGCGCCGAACGCTCGTCGGCGGTGAAGATGCCGAGCTGCGCGCGCTTGTCGTACGGCAGGTAGTCGAGCGCCAGGCGGCGGAACAGGTAGTCGAGCACCGAGGTGGCGATGCGGACGTCCGGGTCGTCGGTCATGCCCGCCGGCTCGAAGCGCAGGTTCTGGAACTTCGAGACGTAGAACTCGAGCGGGATGCCGTACTGCAGGCCCACCGAGATCGACATCGAGAACGCGTCCATCACGCCGGCCAGCGTGGAGCCCTGCTTGCCGAGCTTGACGAAGATCTCGCCGAGGCCGTTGTCCGGGTACGAACCGGCGTGCAGGTAGCCCTCGGCGCCACCGACCGTGAACGACACGGTCTGCGACGGGCGCTTCTTCGGCAGGCGCTTGCGGACCGGGCGGTACTCGACGACGGTCTCCGAGGCCTTCTTCTCCTCGGTCGCCTTGGCGCCCTTGCCCGCCGACAGCGGCTGGCCGACCTTGCAGTTGTCGCGGTAGATCGCGAGCGCCTTCAGGCCGAGCTTCCAGCCCTGGTAGTAGATCTCCTCGACGTCCTCGACCGTCGCCGTCTCCGGCATGTTGACGGTCTTGGAGATCGCGCCGGACAGGAACGGCTGGGTCGCCGCCATCATCCGCACGTGACCCATGGGCGCGATGGAACGCTCGCCCATGGCGCAGTCGAAGACCTCGTAGTGCTCGCGGCGCAGGCCCGGCGCGTCGACGACGTGGCCGTGCTCGCCGATGAACTCGACGATCGCCTCGATCTGCTCGTCCAGGTAGCCGAGGGCCTTCAGCGCGCGCGGCACCGTCTGGTTGACGATCTGCATCGAGCCGCCGCCGACGAGCTTCTTGAACTTGACCAGGGCCAGGTCCGGCTCGATACCGGTGGTGTCGCAGTCCATCATCAGGCCGATGGTGCCGGTGGGGGCCAGCACGGACGCCTGGGCGTTGCGCCAGCCGTTCTTCGCGCCGATCTCCAGCGCCTGCTGCCAGGCCTCGGTCGCGACCTTGTGCACCGCCGAGTCGTTCGCGTGGTAGGTGCGGATCAGGTCGTTCGCGGCGGCGTGCTTGCGCATGACGCGCTGGTGCGCGGTGGCGTTGCGCTTGTAGCCGTCGTAGGCGCCGACGAAGCCCGCGAGCTCCGCGGAACGGCGGTACGAGACACCGGTCATCAGCGAGGTGATGGTCGCGGCGAGCGCGCGGCCGCCCTCGGAGTCGTACGCGTGGCCGGTCGCCATCAGCAGCGCGCCGAGGTTGGCGTAGCCGATGCCGAGCTGGCGGAACTTGCGGGTGGTGTCCGCGATCGGCTCGGTCGGGAAGTCCGCGAAGCAGATCGAGATGTCCATCGCGGTGATGATCAGCTCGACGGCCTTGGCGAACGTGACGGCGTCGAACTTGCCGTCGGTGCCGAGGAACTTCATCAGGTTGAGCGACGCGAGGTTGCAGCTGGAGTTGTCCAGGTGCATGTACTCCGAGCACGGGTTGGACGCGGTGATGCGGCCCGACTCGGGGCAGGTGTGCCAGTCGTTGATCGTGTCGTCGTACTGGATGCCGGGGTCGGCGCACTCCCACGCGGCCTTGGCGAGCTTGCCGAACAGCTCCTTGGCGTCGATGCGCTCGATGACCTCGCCGGTCTGACGGCCGCGCAGACCGAAGTCGCCGCCGCTCTCGTACGCGTGCATGAACTCGTCCGACACACGGATCGAGTTGTTCGCGTTCTGGTACTGCACGGACACGATGTCCGCGCCGCCGAGGTCCATGTCGAACCCGGCGTCGCGCAGGGCGCGGATCTTGTCCTCTTCGCGCGCCTTGGTCTCGATGAACTCGACGACGTCCGGGTGGTCGACGTCGAGGACGACCATCTTGGCCGCGCGGCGGGTGGCGCCACCGGACTTGATGGTGCCCGCGGACGCGTCGGCGCCGCGCATGAACGACACCGGGCCCGACGCGGTGCCGCCGGAGGACAGCAGCTCCTTCGACGAGCGGATGCGCGAGAGGTTCAGGCCGGCACCGGAGCCGCCCTTGAAGATCAGGCCCTCCTCGCGGTACCAGTTGAGGATCGACTCCATCGTGTCGTCGACCGCGAGGATGAAGCACGCGCTGACCTGCTGCGGCGAGCTCGTGCCGACGTTGAACCACACCGGCGAGTTGAAGCTGAACACCTGGTGCAGAAGCATGTAGGTGAGCTCGTGCTCGAAGATCTCGGCGTCCTGCTCGCCCGTGAAGTAGCCGTGCTCCTTGCCGGCGCCCACGTAGGTCTTCACGACGCGGTCGATCAGCTGGCGCAGCGACTGCTCGCGCTTGTCGCTGCCGACGGCACCGCGGAAGTACTTGCTGGTGACGATGTTGGTGGCGTTCACCGACCACGACTCGGGGAACTCGACACCGCGCTGCTCGAAGTTCACCGAGCCGTCGCGCCAGTTCGTCATGACGACGTCGCGGCGCTCCCACGTGACCTCGTCATAGGGGTGGCGGCCTTCGGTGGTGTAGACGCGCTGGACCTTCAGCGCGGCAGGCTTGGCAGCCGCCCGTGCGGCTGTCTTCTTGGCTGAGCCGCCGACGGTCTCGGTCACGGTGGATCTCCCTCGTGCTGGTGCTTAGAAAGATGGTTTCTGCACGCGCTTAAGTGCGCGCGGATCACTGCTCGGCCGGTGCTTCCTCGGCCCTCGCAGTGCGAAGATCAAGAATTTCCTTCTCGAAGTCCTCGACGGACGAGAAGGACCTGTAAACGCTCGCGAAGCGCAGATAAGCGACCTCGTCGAGTTCGCGCAGGGGGCCGAGAATGGCAAGGCCCACCTCGTGGCTCGCGATCTCCGCGCACCCCGTCGACCGGATCGACTCTTCCACCTGCTGTGCGAGCACCTGGAACGCGTCCTCGTCGACCGGGCGGCCCTGGCACGCCCTGCGCACGCCGACGACCACCTTGTCGCGGCTGAAAGGCTCCGTCACGCCGGAGCGCTTGACCACGGCGAGAACCGCTTCTTCGACCGTGGTGAACCGGCGGCTGCAGCTGTTGCAGGAGCGCCGACGACGGATCACCTGTCCCTCGTCGACCTCGCGGGAGTCGACCACCCGCGAGTCCGAATGGCGGCAGAACGGACACCGCACGCCACCTCACCCCTTCCCCCGCGCAGCACCCATCGCAGCAGCCACACTGGTCGGGTTACCCACAACCTGTGGACTACTTACAACGGTGCAACCACTAGATGTAGGGGTAGAAACTAGATCTCTGCGGACGCGGACGCAACTCGACACGGCGCGTCGCGCGTCACCCTGTTGGGCGAACCGCCGACGATCAGCGGCGATTACGCAAAAAAGCCCGCCCGTGACGGAGCGTTCACGTCACGGCGGGCGGCGAAACACAAGATGTAGGGGCAGGCCTACGGGGTGACCCCCGCCTGCTGTAGGTAGAGCACGCCGAGCGCGACCACCGTGAGTGCGCTCAAGACGCCGACCGCGATCAGTTCGAACAACGACTCGCGCTGGGGCCGGACCTCGCACGAGCTCGACTCGCGTTTCGCGGGAACCACGACCGGGTGCGGCCTCGTCGCGGGGCGCCGCGGCATGACCCGGGGACCCGAACGGAGTGGGCGTCCCGCTGCGACGTCCGCGTCTTCGACTACGCGCAACCGCTTCTCGACGAGAACCGCCATCACGACCTCCATCGCAGGTCAGCCACCTTGATCGAACAGGGGTTCGATCGAACGTCCGTGCGAATTTCTACCAGACCCGCTCTCCGAACGCCACAACACGCGCCCAAATACCTCGAACAGGTGTTTGATCTGTGCAGCAAACACGACTACCGTCGACCACGAAGATCGACGGAGGCCGGAATCCCATTCGAACTGGGGGCGGCGAGGAGGACAGCGACCGTGGCAGGCAAGACGATCGACCCGGACCCCGCTCTTGTGGAGACAGAGGTAAGCGAGATCGCGGGAAACGCCGGCCTGACTTTGCGTCAGCGCAAGGTGCTCGACGTGATTCGCGACTGGGTCGACCGTTTCGGTTACCCGCCGAGCGTGCGCGAGATCGGCGAGGCCGTGGGCCTGACGTCGACCTCGTCGGTCGCCTACCAGCTGCGCGCGCTGGAGCGGAAGGGCTTCCTGCGCCGCGACCCGAACCGCCCGCGCGCGGTCGGCATGCTGCCCAACGAGATCGACCCCGGTCTCGACCCGATGCACAAGCCGACGCCCGCGTACGTGCCGATGGTCGGCCGGATCGCCGCCGGTGGCCCGATCCTGGCGGAGGAGTCGATCGAGGACGTGTTCCCGCTGCCGCGCGAGATCGTCGGCGAGGGCGAGCTGTTCCTGCTGCGCGTCGTCGGTGACTCGATGATCGACGCCGCGATCACCGACGGCGACTGGGTCGTGATCCGCAAGCAGCCCACCGCCGACCAGGGCGAGATCGTCGCCGCCATGATCGACGGCGAGGCGACCGTGAAGACGTTCAAGCGCAAGGACGGCCACGTGTGGCTGATGCCGCACAACCCGGCCTACCAGCCGATCAACGGCGACGAGGCCACCATCCTGGGCAAGGTCGTGACCGTGCTCAGGCGCCTTCCGTAACTCGGACACAGCGATGCCCCGGCACTGATATATCGGATATCAGTGCCGGGGCATCGTCGTGCGTTCAGGCCCGGGGATCAGACACGGCGGCGCAGGCGCAGGCCGATGACCAGGGCGGCGACGAGCACGAGGCCGCCCAGGGTGAGGGCCAGGGGCCAGTTCTGCCAGGAGTTGGCCGGGGCTTCCGACGACGTCGACTGCTGCTCGGCCGCCGCGGGCGGGGGCGTGGTCGTCGTCGGCGGGGGTGGCTGGGCCAGGGCGGCGGCGCCGGGCACCGCTCGGATCGGGGTGCCCACGCCTTCCGAGGCGGAGAGCAGGGTGCCGTCCGGGTCGAAGGCGACGGCCTCGCCCTGGGGTTCGTTCGGCAGGGGGACGCGGACCGGATCGCCGGACAGGGCCTTGACGATGTCGCCGTCGGGGACCGGGTAGAGGTACGCGTCGGTGTAGGTGCGCAGGGCGATGACGGAGCCGTCGGCGGTCTGGGCGGCACCGGTCACCAGGCGGGAGTCGAGGGTGCCTTCGAGGGGGCCGCCCGGGGTGTCCGTCGTCGACAGCGACACGCGGGCGACCTGCTCCATCGGAACTGATATATCGGTTCGGAGCGGGCCGGTCGGGCGATATACCAGTGCGGAGCCGAGAGGTTCCTTGGTGACGATGTACGGGGTGCCGGACTTGTCGATGAGCAGCGCCTCGGCGTCGTGCTTGCCGTCCGGGTAGGTCAGGCGGTACCGCTCCACGGCGCCCGAAGGCGAGACCTTGTGCAGGGCGACCGTGGGGCGGGACTTGCCGTTGTCGCCGGTGTCGGACGCCCAGAGGGTGCCGTCCGGCGTCATCGCGAGGTCCTCGACGTCGAACGGGTCGACGGGCGCGGTGATCGTGCGCTTCACGACGCAGTCGCGGCCCATGACCTGGATGCGCAACGTGCCGTTGTCGCTGTCGCTGACGGCGAAGAACTCGGTGCCGTTGGACGTGAGCCCGGAGAGCTCCTGCATTTCTACCGGGCACACGTCCACGGGTGGAGGCGGGATCAAGCAGGCGTTCCGTTCGTCGCGAACTCCTCGAGGACGCCGGCGAGGTCCGGGCGCACGCGGGCGCTGAGCAGCGTGCCCGACTCCGTGTGCTTCTCGGACAGCACCTCGCCGTCGCGGTGCACGCGGGCCACGACCTCGCCGCGCGCGTACGGGACGAGCGCCTCGACCACGACCTCGGGACGCGGCATCAGCTCGGAGATGCGGACCCGCAGCTCCTCGATGCCGACGCCCGCGTGCGCCGAGACGAACGACGCGTCCGGGAACAGGTGACGCAGCCGCGCCATGCCCAGGTCGCCCACCGCGTCGATCTTGTTCACGACGAGCAGCTCGCGCGGCATCGGCGTGCCGGACTCCTCGTTGATCTCGGCGAGGACCTCGCGCACGGCCTTGACCTGCTTCTCCGGCATGCCGTCGGACCCGTCGACCACGTGCACGAGCAGGTCGGAGCCGCCGACCTCCTCCAACGTGGAGCGGAACGCCTCGACCAGCTGGTGCGGCAAGTGCCGGACGAAGCCGACCGTGTCCGTCAGCGTGTACGGCAGGCCTTCGGGCGTCAGCGCGCGGCGGGTCGTCGGGTCGAGGGTGGCGAACAGCGCGTCCTCCACCAGCACGCCCGCGCCCGTCAGTGCGTTGAGCAGCGACGACTTGCCCGCGTTGGTGTAGCCCGCGATGGCGACGCTCGGGATCTCGTTCGCCGTGCGGCGGCCCCGCTTGGTCTCGCGGACGACACCGATCGCGGCGATCTCGCGGCGCAGCTTGGCGATGCGCGCGCGGATCCGGCGGCGGTCGGTCTCGATCTTGGTCTCACCGGGACCGCGCAGACCCACACCGCCGTTGCCGCCGCCGGCACGACCACCGGCCTGCCTCGACAGCGACTCACCCCAGCCGCGCAGACGCGGCATCAGGTACTGCAGCTGCGCCAGCTCGACCTGCGCCTTGCCCTCCTTGGACTGCGCGTGCTGCGCGAAGATGTCCAGGATCAGCGCGGTGCGGTCGATGACCTTGACCTTGAGCTTCTCCTCCAGCTGACGCAGCTGGCCGGGCGAGAGCTCGCCGTCGCAGATCACCGTGTCGGCGCCGGTCGACTGCACGACGTCACGCAGCTCGGAGACCTTGCCCGACCCGATGTACGTCGCGGCGTCCGGCTTGTCCCGGCGCTGCACGACGCCTTCGAGCACCTCGGAACCCGCGGTCTCGGCGAGGCGGGCGAGCTCGGCCATCGACGCGTCGGAGTCCGCCGCGGTGCCCTCGGTCCACACCCCGACGAGCACGACCCGCTCCAGGCGAAGCTGGCGGTACTCGACCTCGGTGACGTCCTCAAGCTCGGTCGACAACCCCGCCACGCGGCGCAGCGCGGCACGCTCGGCGCGTTCGAAGTCGCCGGTCGAGAAGTCTTCCTCCTCGTCCCACGTGGCGTCGAACTCGGGGTCGAACTCTGTGCTCTGGATGTTTTCCGTCATTTGCCCTTCATCGTCCCACGGACTGTCAGTCCCCCGGATACACCGCGAGGTAGATCGCCACACGGGGAACATCCGGCTTGACCGGTTGCGCGGCCAGCTCATCCGTCAACGACGCGAGCCGCTGCTTTAGTTCCTCGGGGTCGACGGTGACGACCAGACGGCTCTGATCCACGTCACTGAGCCCGATGTCGGCAACCTCGCCGAGGAAAGCGTGCAACATCGCCTCGCCGACGGCGACCGCATTTTCGCTGTTGTCGAGCTGCCAGGACAGCCCTGTCGACCGATAGGGGATCTCTTTCGCCCCCCGGTTGCCCACGCGTGGCGGCAGCGCCTCGAGGAACCCGGCGGCGACGAGCTTGCGGACGTGGTGCAGCGTCGTGGCGGGGTCCTTGCCGAGGCGTTCGGCGAGCTCCTTGTTGGTGAGCGGGCGGTCGAACGTCATCCGGATCATCCGAATCCGCAGCTCAGAGCTCAGCGCCGCGGCTTCCTCGCTCGTCGCGGGCCGTCGTTTCCGGGAGAGTGGCACGTGCCCAGTGTAAGTGATTGACAGTTTCCAATCACTTGGCGCAGACTCCCCGGCATGGCGCTTTGGGGGCACCCCGACTTCCGCAGGCTCTGGATGGGCGACACCATCAGCCAGTTCGGCGCGAACGTCGGCATGACGGTCGTCCCGCTGCTCGCGGCGGGTGTGCTGAACGCGACACCGTTCGAGATGGGGCTGCTCGCCGCGGCGAGCACGATGGCGTTCCTGGTGATCGGGCTGCCCGCCGGCGTGTGGGTCGACCGGATGCGCCGCAGGCCGCTGATGATCGCGATGGACGTCGCCCGTGCCGCGCTGATGGTGAGCGTGCCGATCGCGTGGTGGCTGGGGCTGCTCGGACTGACCCAGCTCGTCGTGGTGAGCCTCGCCGTGGGCGTGTGCACGGTGTTCTTCGACGTCGCCTACCAGTCGTACCTGCCGTCGCTGGTCGGTCGCGGCCAGCTCGTCGAGGGCAACTCGAAGCTCCAGGCCAGCCTGTCGGTGGCGGAGGTGTCCGGGCCCGCGATCGGCGGGTACGCGGCCCAGTTCCTGGGGGCGGCGAACAGCGTCCTCGCGACCGGGCTCGGGTACCTGAGCTCGGCGTTCTTCCTGGTCCGGATCAGGACGGTCGAGCCGGCGCCGGAACGGCACCCCGACCCGCACCTGCGCCGCGAGATCGCGGAGGGGCTGCGGTTCGTCTTCGGCAACGTCACCCTGCGCATGATCGTGGCCTGCACCGGCACGTCGAACTTCTTCCACGGCATCCAGAACGCCGTGATGATCCTCTTCCTGCTGCAGACGGTGGGGCTGAACGAGGGCACCGCGGGACTCGTGCTGAGCGCGGGCGGGGTCGGCGGCGTGCTCGGCGCGGCGTTCGCCTACAAGATCGGCCTGCTCGTCGGGCAGGCCAGGATGATCTGGCTCGTCCCGGCGCTGACCTGGCCGTTCACCCTGACGCTGCCGTTCATCTCGGACGGCTGGGGCCTGGTGCTGCCGATGGTGGCGCTCGCGGTGAGCACGTTCGGTGTCGTCGTCTACAACGTCGGCCAGGTGAGCTACCGGCAGGCGATCTGCCCCGACCACCTGCTCGGCCGGATGAACGCCTCCATCCGCTGGGTGGTGTGGGGCGCGACGCCGCTGGGCGCGCTGCTGGGCGGCGGGCTCGGCACGTGGATCGGGATCGTGCCGACGCTGTGGGTGTCGCTGGTCGGGTCCGTGGGCGGGATGGTGTGGGTGCTGCTCTCGCCGTTGCGGACTATGCGGGACCTGCCGACCACGGCTAGCGTCGAGGCGCATGGCTGACACGAAGGTTGTGCGGGAAGGTCTTCACTTCGGTGAGGGGCCACGGCGCGGTCCCGACGGGCGCCTCTACTACTCGGACTTCTACGCGGGCGAGGTGCACGCCCTCGACCTGGCGACCGGTGACGACGAGGTCGTCGTCGCGTTCGACGGCCAGCCCTCGGGCCTCGGCTGGCTGCCCGACGGACGCCTGCTCGTCGTCTCGATGCTCGACCGGACGGTCCGCCGGCTCGAAGGCGGCCAACTGGTCGTTCACGCTGATATATCGGATGTCGCGACCTTCCACGCCAACGACATGCTCGTCGACGCCGAGGGCCGCGCGTACGTCGGCAACTTCGGCTTCGACCTGCACGGCCTGATCGACGACGTCGGCATCGCGCGCCTGCTCGAACCCGACTTCGACCCGCTCGGCGCGGCGCTCGCGCTCGTGCGGCCCGACGGCTCCGTCGGCGTCGTCGCCGAGGACCTCAAGTTCCCGAACGGCATGGCTCTCCTGCCCGATCCAACCGGTCAGTCGGAAAGCGGCACGGTCCTCGTCGTCGCCGAGACCGTCGCGTTCAAGCTCACCTCGTTCTCGGTCGACCTCGACGGGTCGTTGCGAGGCCGCGAGCTGTGGGCCGACGTGAAGGAGTACGGGATCGCCCCGGACGGCATCGCCGCCGACGGCGACGGCGTGTGGGTGGCGGCGGCGTTGCAGCCCGCGGCGTTCCGGGTGACGCGGGGCGGCACGATCACGCACCGGGTCGAGACGACGCAGACGGTGTTCTCCGTCGCGGTCGTCGGCGACCAACTGGTTTGTCTGACGGCGCCCGACTCGAACCCGTCGGTGGTCAAGCCGGAGCGGCTCGGCAAGATCGAGGTCTTCGAACTCAACTGATATATCGGAGCCGATATATCAGTTACGCGAGGGCGTCCCACCAGGACTTGTCGAGTTCGCCGCGAGCGACGAGGACGGCCGGGCCGGTGAGGGTCGACGTCGTCGGTTCGATGGTCACGAAGACCTGACCGCCGAGGACGTCGACGGTCGCCGACCCCGTCGTGCGGCCCTGGCCCGCGAGCCACGAGGCGACGGACGCGACGGTGCCGGTGCCGCACGAGCGGGTCTCGCCGACGCCGCGTTCGTAGACGCGCATGCGCAGGGCGCCGCGGTCGGGCGAGGCGTCGAGGACGTTGATCAGTTCCACGTTCACGCCGTGCGAGAACATCACCGGGTCGAAGCCGGGGGGCACGGTGAGGTCGAACGTGTCGACCGGGGTATCGGTGACGCAGGCCAGGTGCGGGTTGCCGACGTCGACCGCGAAGCCGCCGATGCCGGTGCCCTCGACGGCGGCGATGGACGTGCCGGTGACGCGGGCGGGGCCCATGTCGTTCGTGACGGAGCCGTCCGGGTGGGTGGTCACGACGCGGTCGCCCGCGCGGGTGGCCACGACGAACTCGCCCTGCTCCTGGTGACCGGCGTCGACCAGGTAGCGGGCGAAGACGCGCAGGCCGTTGCCGCACATCTCGGCGATGGAACCGTCGGCGTTGCGGTAGTCCATGAACCACTTGCCGTCGGTGCGCACCACGCGCAGCACGCCGTCCGCGCCGAGGCCTCGCTGGCGGTCGCACAACGCCTGGACGCGCGCGACGGTCAGGTCCAGCTGGTCATCGAGGTCGGGCAGGACGACGAAGTCGTTCTCCGTGCCGTGCCCCTTCACGAACTCCACGGGACAAGGTTACCGGCGGCGGTCAAAAGATCCGGGTCGGCGCCGTCGAGCCAGGTGATGCGCTGGTCACGCCGGAACCAGGAACGCTGGCGGCGCACGAACCGGCGGGTGGCGCGTTTGGTCTCCTCGGCGGCGAAGTCGATCGTGCAGGCTCCGTCCATTGCGGACAGCACCTGCTGGTAGCCGAGCGCGCGGGAGGCGGTCCTGCCGTCGCGCAGGCCGATCCGGACCAGCGCGCGCACCTCGTCCTCGAGGCCCGCCGCGAACATCGCGTCCACCCGCTGGTCGACGCGCGAGTCCAGTTCGGACACCTCGCGGTCCACGCCGATCTGGACGGTGCCGTAACGCGCGGGGCCGGGCTTCGGGAGGTTCGCGGAGAACGGCTGCCCGGTCAGTTCGATGACCTCCAGCGCGCGCACGATGCGGCGGCCGTTGGACGGCAGGATCGCGATCGCGGCGGCCGGGTCGAGCTCCTGCAGGCGCCGGTGCAACGCCTCGGAGCCGGCCGAGGCCAGCTCGGACTCGAACCGCAGGCGCACGGCGTCGTCGGTGCCGGGGAACTTCAGGTCGTCGAGAACGGCCTGGACGTAAAGTCCCGAACCTCCGACGAGCACCGGCACGCGACCGGCGGCCAGCAACGACTCGACGACGGCCCTGGTCTCGCGCTGGTAGGCGGCGACGGACGCGGTCTCGGTGACCGACAGGACGTCGAACAGGTGGTGCGGCACCCCGCGGCGTTCGGCGAGCGGCATCTTGGCCGTGCCGATGTCCATGCCCCGGTAGAGCTGCATGGCGTCGGCGTTGACGACCTCTCCCCCGAACCGCTCGGCCAGCGCGACGGCCAGGTCGGACTTGCCGGTGGCCGTGGGGCCGACGACGGCGATCGGAACAATCGTGGTCACGGGCGCTCCCAGACAGCGACGTGGTAACCCACGCCGAACGGTGCGAAGAACTCGGCGGACGAACAGACCCACGGGCCGGGCACCCCGGCGAGGACCTGCCACGCGGCACGCCCCTGTGCCCCCAGCTCGGCGGCCAGCGCGACGTCCAGGCCGAGCAGGCCGTCCACATCGGCGCCCGCCAGCGAACTGTGGACCAAGGAGTCGAAAGGTCCCGAACGCTCGTCGTCCGCTCCGGGCGAACGCGGGCCGTGCCGCGTCGATCCGTCACCGAGGATCAACAGCCCGCAGTCCTCGGCGGCGAGTTGTTGTCCAAACGAGACACAGTCGGAAACGGGCAGGTCACGGGGAACGAGTTCAACGCGTGACACCTCGACCGCGCAGCGTTCCCGCAGCCACGCGGTGATTAGCACTGGCAACGGAATCGTGGCGTCCGGAGGCACGTCACCGCCGAGTGACGCCCGCACATCGACCCCATAACCGAGAAAACTTCCCGACAACGGCGGCGCGTACGTCGCGCGCCCTCCGTCGCCGACCGCGACGGCGATCCACGGACCGGGCAGTTTCCCTGCTGCCGCAAGGGTTGCGGCGCGCACGGACTCGGTTTCCAAAGCGGCGCCGGACACCAGTTCTGGCACCAGAAGAGGCGGGTGCGGCACCACCGCAGCGCGGGTGATCACAACGAACGAGGCTACCTATCGTGGACTCCCAGTACCGAGTCGAGCTCTGACCTGTTTGAATGCGCGCGGGGAACTGGGGACGGGAGACCCTCCAGCGCCCGTATTGCATCGGCCCCGCCTGGCGGCGGGGCGCCCGTGGCAGGCACGGGCGTCAGACGGGAGGAACCGGCGATGTCGGAGCAGGACAGCACACCGCAGGCCGTGGCGGAGACCGCACCGGTCGAGGGTGCAGCCGAGGGTGGGGTCGAAAACACGCCGAAGGAGACGCCGGCGCAGGCGGGCACCCCGGCCGTCCCCGTGGCGTCGGACCACCCTGACCGCTGGGGGCGCGTGGACGCCGACGGCACCGTGTACGTGAAGACCGAGGACGGCGAACGCGCTGTCGGGTCGTGGCAGGCCGGTGAGCCGGTCGAGGGTCTCGCGCACTTCGCGCGGCGCTTCGACGACCTGCGCACCGAGGTCGAGCTGCTGGTCTCCCGGCTCGCGTCCGGCGCCGGCGACCCCAAGCACGCCCTGACCAGCGCGAAGCACGTCAAGGAGCAGCTGGCCGAGGCCGCCGTCGTCGGTGACCTCAAGGCGCTGGCCGCCCGCGTCGAGCACGTGCTGGAGCGGGCCGAGGCCGGCATGGAGAAGGCGAAGGAGGCCAAGGAGGCCGCCCGCGCCCAGTCCGTGCAGCGCAAGCAGGCGCTCGTCGACGAGGCGGAGTCCATCGCCAACGAGTCGACGCAGTGGAAGGTCGCGGGCGACCGGCTGCGGCAGATCCTCGACGAGTGGAAGACCATCCGCGGCGTCGACCGCAAGACCGACGAGCAGCTGTGGCGCCGGTTCTCCAAGGCCAGGGACGCGTTCAACCGCCGTCGCGGCTCGCACTTCGCGGACCTCGACCGCCAGCGCTCGGTCGCGAAGACCTCCAAGCAGGCGCTCGTCGACGAGGCCGAGAAGCTCATCGACTCCGACGACTGGGGCCCCACGGCCGGTCGTTACAAGGAGCTGATGGTCGAGTGGAAGGCCGCCGGGCGTGCGCCCAAGGAGGCCGACGACGCCCTGTGGCAGCGGTTCCGGGCGGCGCAGGACGCGTTCTTCCAGAAGCGCTCCGAGGCGTTCAGCGAGCGGGACGCCGAGTTCTCGGCCAACGCGAAGCTCAAGGAAGAGCTGCTCGCCGAGGCCGAGGGCATCGACCCGTCGACCGACCTCGAGTCGGCGCGCGCGGCGCTCTACAAGATCCAGGAGCGCTGGGACGCGATCGGCAAGGTGCCGAGGGAGCGCATCCGCGAGCTCGAGGGCAAGCTCCGCACCATCGAGGAGCGGGTCCGCGGCGCGGTCGACGCCCAGTGGCGCCGGTCCGACCCCGAGGCCGAGGCCCGCGTGGCCCAGTTCCGCGAGCGCGTCGAGCAGTTCGAGGCCCAGGCCGCCAAGGCCCGTGCCGCGGGCGACAAGCGCCGCACCGAGCAGGCCGAGGCGCAGGCCGCCCAGTGGCGCGAGTGGCTCGCCGCCGCTGAGCAGGCCCTGGCGACCCGCTAGAGGCTCTAACGCCCGAGAGCCCCTCTTCCACGCGGAAGAGGGGCTCTCGGGC
>NZ_JBHXLO010000032.1:0-107003 GCF_042721395.1 Lentzea sp. NPDC058450
GTGTGGTTCCTGGACCAGGAACCACACCCCCTGCGGCTTTCCGCGGCATCACGCGGCCTGTTGTCCGGCGGGGACCTCGGGCTCGTGCCGGTGTGTCATGCGGTGCCACCACGAACGGGGCCTGCCGCCGTTGCGGTAGAATTCCTGCACCCGGCGTGCGTCCTCGCGCAGCGCGGTCTGCCGGTAGTCCATCTCCGCCTTGATCGCCTCGGGCGTCCACTCCATCTGACTCACTCCTCAGTGCGTTTTCCGACAACGCCGAGGTTGCTCCTGAGGGGTCACTCCTCACATCGGACGATCACCCAGGACGTCGCCGCGGACCCCTTACACAGTCCCGCCGCACACGTGCGGCGGGTGCCCCGCGGCCGGGTAAGGGCGCTGCCGAACGGTGCAATCGGACACAGCGGACTTTCCTGATCACGGTCTGGTTTGCTTAGGTCTGCTGAGCTCCGCGAACGCAGGGCGGAGTCCTGGGGGACTTGGGGGAACAGAGGCATGCCCTTTTCCAGATCACGCGCGGCCGTGCTCGGCATCGCCGCGGCGATGCTGGCGGTACTGGTTCCGGGGGTGGCGCACGCACAACCACCCGGCAACGACGACTTCGACGCGGCAACGGTGATCACCACCCTGCCGTTCGCGGCCGACGGAGACGCGAACTCGGCCACGCGGGACGTCGACGATCCGACGTCGGACTGCAGCCACCGCGACGTGGCCCGCACCGTGTGGTTCCGCTACACGGCCACTGAGGACGGTTTTCTGCGGTTCGGCACCGGCGGCGACGGTGATGGCCTGCCCGTCACCGCCTACACCGGTGAACGTGGGGACCTGAGGCGTCCCGCGGGTGACAACTGCTCCTGGGACGGGTCGAGGCCGGCCACCCTGCGGGTCGAGGCGGGCACCACCTACCACCTGCTGGTCAACGACAACAACACGTCCGACCGGCCCTTCCGGCTGTCCGTCGAGCGCGTGGCCGTCCCCGCCAACGACGCGTTCGCCGACGCGACGGTCGTGACGTCACTGCCCTTCGGGCCCACCACGGAGCGGCCCGACCTCTCGGCAGCGTCCGCGGAGCCCGACGAACCCTTCGGCAGCTGCGCCTGGGAAGGTGCCGCTTCGGTCTGGTACCGCTACACGCCCCAGCAGAACCAGTTCCTGCTCGCCGAAACCGGGAACGCCTACCTCACGGTGTACGAGGGGACGGCGGTCGAGGACCTGCGTGCGCTCGCTTGTGCCAGCGGTGCCGACCTGAGCGGCCGAGTCGTCGAACTGACGGCCGGCAGGACCTATCACTTCCAGCTCGCCGGACAGGGACACAGCCTCGCCAGGATAGGGCTGTTCGACGCGCCCGAGCTGGGGACGTTCCTGGGGTACGCGCCCTACGGCGACCAGTCGATCCACGACAAGGCCACCACGTTCACCGTCAGCCACTCCAACGACTACGGCTCGTCGATCACCACCGAGTGGGACTTCGGTGACGGCACGACCCTGCCCGCGACCGGCGTCAAGGAACAGCAGCACCACTACGCCGCGGACGGCACGTACGCGGTGACCGTGCGGTCGAAGTCGGCCGACGGGCGCGTTGCCTCGGCCACGCAGAACGTCGTGGTCAAGACGCGCGATGTCGGCATCACGTCGTTCAAGACACCGGCGCTCACCATGCCGGGCAGGCCGGTGACGGTGACCGTCGGGCTCGCGAACCACCGGTACGCGGCGAGCCCGCGAGTCGAGTTCTACCGGAGCGACCAGGCCTTCGGGTGGAGGTTCATCGGCGAGAAGACCGTCCAGATGGCGGCGGACAGCACCACCGACGTCTCGGCCTCCCACCGGATCACCACCGAGGACGCGGCGGTCGGAAAGATCTCGTTCCGCGCCGTGGTGTACCTCTCGGACAGGGACTCCCGCCAGGACAACGAGGTCATCTCGATCCCGACCACCATCGACCTGGTCACCCCCGCCGCCGCGCACGACGCCGGCATCACGAAGTTCACCGCTCCGGCGACGGCCGCGGCCGGTGAGCAGAAGGCGATCACCGTGCAGGTGCGCAACGACGCGTTCGCCGAGCGGGCGGTCGTCACGTTCACCCGGCTGGACCGCCTCTCCTGGCTGCCGCTCGGAGAGCAGACCATCGACCTGCCCGCGTCCGCCACGATCAACGTCCCGTTCGCCTACACCTTCACCGCCGAGGACGCGCGGATCGGCAAGGTGGCGTTCCGCGCGACCGTGCGTTTGACGTCGTCTTCCGACACCCGAGCCGCGGGCAACGACGTGATCGCGGTGGCGACCACCGTCGGACCGTCGGCGACCGCCGCCGTCCTGAACTGATCTGGGGGGATCATGAGAAAGCTCCTGCGCGTTTCGCTCGCGGCTCTTGCCGCGGCCGTGATCGCGGCGCTCGCACCGGGTGTCGCGCTCGCGGCACCCGCCGGTGACGACTTCGACGCCGCGACCGAGATCACCGCGCTGCCCTTCACCGGCGCGCTCGACACCACCGGAGCCACCAAGGCGCCTGACGACCCGTACGTCTGCGGCCGCGTCGGAGAGTCGACCCTGTGGCTGCGCCACACCGCGCCGGCCGACGGGATCGTGCGGCTGCGGCTGCTCAGCGACCGCAAGTACGTGTCGTTCGCCGTGCTCACCGGGCAGCGCGGTGCGTTGACCGAGGTGCCCGGCTCCTGCGCGTCGTCGTCACCCGAGAGCACGTTCCACGTCACGGCGGGGACCACCTACTACGTCGTGGTGCGGGAAAGTGCTTCGTGGGAGAGCGGACCGCTCACGCTCAGCCTGCGCAAGCTGACGCCGGAGCCGAACGACAACCGTGCCTCAGCGAAGGTGACGACCCTGCCGGCCACGCACACCGGTGATCTGCGCCTGGCCGGCGCCGAACCCGGTGAGGTGCCGCCCAGTTGCAACACGCAGGCGACGCAGTCGGTCTGGTACCGCTACACGGCTACCCGCACCCGGTACGTGAGCGCGGGCAGCAGCTACGGCACGGTCAGCGTGCACCGCGCCACCGATCTGTCCGAACTGGACTGCTTCGCCGGTGTCGGGGACGCCGTGTTCGCCGCGACCGCGGGCGAGAACTACCTGATCCGCGTCGCCGACTCGCTGCAGAACGCCCGCGACTTCGAGCTCAAGATCGGTGCCGCGAGTCCGCTGGCCCCGCAGATCACCTGGGACGCCGGCCGGTACGGCCTCCCCGCGGCGGGCGACGAGGTGCGGTTCTCGGTGTACGCCGGTGACTCGCACCGACGGAAACTGGTGAGCGGCACCCTTTCGTTCGGTGACGGCACCTCGGTGCCGGTGCAGGGCGAGTACTACTCGCACCGCTACCAGCGGGACGGTGACTACGTGGTCACCGTGTCCGGTGCGACTGCTGACGGCCGCACCGGCACCGCGACGACGACGGTGCGGGTCGAGACGCACGACGTGGCGATCACCGGACTCACGGCGCCCGCCGGGTTCACGCCCGGCGAGACGAAGCAGATCGAGGTGGCGGCGACGAGCCGGGTGCGCACCGAGGAGGTCAAGGTCTGGTTCTACCGCGTCAACCCGGCCGGCGGGAACGACGAGCTGATGGGGAGCCTGACGCAGCAGGTCTCGCCGGGCGTCACCACGGAGTTCCCGTTCGCCTACACCTACACCGGCAAGGACGCGACCGACGGGCAGGTGACGTTCCGCGCCGTCGTCGCCCACACCGTCATCGGGACGAAGGACGCGAAGCCGGAGGACAACGAGGCACGGGCCACCTCGGTCCTGCGTCCGGCGCAGACCTGACGCCGGAAAGCGTGAAAGGCCGCAGGGGGTGTGGTTCCTGGACGAGAGGAACCGCACCCCCTGCGGCCACCCCCGGCATCAGGCAGCCCGTGGTCCGGCGGGAACCTCGGGCTCGTGCCGGTGTGTCATGCGGTGCCACCACGAGCGTGGCTTGCCGCCGTTGCGGTAGAACTCCTGCACCCGCCGTGCGTCTTCACGCAGCGCGGTCTGCCGGTAGTCCATCTCCGCCTTGATCGCCTCGGGCGTCCACTCCATCTGACTCACTCCTCAGTGCGTTTTCCGACAACGCTGAGGTTGCTCCTGAGGGGTCACCCCTCACATCGGACGATCACCCAGGGCGTCGGCGCGGAACCCCTTACCCGCGCCTGAGGCGCGGACGACGAAGCCCTCGTGCCGCGACCTGAGGGGTCGTGACACGAGGGCTTCCTCGCAGGCCGCGATCAGTTGGCCAGTGCGCTGCCTCCGGCCGCCGGGCGGACGGACGTGGTGGTGGCGCGGGCCTCGTTGTCGTCGCCCTTGTCGTCACCGCTCCAGCCGAAGCCGCTCACCTCGGCGCGCACCCGGAACGTCACCTGGCCCGCCGTCGCGTCCTCCTCGCGGTAGGAGTAGGCGAACGGGAACTCGGTCCATCCCTGCGCCGACGCCGCGACGCGCTGCGTGAGGCTGCCGATCGTCCGTTCCTGCTGGCCGTTCGCGCCGACGCGGTAGAGGGTGACGGTGACGTCCTCGTCAGTGCGGGTGTTCGCGATGGACACCTTGATCGGCTTGGTCTGGCCCGCCCGTGCCGAGGCCGGGACCGTCAGAGCCGCCACCGACACGTCGCGCGTCCTGACCTGCAACGTCCTCGTGTTCGTGGCGGTGCGGCCGTCGGCGACCGTGGCGGTCGTCGTGACCCGGTAGTCGCCGTCCCTGGTGAACCTGTGCACGACCCGTCCGCTGTCGGCGCGCAGGACGGTGCCGTCGCCGAGGTCGATCGTGGCGCTCGCCAGCGGCAGGGAGTTCAGGTCGCCGGCCCACACGCCGAGCGTGGTGTCGCTCAGCACGGTCGGCCGGTCCGGCCAGGTGGACAGGGAGGCGGTGATGGCCGGGGCGGTCCGGAACTGGACCTGGACCCTGTCGGTCACCGTCTCGGACGTGGCCGCCCTGATCAGGTAGGTCTCGTTCGCGGCGGCCGGGAACAGCGCCCTCGAGTACCGCTGCGCGCACGCCAGCTCGGCCGTCTCGCCCGCGCGGTGGACGCTGATCACGGTGCCCGAGACCTCGACGACCTTGGCCTGGGTGGGGGTGTAGCGGTACCAGACCGACCTGGTCGCCGTGGTGTCGCAGGTCGGCGGGGCCTCGCCCGGTTCGGCGGTGGCGAGGGTGAGGTCGGGCTGCTGGGTGCTCGGCACCTGCACCGCCGTCGCCGAAGCCTGGGCGTCGTTGGGTTCCGGCGCGGCCTGGCGCAGCGTGAACGACAGCGGGCCGCTGTACTGGTCGCTGTAGTCGACGACCATGAAGTAGTACGTGGTGCCTGCCTTGGCGTGCACCGTGTAGCCGCCGTCCTGGACGCACCCGTTCGGTTCGAGGCCGAGGGCGCCGCGCTGTCCTGTGTAGACGGCGAGCATCGAACCGAAGGCGCCCCTGCGGGCCGAGACCCGCAGCAGTCCGTCGTTCGGCGCGGTGTACTTCTGCCACACCGAGCCCTTGCCCCAGAAGTAGCAGGGGTTCGGGTCGTCGTCGGCCTTGGTCGAGCCGGTGGTGTCGAGGGTCGCGCTGTGCGGCAGCGCGGTGATCTCCGCGGCGGAGTCGAAGTCGTCACCGGCCGGTGCCGCGTGGGCCACGGCGGGTGCGAACACCGCGGCGACGGCGAGTGCGATGGCGGTCAAGCCTGCCCGTCTGAACATGTCTCCCCCTGGTCAGTTCGCGGTCGCGGACGCGGCGGTGGCGGCGGGACGGACGGTCGTGGCGGTCGAGATCGCCTCGTTGTCCAGCGGCAGCGCGTCGAAGGCCGGGTACGGCAGCGAGACGGTGGCGCGGAAGTTCGCCTTGCCCCTGACCGCGTCCTCCGCCGTGAAGGTGTAGGAGAACGGGAAGGTGACCTTGCGGATCGGGTGGGCCGGCACGTCGAGCGAGAGGGTGCCGATCGACTGCCACCCGTACTCACCCCACTTGTAGAGCGTGACCGTGGTGCCCTTCTCCAGGTAGCGGGTGTTCGACACCTGCACGTTGACCGGCTTCTGGTCGCCCGCCCGCGCCGATCCCGGCGTGGCGAGCTTCGCGATGCCGACGTCGTGCGTCTTCACCACGACGGGGGACGACGAGGTGGCGGTGCGGCCGTCCTCGGACGTCGCCTTGACCGTGACGGTGTAGCTGCCGTCCTTGGTGTAGCGGTGCGACTTCGCGGTGTCGGTGCTCGGCGGGAGGACCGTGCCGTCACCGAAGTCCCACTCCGTGCTGACCGGCTGGTTGTACTGGTTCTGGTGGTAGACCGAGAGGTTCACGTCCTGGAAGATCGACCGCTCGTCGAAGACGCGGGACAGGCTCGTCTGCAGCGGGGCCGCCTCCGACAGCCGCAGCGTCGCGTTGTCGGCCGAGAAGAAGCTGTACTGCAACTGCAGGCGGTACGTCCGGCCGGCGACGAACTGGAACGACCTGCCGTCGTAGTAGCTCGGGTTCACGCAGCCGAGGTTCCGCAGGTCGGTGAGGGACGAGCCCTCGTACACCCCGAGAACGGGACCGGAGTTGTTGATCTGGCCGTGGACCCACTGCGTCGTGGTCGGCGTGTAGGTGTACCAGACGGTCGGCGTGCCTTCGCGGACTCCGGTGCACGCCGGGGTCCACGGCTCGTCCGGCTCCGCGCTCGCCAGCGTGAAGTCCGGCTGCGGCGCGCTGAACGGCAGCGACGTCACCTGCTGCGCGTTCGCGAAGTCGTCGTTGGCCACGGGGGCCATCCGCTGCAGGGACATCTTGAAGGTGGCGCCGCGGCCGTCGTAGCCGTCGGCCGCCATGAAGTAGTAGGTCTGGCCGGCGGTCATGCGGAAGGTGAACGGGCCTCCGGGGCCGGAGCACCCGACGGACTGCAGCTCACCGCGGGTGCCGCTGAGCACCGACAGCTTCACGTCGAGGTCGCTGCCGTCGGTGGTGACGCGGTAGATGCCGTCCTCGGCGGCGGTGTGGTGGAACCAGACGGACCCCTCGGCCGGCCACTGCACGCAGTTCTTCGGGTCGTCGAGCGCCCTGGTCGCCTCGGTCCGGTCGACCTGCGTGGTGAACGGCAACGAGGTGATCGGCGTCGAGGCGTCGAAGTCGTCGTTGGCGGGTGGTGCCGCGTGCGCGACACCCGGTGTGATCATTCCCAGCGCGAGCGCGGCGACGACCGCGATCGATCTCCATGAAGGCATGCGAAAGTTCCCCCACGTTCCCCAGTACCCCCAAGCCCCCAGTGGCTGGAGGTTCCCCAGCACCTCAATCGCCTTGGGCGGGGTTTCGTTGCGCGTCCCCGCCCAAGTTGCGTCGTTCGGCCTAGCCGCTGAACCGCAGGGTGAGCACCTGGAACGGGCGCAGCGTCACGTCCGCCGAGGCGTCGGCCAGGGGGCGTTCGAGCAGGTCCGTCTCCTGGATCCGGCTGTGCGGGAAGGACGTGTTGAGCGACGCGTGGGCACGGCCGCCGTGCGCCTCGTAGAGCCGGACGACGACGTCGCCCGACCGGTCGTCGGCCAGCTTCACGGCCTCGATCCGCACCGCCGGGTTGTCCGTGCGCACCAGCGGTTCCGGCGCCTGCGATCCGCGGACGGTGCGCGGGGGCAGGTTGATCCGGTAGCCGGCGTCGATGGCGGCCGGCAGGTCCCCGATCACGAGGGCGTAGCGGAAGGAGTGCTCGCCCTGGTCGGTCTCGGGGTCGGGGAACCTCGGCGCGCGCAGCAGGGACAGCCGCACGGTCGTGGTGGTGCCGCCGTCGTCGCGGGTGGTGCGGGTGACCTCGTGGCCGTAGGTCGAGTCGTTGACCACCGCGACGCCGTAGGCGGGTTCTCCGACGTGCAGGAAGCGGTGGGCGCAGATCTCGAACTTCGCCGCCTCCCACGAGGTGTTGGTGTGCACCGGGCGGTGCAGGTGGCCGAACTGCGTCTCCGCCGTGGAGACCTCGGCGCGCAGGTCGAGCGGGAACGCGATCTTGAGCAGCTTCTCCCGTTCCTGCCAGTCGACCTCGGTCTCGAAGTCGACCTGCTTCGCGCCCTCGCGCAGCCGGATCGTCTGGGTGAGCACGGAGTTGCCGAACTTGGCCCTGACCACCACGCCGTCGGCGCCGTCGATCCGTTCGGACGGGATCAGGTCTGCCTTCCAGTTGCGGTAGAACGGGTCGATGTCCCAGGCGTCCCACTGGTTCGGGTTGTCGCGGTGCAGCTGCGGCATGCCCGCGAACCCGTGCGGGGGCAGGACCTCGCGGTCCTGCTCGAGGTCGAGGATCGACGTGACGATGCCCTCGGCGTCGATCGTGACGCGCAGCCTGCCGTTGTCCAGCACGCCGTTCACCGGGGTGGCGAACGGTTCCGGGGCGTCGCCGCCGAGCACGTCGAACGTCAGCGGGTCGTCGCCGTCGCCCTTCAGCGCGTCGATGGCACTGGTCGTGAGCGCCTTCAGCTCCGACGCCACGCGCGCGTAGGTGGCCTCGGCCTCGCGGTGCACCCAGGCGATCGAGCTGCCGGGCAGGATGTCGTGGAACTGGTGCAGCAGCACGGTCTTCCACAACCGGTCGAGGTCCTCGTACGGGTAGCCGGCGCCCTGGAGCGCGGCCGCGGTGGCCCAGTGCTCGGCCTCGCGCAGCAGGTGTTCGCTGCGGCGGTTGCCCTGCTTGGTCTTGGCCTGCGTGGTGTAGGTGGCGCGGTGCTTCTCGAGGTACAGCTCGCCCGCCCACACCGGCGCGTCCGGGTACTCGTCCTGTGCGGCCTGGAAGAAGTCGCGCGGCGGTTCGACCTTGACCGTCGGCGAGCCTTCGAGGTTCGCCACGCGGTGGGCGGTCTCCATCATCTCGCGGGTGGGGCCGCCACCGCCGTCGCCGTAGCCGAACGGGACGAGCGACCGCGAGGCCTTGGCGTGCTCGGCGAACTGGCGGGAGGCGCGGGCGAGCTCCTCACCGGACAATGACGAGTTGTAGGTGTCGACGGGCGGGAAGTGCGTGAAGATCCGCGTGCCGTCGATGCCCTCCCACCAGAACGTGTGGTGCGGGAACTTGTTGATCTGGTTCCACGACAGCTTCTGGGTGAGGAACCAGCGCGAGCCGCTCAGCTTGATCAGCTGGGGGAGCGCGGCGCTGTAGCCGAACGAGTCGGGCAGCCAGACCTCCTCGGTCTCGACGCCGAAGTTGTCCAGGAAGAAGCGCTTGCCGTGCACGAGCTGGCGGGCCATCGCCTCGCCGCCCGGCATGTTCGTGTCCGACTCGACCCACATGCCGCCGACCGGCACGAACTGTCCACTCCGGACCTTCTCGCGGACGCGGTCCCAGACGTGCGGGTGGTGCTCCTGCATCCACGCGTACTGCTGCGCCTGCGAGCAGGCGAAGTAGAAGTCCGGGTACTCGTCCATCAGCTTGGTGACGTTCGAGAACGTGCGGGCGCACTTGCGGACGGTCTCCCGCAGCGGCCAGAGCCAGGCGCTGTCGATGTGCGCGTGGCCGATCGCGGAGACCTTGTGCGCGGAGGCGTTGGCGGGCAACGTGAGCACGCCCGCCAGCTCCTCGCGCGCGAGATCGGCGGTCGCGGCGACCTCGTTGAGGTCCAGCGCGTCCATCGCCCGGTCCAGCGCGTGCAGGATCTTGTGCCGGCGCGGGTCGTGCTCCTGGAGCTCCTTCATGAGCGACTGGAGCACCTCGATGTCGAGCATGAGGTGCCAGACCTGCGGCTGGAACACCGCGAGCTCGGCCTTGAGGATCTTGTACAACGGCTCGGTGCCGGCCGTTTCCTTGTCGCCCAGCGGGGTCGGCAGGAACGGGTGGAAGTCGAGGATCGTCGGGTTGCCCGCGGCCTCCAGGTAGAACAGCACCTCGCGGCCGTCGACGGGCAGGTAGGTGTTGCGCGGCTCGATGCCCTTGATGGGCACGCCGTCCGCGCCGTAGGCGAGGCCCTCGGACTGGAAACCGGGGCCGGGGTGGGTGAAGCCGAGGTCCAGCACGACCTCGACCTGCTTGCCCTCCCACGCCTCCGGGACGCTGCCGGTGAGCCGGAACCAGCTGGTGCTCCACGGTGCGCCCCAGTCGTCGCCGACCTGCGCGGGCTCGTAGGTGGCCGCCAGGGCTTCGGCGACCGGCACGGGCTCGTCGGGCACGGTCCACACGGCCAGTTCGAGCGGCGCGGTCTCGCCGTAGACGGCCGGGCGGATGCGTTCCTTCAGCGTGCGGTTGAGTCGTTCTTCCAGCAGCGCGCGTTCGTCGTGCACGTGTTCACCCCAGCTCGATCGAAGCCCGCACGCCGTCCCGCGCGAGGCTCATCCACTCTTCGAAGAAAGCGCCGCCCGGACCCCACGCGGGCCGGTTGCCGTGCAGCGTGATCGGCGTGCGCGCGACCGGCTCGTGCACTGCCTCGCGCACGATCCGGGCGATCGCCTCGCCGAGCGGCTTGACCTTGCGTTCCGTCGTCAACAACCCCAACTCGTACTCGCGTTCGGGGAAGTCCACCAACGCACGGTCGACGTCGTGCGAGCACCACCAGGTGACGCCCCACAGATTCGAGCAGGTCAGCACGTTCGCAAGCGTTTGCTCGGCGAACCGCGGCGCCTGCTCGGCGGTGATCTCCGGCTGGGCCGCCCCGACCTCCTGCAGCCACACCGGCCGTTCGGGGTCCTTGGCGTGCGCCTTGGCCAGTTCGACCAGGTACTCGGCGTGGTGGACGCTCTCCGCGGACATGGGGCCATAGCGCTGCGCGGTGCCGTTGAAGACCCACGAGTGCACGGTCGTCATCGCGCCCTTGTTGGCCGCGTGCTCCGGCAGGAACGCGTGCTCGCTCTCGTACCAGACGGCGTCGTACTCGGAGTGGACGTGCAGGCGGCCGGGCGCCGACCGTTCGCACTCGGCGAGCAGCGCGTCGATCCACTCGCCGGCCTGTTCGGGCGTGCAGGGGTTCGACTCGGTGAGCAGGTTGACCTCGTTGCCCAGGGTGAACCCGAGGAAGTTCGGCTTGTCCCGCAGGGCCTCGGCGAGCGTGCGGACGTAGAAGCGCTGCCCGTCGATCACGTCGTGGTCGGTGAAGATGTTGCGGCGGTGCCAGGTCTGCACCCACGACGGGTAGAAGTCGAAGCTCGACAGGTGGCCCTGCAGGACGTCGACCTGGACGTCGAGGCCGCAGTCGTGCGCGGCGTCGAGCATCTGCGCGAGCTGGTCGACGGCCCGGTGCCGGACGAGTCCCCGGTTGGGCTGGAACACCGGCCACAGCGGGAACACCCGCACGTGGTCGAGGCCCAGGCCCGCGATGGACTCGAAGTCGGCTTTGACGTCGTCGAGGGAGAAGTCGAGCCAGTGGTGAAACCAGCCTTGGGAAGGTGTGTAGTTCACGCCGAAACGCAAGGTTGAGCTCCTCGGGGTGTCAGCCCTTGATCGCGCCTTCTCCCACTCCGCGGAAGAAGTGCTTCTGCAGCAACAGGAACAGCAGGATGAGCGGGACGACGGCGATGATCGTGCCCGCCGCCACCAGCCGCTGGTTCTGCACGAACGTGCCCTGGAGGTACGCCAGGCCGATGGTGAGCGTGTACTTCTCCTGGTCGCTCAGCACGATGAGCGGCCACAGGAAGTCGTCCCAGCTGAACATGAACGAGAACAGCGCCACCACGACCAGCGTGCCCTTGACCGACGGCAGCGCGAGGCGGGTGAAGCGCTGCCACGCGTTGGCGCCGTCGATGATCGCGGCCTCCTCGACTTCGGCGGGGAGTGCGAGGAACGCGTTGCGCAGCAACAGGACGTTGAGCGCGGCGATCGCGCCGGGCAGCACGACGCCGGTGAGCGTGTTGGTGAGGCCGAACCCGCGCATCACCAGGAACAGCGAGATCATGATCGCCTCGAACGGCACCAGGATGCTGCTCGCGAAGACCACCGCGGCGAACCGGCGGCCGCGGAACCTGAGGCGGGCCAGGGCGTAGCCGGCCATGGCCGCGCCCAGGCAGTTCGTGACGACGTTGACGCTCGCGACCGCCAGCGAGTTGAGCGCGAAGTTCCACACCGGCACCACGTCCGCCACGGCGGCGTAGTTGGCGAACGTCGGGTCGTCGGGGATGAAGTCGGGCACGAACACGTCCTCGTCCGGACCCTTGATGCTCGTGGCGAACTGCCACAGGAACGGGCCGATGCTGATCGCGAGGACGGCGAGCAGCCCGGCGTAGCGCAGTGCCAGGAAGACGTGGGCGCGCTTCACAGTTGATCCTCCCTGCGGTTGAGCTTCAGGGTGATCAGCAGCAGGCCCAGCAGGATCACGAACAGCACGACGCTGAGCGCGGAGGCGTACCCGACCTCGCCGGTGAGGCCGCGGCCGACCGACTGGATGAGCATCACCAGCGTGGTGCTCGCCCCGCCCGGCCCGCCGGTGCCGCCCGACAGCAGGTAGATCTCGGAGAACACGCGGAACCCGTTGACCGCGCTCAGCGCCGCGACCAGCACCATCGTGGGCCGCAGGCTGGGCACGGTGACCGACCAGAACCTCCTGACCGGTCCCGCGCCGTCGACCATCGCGGCCTCGTGCAGGTCCTTCGGCACGTTGGCCAGCGCGGCCAGGTAGATGACCATGTAGTAGCCCAGGCCGCGCCAGACCGTCACCACCATCGAGCTGATCAGCAGCAGCGTCGAGTCCGTCAGGAACCCGATCCTGCTGCCGCCCAACGCTTCCACCACGCTGTTCACCAGGCCGCGGCTGTCGAGCAGCCACGTCCAGATGAGCCCGACCACGACCGTGGACGCGATCACCGGCGTGAAGAACGCCGTCCGGAAGATCCCGATGCCCGGCACCATCTTCTGCACCAGCATCGCGATCAGCAGCGGCAACAGCACCAGCGGCGGGACGACGCCCGCCATGTAGAGAGCGCTGTTGCGTGCCGCGGCCCAGAACTTGGGGTCCTGGACCATCCGCACGAAGTTGTCCGCACCGGTGAACTGGCCGCCGCCCAGCGCGCTCGCGTCGGTGAACGCGAGCACGATCATGTTGAGGAACGGGAAGATGACGAACAGGCCGCAGACGACCAGTCCTGGGGCCAGGAACAGCCACGGTGTGTACGGGCGGTGGGTCATGGCGCCTACTTCAGGAGCCGGTTGCACTCGGCGACGGCGTCGTCCAGCGCCTGCTTCGGCGACTTCTTGCCGAGCATGGCGTCGGCCAGCTGCTGCAGCAGTGCCTCGCGCATCTGGTCGCTGAACTGGACGGGCGTGTAGTTCACCGCGGTCTTGAGCTGCTTGGCCGCGGCGACCCGGACCCGTGCCTCGTCCGTGCCGTCCTCGGTGGTGAAGTACGGGTCGTCGCCGCCTTTGGAGGTGCTCGGGAAGATCGAGGCGAGCTTGGCGAACTTCACCTGGTTCTCGGCGTTGGTGGCGAACCGGCCGAACGCCAGCGCCGTCGCCTGGTTCTTGCTGCTCTTCGGCACGCTCATGCCGTGCAGGAACATGTTGGCGCTGCCCGTGTTCGTGATGGGCGTGGTGATGCCGACGTTCGCGTAGAGGCTGGGCGCGTCGGTCTTGAACTTGCCGAGGTCGTACGCGCTGCCGGGGTTCATCGCCGTCTGCTGCGCCATGAACTTGGCGCCGGCGCCGGTGTAGTTCTGCGTGAGCGCCTCGGGGATGAGCGCGCCCGCGTCGTACATCCGCTTGTAGAACTCGACGAACTCGACGCCCTTGGGCTCGTTGAAGGTGAACTTGTCGCTGTCGAAGAGCTTCACGCCGTAGAGGCCGAAGTCGGCGATGCTCGGGGTCTGGCCGAGGATCGCGACCTTCTTCTCGGCGAGCTTGAGCGCCGTGGTCTCCAGCTCCCTGAAGTCCTTCGGGGGCTTCTCGGGGTCCAGGCCCGCCTGCGTGAAGAGGGCCTTGTTGTAGAAGATCGGGCCGGTGTTGAGGTACCAGGGGAAGCCGTAGCAGCCGCCCTTGCCGGGGATCTCGAACGCCTGCCAGGCGTTGTCGAGGTACTCGGGTTTGGCGTCCTTGAGGCTCTCGTTCAGGTCCACCAGCTGTCCGGCCTTGGCGAGCGGGAAGCTGAGGTCCGGTGGCACGTTGATGACGTCGGGAAGACTCCCCGCGCTCGCGTCCGCCATGACCTTCTGCAGGTACCCGTCCGCGGGCTGGTCGACCCACTTCACGGTCGTGCCCTGGTGCTGCTTCTGGAACGCGTCGATGACACCGTTGACGTAGTCGGTGTACTTGGGTTTGAGAGACCAGGTCTGGAACGTGATCTCGCCCGTGACCTGCCCGTTCGTGGCCGTGTTGGTGCTGGACGTGCCGGACAGACCGCATCCCGCCACGGGCACCGCCGCCAGGCCCGCGAGGAACGTGCGCCTCTTCATTGACACCCACCTCCTTGGTCGCGGACCCTAGCTAAACCGGTTTATCTCCGGCTAGCCTCCGAACGTCTTGTTGTCTCGTTCCGGACAGGGTGCCGTGCTGTGAAGAGGCCGACCATCAAGGACATCGCCGCCGCGGCGGGCGTCTCCAAGGGCGCCGTCTCGCTGGCGCTGAACGGCCGCGCGGGCGTCTCGGAGTCGACCCGCGCCCGCGTGCTGGAGGTGGCGTCCTCACTGGGCTACCGCCCGTCCGTCACGGCGCGGGCCCTGTCCTCCGCCTCGGCCGACGCGGTCGGGCTGGTGCTGGCCCGCCCGCCACGCGCGCTGGGCGACGAGGCCTTCTTCTTCCAGCTGATCGCCGGCATGCAGTCGGAGATGTCGTGCGCCCTGCTGCTGCAGGTGGTCGCCTCCCGCGAGGAGGAGATCGCGCTGTACCAGCGGTGGTGGGCCGAGCACCGGGTCGACGGGGTCTTCCTGGTGGATCTCCTGGTCGCGGATCCGCGCGTGGAGCTGATGTCCTCGCTCGGGCTGCCGGCCGTCGTCGTGGGTGGTGCCGGGCACCACGGCTCGCTGGCTTCCGTGTGGGCCGACGACTACGCGGCCATGACCTCGGTGGTGGAGCACCTGAAGTCGTTGGGGCACCGGCGGATCGCCCGGGTCGCCGGGCTGTCGTCGTTGCTGCACACGGTCCGGCGCGACGCCGCGTTCGCTTCGTCCGTTGTGGACGGTGTGGTGGTGCCGGGGGACTACACCGCCGAGTCCGGGGCGGTTGCCACCCGTGCGCTGCTGGAGTCCGCTGCGCCGCCGACCGCGATCGTCTACGACAACGACGTGATGGCGGTGGCCGGGGCGGAGGTGGCCGCGTCGCTCGGGGTCGCGGTGCCCGCGGAGCTGTCGATCATCGCCTGGGACGACTCGGTGCTGTGCCAGCACGGGCGGCTGACGGCGTTGTCGCGGGACACGTTCGCGTTCGGGGCTCGGGCGGCCCGGGCCCTGACCGCGGTCATCGAAGGTGCGTTGCCGACCGACGTCGAGGACGTGCTGCCGGAGCTGGTGGTGCGAGGGAGCTCCGGGGTGGCGCCGGGTCCGTAGGTCTGGGGTCGCCTTGGGCGCAAAGACTTGAGACGAGCGTGGTCGAGTCATCGCCGCTGGCGCGTCGATAGAGATCGGGGCTTGACTTCGGGGCCCTTGCGAGGTGCTGGTCGGCCGGAAAAGGCCGGGCTGAAAAGCGCCCGGCCGATCCGTGAGGGGTAGCACCTCGCACCCAAAGTCAAGCCCCGATCTCCAGCGTGCGTGGCTGAGTTGGCACCGCACGTCACCGCACCGCTTCGACGATGCGCGCGGTCGTCCGGGCTCGCCTCCGGCTTCGCGTGGGGGAGGCGTCGTCGTCAGGTCAGGGACGCGACCTGGTCGCTCACCACCTGCGCCGCGGCCGACACGAGAGCCGTCACAGCCGGGTTCGTCGAGTTGTCCTGGCGCCAGCCGAACTGCGTGTACACGCGGAACGTCGGGGACCAGGGCAAGCGGACCAACCTGCCGTCGGACAGTTCGGCGGACACGGTCACCTCCGGCATCAGGGCGATGCCCAGGCCTGAGGCCACCGCTCTCTTGGCGGCGTCCACCGAGTCGAGTTCGAGCACCGGGGCCCTCGTGTCGTCGTAGCCGAGGGAGTGCTCGAAGAGCTCGTGGTAGCTGGCGCCGTTCTCGGCCCTGATCAGGGTGCTGCTCGTGAGGTCGTCCTCGGCCAGCGACTGGCGCTGGGTGAGCATGTGGTTCGGGCCCGCGACCATCACGAGCGGCTCCGGGCAGAGCACCGTCGTCTCGAGGCCCTCGCGGGGTTCGATGGCGCCGATGAAGAAGGCGCAGTCCAGCTGGCCGTCCCGGACCGAGTTCAGGTTGTTCAACGCGTTGCGCGAGTGCAACGAGAGTTGGACCGACGGGTAGCGCCAGCACATGTATTCGATGAGCGGTAGCAGACGGTAGTCGGTCAGGCTCTGTGCGGAACCGATGACGAGTTTGCCGTGCGGCTCGCCGTTCATCGTGATGGCTTTTCGAGCCTTTTCGGTGAGGTTGATGATGTTTCGCGCGAACGGGAGTAGTTCCACGCCTGCGGACGTCATCTGGATACCTCGGGGGAGGCGCCGGAAAAGGACGACCCCGAGGGCCTCCTCGAGCGCCTTGATGCGGGTGGTGATGGTCGGCTGCGAGCAGTTGAGCGTGGCAGCGGCCTTGGTGAAGCTCCCTGTCTGAACCACGGTCGTGAACGCGAGAAGCTGGCGTGTCTCCATCAGGCGGATCCTCGGGGTAAAACGGTGCGACGACTTTTTCTCGTTCGTTCCCGTGGTCCTGTTACGGATGGTGCGGGAGCAGTAACGCTACCTGCCCGCTGAGCAGGGACGATTGGTGCTTATGGAGTCATCTTGATCGGTCGCGAAAGGCTGTTTCGGCCGAAAGAGTGAAATCGTGGAGAGCGTTTTGACGGGCCGTAGCGGGGCGACTCGTTTCAGTTATGTGGTTCGCAAGACGAACAAAAAACGCCGCCCCGGGAGTGCGGGACGGCGCTTCTGAGGGCGGTGTCAGCAGGAGACGGCGACCGCGCCTGCCAGGACCTTGATCTCGGTCGTGCCGGACTGCCCGTGGATCTTCAGCGTGATCTCGTGACCGCTCTGGCGGACGAAGGTGCGGCCCGCGTACTTCTGGAACGGCGCGTGAGCGGTGAGCTGAGCGGCGGTGGACACCGGCTTCACCTCCACCGAGATGTCGGACTTGGTCGTGTCGGTCGCGGACGTGGCGGGCGTGACGCTCTCGGCGCGGGCGACGGTGTTCCGATCCGCCTCGTAGAGCTCGCCGTCCAGCTTGCGCACGAAGACGCGCGGGCCGTCCAGCGGGACGTCGACGAACTCACCGCAGTTCACGCTCCGCTTCGGGAGCTTCACCACGAGGAACGGGACGTCGAACTGGTTCTGGTCGATGATCGAGAGGAAGCCACCGGCGCTCGCGAGGACGTTGTCGCCGTCGACCCCGGCCCTGGCCGCGAAGTCCTGCCGGGGCAGGCCCGCGCCCAGCTTCTCGTCGGACAGGTGGACGGACCAGCCGGGGTGCGCGGGCGTGCGGCCCGACTCGTGCGACGGCACCACCCAGTTCTGGTTCTCGATCGTGACCGACTCCTGCCCGCCGGCGTAGCTGTAGCCGACGGCGGTCGCCTCCCGCGGGCCCGCAGCAGGCGGCTGACGTGCGGCGGCCGCCGCCTGACGGGCCGCGGTCGCGGCGATGGGCGCGGCGGCCGGCTGCTGCGGGTCGGCCGCCTGGGCGCCCGCCGAGGTCGTCAGGCCGAGCAGCACTGCGGTCGCGGCCGTCGCGGCCAGAGCTCTGGAACGCTTGTGCGCCATCGTGATCCCCCAGGTTCGTCGGTTGGCGGGTCGGGTCCCGCCGCCGGGAACTCAACCGGGGTGCGCTGACGCCGCGCTGACGTGCCGATCACGCGGACCGGGCGGAGAGGGGCGAGCATGCTCGAAGAAGTTCTGGACGTGCGCGTCCCCCAGGATCGCCTTGTCGAAGGCCCAAAGCGGGGTGGCGGCGGTCACAGCGCGGGTCTCGCCTAGACTCGCTGGGAATCCGGGCGTCCCGAGTGGCGGTACCGGCTGTCTTGCACGTTCTTGTTCGTATCGAGGAGTCCACGTTGAAGAGCACCGTCGAGCACCTGAGCCCGACGAGGGTCCGGATCAACGTCGAGGTGCCGTTCGACGAGCTCAAGTCGAACTTCGACCAGGCGTACCGGAAGCTCGCGAAGCAGGTCCGCATCCCCGGTTTCCGTCCGGGCAAGGCCCCCGCGAAGGTCCTGGAGAACCGCATCGGCCGCGCCCCGGTGCTGGACGAGGTCATCCAGGAGGCCATCCCGGCCAAGTACCTGGAGGCGGTCAACGCCGGCGAGGTGCGCACGCTCGGCCGTCCGGACTTCGAGGTCACGAAGATCGAGGACGGTCAGACGCTCGAGTTCACCGCCGAGGTCGACGTCCGCCCCGAGATCACCGTGCCGGCGTTCGGCGAGCTCGCCGTGACCGTTGACGAGCAGGAGGTCACCGACGAGGACGTGGCCACCCAGCTCGACGAGCTGCGCGCCCGCTTCGGCACGCTGACCGGCGTCACCCGCCCGGTCGAGACCGGCGACTTCGTCATCGTCGACCTGTCGGCCACCGTCGACGGCGCCGAGGTCGAGGAGGCGCGCACCAGCGGCCTGTCCTACGAGGTCGGCTCCGGCCAGCTCGTCGAGGGCATCGACGACGCGCTCGTCGGCGCGTCCGAGGGCGAGTCCAAGACCTTCACCACCACGCTCGTCGCCGGTGAGCACGAGGGCCGCGAGGCCGAGGTCACCGTCGTGCTGAGCTCGGTCAAGGAGCGTCAGCTGCCCGAGCTCGACGACGAGTTCGCGCAGCTCGCCAGCGAGTTCGACACGCTGGAGGAGCTCAAGGCCGACCTGCAGACCCGCCTCGGCCGCGTCAAGAAGATGCAGCAGGGCGTCCAGGCCCGCGACAAGGTCCTCGAGGCGCTGCTGGAGACCACCGAGGTCCCGCTGCCCGAGGGCATCGTCCAGGGCGAGATCGACGCGCGGAAGCACGACGCCGTGCACGCCTTCGACCACGACGACGCGAAGTTCGCCGCGTGGCTGACCGAGCAGGGCCAGACGGAGGAGGAGTTCGACACCGAGCTCCGCACCGCCGCCGAGCAGGCCGTGAAGACGCAGCTCGTGCTCGACTCGATCGCCGACGCCGAGCAGGTCACGGTGTCCGACGGCGAGCTGACCGAGCGGATCATCTACCAGGCCCAGCGCTTCGGCATCAGCCCGGACGAGTACGTCAAGCGCGCGCAGCAGTCCGGCCAGCTCGGCGCGATCTTCGCCGACGTCCGCCGGGGCAAGGCGCTCGCGAGCGTCGTGCGCCAGGCTGAGGTGTCCGACACCAGCGGCACCAAGCTCGACCTCGACGAGCTCTTCGGCGAGACCAAGTCCGATGAGGACGGCCAGGAGTAAAGCTCATAGCGAACGCGGGCGGTGTCGGGCATCTGACGCCGCCCGCCTTCGTTAAGGTCGATCGCAGAGAGTTTTCGCTTCCAGATTCGTTCCACCTGGAGTTAGGCAGGCAGACGTGACGCAGCACTCCTTCCCGACCCCCGAATTGCGGTCGGCCACCGCCGGGATGAACCTCAACGACTCGGTGTACGAGCGGCTGCTCCGCGAGCGGATCATCGTCCTGGGATCGCAGGTCGAAGAGGGCATCGCCAACCAGATCACCGCTCAGCTGCTGCTTCTCGCCGCTGAGGACCCCGAGAAGGACATCACGCTCTACATCAACTCGCCGGGTGGCTCCGTCACGGCGGGCATGGCCATCTTCGACACGATGCAGCTGATCCAGCCGGACGTGGCCACGTACGCGATGGGCCTCGCGGCCTCGATGGGGCAGTTCCTGCTCTCCGCGGGCGCGCCCGGCAAGCGCCACGCGCTCCCGCACGCGCGCATCCTCATGCACCAGCCGTCGGCCGGTGTCGGAGGTACTGCCGCGGACATCGCGATCCAGGCGGACATGCTGACGCGCACGAAGCGCGAGATGGCCGAGCTGATCGCGGAGCACACCGGGCAGTCGGTGGAGACCATCACCCGCGACTCCGACCGCGACCGCTGGTTCACGGCGCAGGAAGCGCTGGAGTACGGCTTCGTCGACAAGGTCGTCACCCGCGCGCAGCCGGTCGGCTCGAGCAACTAGCAGCTGAGGAGATCTCGAAGTGAGCCAGTTCCACACCCCTCAGTCGCGGTACGTGCTGCCTTCGTTCGTCGAGCGCACGAGCTACGGCATGAAGGAGTCGAACCCGTACAACAAGCTGTTCGAGGAGCGCATCATCTTCCTCGGCGTGCAGGTTGACGACGCTTCGGCCAACGACGTCATGGCGCAGCTGCTGGTCCTCGAGTCCGAGGACCCGGACCGCGACATCCTGATGTACATCAACTCGCCGGGTGGCTCGTTCACCTCGCTGATGGCCATCTACGACACGATGCAGTTCGTCCGCCCGGACATCCAGACGTACTGCCTCGGTCAGGCCGCCTCGGCCGCCGCGGTGCTGCTGGCCGCCGGCACCCCCGGCAAGCGCCACGCGCTGCCGAACGCGCGAATCCTGATCCACCAGCCCTCCATGGAGGGCGCGTACGGTCAGGTGTCCGACCTGGAGATCCAGTCGAACGAGATCCAGCGCGTGCGCCGCCTGATGGAGACCACCCTCGCGCGGCACACCAACCGGACGGCGGAGGAGGTTCGCGAGAGCATCGAGCGCGACCGCATCCTGACGGCCGAAGAGGCCAGGGAGTACGGCATCGTCGACTCGGTGCTGCCCTACCGCAAGCTTTCCGCCAAGTCCTGAGTGCGGTTCGGCGGGGTGGGGTGTGCTCGCACAGAGCGCTCGCCTCTCCGCCGCCCGGTGCCATCTGGGGACAACCCAGACCCCGGGTCCCGGTGGCTGGGAATCCCCAGCCACCGGCCATCGCGCACCCATCCGACACGCCGATGTGACGGTCAACAGGCCTGATCGACGCGTCGGGGGGACGCTGGTCCTCCCCGGAAACGGGGTCGGCCAGGTACCGTCAGGAGAACGGGCTCAGCACCCACAGCCAGTGGGACTGCCACAGCAAGTCAGCAGGCGCACTACAGCAGGTGTGCGCCGGAGGGGACATAGGTCAGCGGTCATGGCGCGTATCGGTGACGGCGGCGACTTGCTGAAGTGCTCTTTCTGCGGAAAGAGCCAGAAGCAGGTGAAGAAACTCATCGCCGGCCCCGGCGTCTACATCTGCGATGAGTGCATCGATCTCTGCAACGAGATCATCGAGGAGGAGCTGGCGGAAGCCGGCGACGTGAAGCTCGACGAGCTGCCGAAGCCCGCCGAGATCCACGAGTTCCTCGACCAGTACGTCATCGGCCAGAGTGATGCCAAGCGCACCCTCTCCGTCGCCGTCTACAACCACTACAAGCGCATCCAGGCGGGCGACCGCGGGCGCGAGGGTCGTGACGACGGTGTCGAGCTGGCGAAGTCGAACATCCTCATGCTCGGCCCGACGGGGTGCGGCAAGACCTACCTCGCGCAGACGCTCGCGAAGATGCTGAACGTGCCGTTCGCCATCGCCGACGCGACGGCGCTGACGGAGGCCGGGTACGTAGGCGAGGACGTCGAGAACATCCTCCTGAAGCTCATCCAGGCCGCCGACTACGACGTGAAGCGCGCCGAGACGGGCATCATCTACATCGACGAGGTCGACAAGATCGCTCGAAAGAGTGAAAACCCGTCGATCACGCGCGACGTCTCCGGCGAGGGCGTGCAACAGGCACTCCTGAAGATCCTGGAAGGCACCACCGCCTCGGTGCCCCCGCAGGGCGGCCGCAAGCACCCGCACCAGGAGTTCATCCAGATCGACACGACGAACGTCCTGTTCATCGTGGCAGGCGCCTTCGCGGGCCTGGAGAAGATCATCCAGGACCGGGTGGGCAAGCGAGGCCTGGGCTTCGGCGCCGAGGTCCGCTCCAAGGCCGAGACGGACGCGGCGGACTACTTCGCCGACTCCATGCCGGAGGACCTGATCAAGTTCGGCCTGATCCCCGAGTTCATCGGGCGTCTGCCGATGGTCGCCTCCGTCACGAACCTCGACAAGCCGTCCCTGGTCATGATCCTCACCGAGCCGAAGAACGCCCTGGTGAAGCAGTACCAGAAGCTGTTCGAGATGGACGGCGTGGAACTCGAGTTCACCAAGACCGCCCTGGAGGCAGTCGCCGACCAGGCGATCCTGCGAGGCACAGGTGCCCGAGGCCTGCGCGCGATCATGGAAGAGGTCCTGCTCCCGGTGATGTACGACATCCCGAGCCGCACGGACGTCGCCAAGGTCGTCATCACCGAGCAGACGGTGAAGGAGAACGTGAACCCGACCATCGTGGCCCGGCAGCCCTCGCGCCGCGAGCGCCGCGAGAAGTCGGCCTAGGGGTTCAGCAAGCAGCAAGCAAGCACAGCCAAAGGGGCGCCGGTGGACACCACCGGCGCCCCTTTGGCATGCAGGGAGGCCGGACGGGCCGATTCCGGGGGACGACAGTCGGGCACAAGAAACGCGCGGGGTGGGCGGCCGACGGCAGGGCTGAGGGGGAGGGCTGGCGGTGAGCCAGGGCGGCAGGGCTGAGGAGGAGGGCTGGCGGTGGGCCAGGGCGGCAGGGCTGCGGAAGAACTAGGGCGGAGGGGAGGAGGAGCAGGGCTGAGCGGCAGAGGGGAACGGGGGAGGAGGCCTGCGGGTTGCTGGGCGGTGCCAACCGCAGTCGTCAACGCAGGCCGACCACGCACGCAGGCCCGGCGCGCGGTGCCAACCGGATAGCCGTCGACGCAAGGCCAACCACCTACGAGGCCTGGCACGCGATGCCGCAGGCGAGCCCGAACGGGCTGATGCCCGCCACAGAGCCGGTTCCACCGCTCAAGGCGATTGGGGCTTTACCTTGAGGGGGCGGGATGCCAACCTGTTCGGTCCGGCCGGGGCGCTTTCAACCCCGGCTTTTGAAGGCCGCGAATGCATCCCGCCAGAGGCTCAAGGTCAAGCCCCAATCGCACACCCCAGATCTTTCGTCGAGACCCGCGCAACCAACTCTCGCAACCGCAGCCCAACCAACAGAACGCAACCGACGTACCCAAGTGACTAGTCTGAAAGACATGTCGCTGCCCCACGTCCTCCTGCTCCACGGCTACACCGGCTCCGGCCCGGGCCACTGGCAGCGCTGGCTGGCCCAGACCGTCTCCGAACACGGCGGCCTGGCCGACATGCCCCACTTCAGCAGCCCGGAAGCCCCAGACCGGGACACCTGGCTGACCGAACTGGACACCCACCTCGAAGCCCTCCCCAAAGAACGGGAACGAGTGGTCGTGGCCCACTCCCTGGGCTGCTACCTCTGGCTCCACCACGCAGCGCGCGAGAACATCGCCCACGTGGACCGGGTCCTCCTGGTGGCGCCGCCCCAGCTGGACCACCCGGAGCCGGCCATCAAGTCGTTCTTCCCGGCCCCGCTGGACCCGGCCAACCTGCGCCGAGCCGCCACCGACACCCGCCTGATCGCCGGCGAGGGCGACCCGCACTGCTCCATGGCCGAGGCGAAACAGCTGGCGGAGTCGCTGAAGATCGAGCTGGACGTGCTGCCGGGCGCCGGCCACATCAACATCGACGCGGGCTACGGCGAGTGGCCCGCGGTCCTCAAGTGGGTGCGGTCGAGGACGGTGCCGCTCTCACCTCGCTAGCCACAACATCCTGGGGGATGCGTGACCAAGACCAACCTGATCGACCTGGACGCCCTGATCGCCGAGCACGGCATAGTCGGGGCGCAGGTAGCCGTCCTGCACAACGGTGAAGTCGAAGACGTAGCGGCAGGCGTGCTCAACAACGTCACCAACGAGAAGGTGACAGCGACCTCAGTCTTTCAGATCGGGTCGATCACCAAGATCTGGACCGCGACGCTGATCCAGCAGCTGGTGAACGAGGGCCTGCTCGACCTCGACCGCCCGGTGCGCGACGTGCTGCCGACGTTCAAGCTCGCCGACGAACAAGCCGCGGCCAGAATCACGCCGAGGCACCTGCTGACGCACACCGGCGGGTTCGACGGCGACCTCTGGTTCGACACCGGCAGTGGGGACGACAAGGTCGAGAAGTACGTCGAGCTGATGGCGGATGCTGAGCAGGTCGTCGCGCCCGGCGAGCTCTACACGTACTGCAACAGCGGGTTCGTGGTGCTGGGCAGGATCGTGGAAGTGTTGCGCGGCAAGCCCTTTCACGCCGCCATCAAAGAGGACGTCATCGCGGACCGCGACTTCGGGACCACGGCCACGACGTTCGCCGAGTACGCGGACCAGACCGTCGCCACCGGGCATCTGGGCGACGACCGCAAGCCTGCCGAGAAGTACCTGACCGAGGCGGCGGCTCCGGCCGGGACGGTGCTCGCCATGAGTGCGCGCGACCTGGTGGAGTTCGCGCGGCCGCACGTCGAGTCGGACGAGTTCGCGGCGATGCGCGAGGTGCAGTTCGCGCTGCCGAACTTCGGGCTCGGCGGCGACCAGGGGCTCGGCTGGGTGCTGCAGAACTATCCCGGCGGCCGCAAAGGCATGGGGCACACGGGATCGACGCTCGGGTTCGAGGCCTCGCTGCGGGTGCTTCCGGAGGCCGGGCTGGCCGTCGCAGTTCTCACCAACGGCGGTAGGAGCCTGCCGTTGGTCAGGGCGGTGCAGGCGAAGGTGCTGGGCGACCTCGTGAACGTGACGCCGAAGAGCCTGCCCACGCCGCCGCTCGTGCCGGTGCCGATCGACGTCGAGAAGGTCGTCGGCGTCTACCGGTCGGCCGGGCTGGAGGCGCACGTGAGCGAGGGCGACGGCGGCCGGGTGCGGTTGCGGTTCGTGCCCCTCGACGAGATCTGGGAAGCCCTGGTCGACGACGACGAGCACGAGTACACCGGCCTGCGCGACGACGCGCTGATCGGTGTGCACGAAGAAGAGGGCTACCACCCCGTGCTCGTCCTGTGTGGACGGGACGAGCAGGACCGGGTGAAGTACCTGCACTGGGGACGGGCGGCCGTCAGGGTCTAGACGGCGCGCTTCGCGTACTTGGCGAGGAACTGGACGACGTCGGGCGTGACCTTGCGGTACAGCCCGTCGTCGTGCCCGCCGCCCTTCACGGTGCCGATGACCGGGCGCGCGTCGTGGATGTAGCGGCGGGTGCCCTCGATGAACTTGTCGCGGTCGCCGATCCACACGCCGACCGCCGTCGAGCCGGTCGCCCGCAGGTGCCGCAACGGGTCGAGCGACGCCCACTCGCCTTCGTTCTTGAACGCCCTGCGCTTCGCCATCTCCGGCCACGTCGTGATCAGGCCGGGGGAGATGGCCGCGGCGGCCGCGATCGGGTCGCCCCGTTCGGCACGGCGGCGCGCGTAGAGCAACGAGCCGAAGCCGCCCATCGACACGCCCGTCACCGCGAACGGTTCGCCGTAGCCGCGTTCCTTGAGCCAGCGGGGGATCTCGTCGAGCAGCATCGCCATCGGGTCGTCGCCCGGGACGTTCTCGTGCCAGTAGTTGTTGCCGCCGTCGACCGCGACGAAGCCGAACGCGGGCACCTTGCCCTTGGCGACGGCCGCGGCCAGCACGTCGGGCAGGCCGCCGATCGCCGCGTGTCGGGCGTCGCCGTTCAGGCCGTGCAGCAGGATCGACATCGGCAGGCCGCGCGGGTTCACGCCGGACGGCAGGTAGAAGGCGAGGGTGACCTCGCGGTGGCGGGAGGCCGAGTACACGCGCTCGAAGCGGATCACCGGTTTCGCGGCGGACGTGGCACGCACCTTGTCCGCCGTCGCGATCTGCTGCTCGACGGCGTTCGAAGTCGACACGTACGTCGCGATGCCGGTGGCAGTCGCGATGACCACGCCGATCGCCGCCAGGAGGGTGCGGCGGCTGTACCTCGGTTCCCCCATGCTCACCTCATCGCGTGGGCGCCGTTCCTCGTTTCCTACTCAGAGGACGGAACGCACACGTAACGAGGACAGTTCCTCACTCGAATAGCCCAACCAGGTCAGCACGGCGTCATTGTGCTCGCCGAGGTCGGGCACCGCACCCGCTGACCACTCGAACCCGGCCACGGGCGGCGCCAGCATCCGGGCCGTTCCGCCGGGAACCCGCACGTCAACCCACGTGTCGAGCTGTGGGTG
Source organism: Lentzea sp. NPDC058450 (assembly GCF_042721395.1). Classification (NCBI taxonomy): domain Bacteria; kingdom Bacillati; phylum Actinomycetota; class Actinomycetes; order Pseudonocardiales; family Pseudonocardiaceae; genus Lentzea; species Lentzea sp. NPDC058450. The sequence goes on from NZ_JBHXLO010000032.1 coordinate 26,013, forward strand.
AGTGGCCAGGTCGGTGACTGGCCGGGTCAGCGCGCACGGCACGTCCACCCCGTCCAGCGCGGTCAGCAACTCGGCCGAGGTGAGGCCCGAAAAGGCCGTTTCCAGCAGTTTCTGGAGCTCAGAGCGGTGCTCCACCCGGGACTCGACTGTGGCGAACCTCTCCTCCGCGCCCAGCCCGATCAGCCCGCACAACCGCTGCCACTGCCCGTCGTTCTGCACGGCCAGGTGCACCGACCCGTCCGCGCACGCCACCGGTCCGTACGGCGCGATGCTCGGGTGGTGCGCGCCCGAACGAGGGGCCGGCGCGCCCGTTCCGGCGGCGTAGAGCATCGGCTGGTGCATCCACTCGGCCATCGCCGCGAAGAGTGACAGCCGCAGCCGCGCCCCTTCACCCGTCCGGCCGCGCTGCAGCAACGCCGCCAGCACCGCAGACTGCAGCTGCACGCCCGCCGCGATGTCCGCCACCGAGATGCCGGCCCGCGCCATCACGTCACCCTCGCCCGTCAGCGCCACCAGCCCCGCCTCGGACTGCACCAGCGCGTCGAACGCCTTGCGGTCCGCATAGGGCCCGTCCCAGCCGTAGCCGGACAGCTCGCCGACGATCAACGACGCCGGCAGGTCCAGCGCCAGCCGCGACCACACCCGCGGCGACAGGTTGCACAGCAGCACGTCGGCGCGCGCCACCAGCCGTTCCAACACCTCCCGGCCGTCGGGGTGGGTGATGTCCAGCGACACCGACTCCTTGCCGACGTTCGTCCACGCGAAGTACGACGACACCTCGCCGCACGACGAGTCGTAGTGGCGGGCGAAGTCGCCCACACCGGGCCGTTCGATCTTGATGACCCGCGCGCCCAGATCGGCGAGCAGCCGGGTCGCGTACGGCACCGCGACGGCCTGCTCCAGGCTCACCACCACGACCCCGTCAAGCGGTCTCAACCACGCGCTCCCCACCGGTGTAGACGTTCATGGAGTCGCCGCGCAGGAACCCGACGAGCGTCATGCCCTGCTCCTCGGCCAGCTCCACCGCGAGCGACGACGGCGCCGACACCGCCGCGAGAACCGGGATCCCGGACATCGCGGCCTTCTGCACCAGCTCGAACGACGCCCGCCCGGACACCATCAGCACCGCGCCGCGCAACGGCACGAGGTTCTGCAGCACCGCCCAGCCCAGCACCTTGTCGACCGCGTTGTGCCGGCCCACGTCCTCGCGCACGACCAGCAGCTCGCCGTCCACGAACAACCCGGCCGCGTGCAGCCCACCGGTGCTCTCGAAGACCTTCTGTCGTTCCCGCAACGCGTCCGGGAACGTCGTGAGCAGCTCCGGGGTGACCCGCACCTCGTCGAACGCGGGTGAGTAGCGGGTCTTGAGCTTGACCGCGTCCAGCGCGCCCTTGCCGCATACCCCGCACGACGACGTGGTGTAGAAGTTCCGCTCCACCCCGGTGTCCGGCGGCGGCACGCCCTCGGCCAGCGCGATGTCCAGCACGTTGTAGGTGTTCAGCCCGTCCGGCCCGGTGCCCTCGCAGAACCGGGCGATCGAGATGTCGGCCGACGACCCGATCACGCCCTCGCTGAGCAGGAAGCCGTGCGCGAGCTCCACGTCCTGACCGGGCGTGCGCATCGTGACGGCCAACGCCTTGCCGTTGACCCTCAGCTCCAGCGGCTCCTCGGCGGCGAGCGCGTCGACTCTGCGCCGACGACCGCTCGGCGACACCCGTTCGACCGCTCGGCGCACCGTCACTCGGCCCATGTGCACATCTCCTTCGGACCGCTATGTTCCCCACCGACCAGGCTACGTGGGAGGGATTCCGGGGCATGGACGACGTCGTGATCGTGGGAGGCGGCCACAACGGGCTGGTGGCGGCCGCGTACCTCGCCAGGGCGGGGAAGTCGGTCAGGGTGCTGGAGAAGCTGCCGCACGTCGGCGGGGCCGCGGTGAGCGCCTCACCGTGGGAGGGCGTCGACGCCCGCCTCTCGCGCTTCTCGTACCTCGTCTCGCTGCTGCCCGACCGCATCGTGTCGGACCTGGGCCTGAACCTCGCGCTGAGGTCGCGCGCCGCCTCGTCCTACACGCCGAACGGCCAGGGCGGGCTGCTCGTCGAACGCACCCCCGGCGACGCGACCGAGCAGTCGTTCCGCGCGGTGTGCGGGTCGCTGGACGACTGGGAGCGGTGGCAGCGCTGGTACGTCGACCTGGAGCTGATGGCGGAAGCCCTGGCGCCGACTCTGCTGGAACCGTTGGTGTCACGGGAACATCTGCGCGTGCACGTCGACGCGGTGACCCGCGGCCGGGTGTGGGACCAGGTCTTCGAACGGCCGATCGGCGCGACCCTGCAGGAGCTCTTCGACAACAACCTGGTGCGCGGGGTCGTCGCCACCGACGCGTTGATCGGCACGCACTCGTCGCTGCACTCGTTGCGCGCCAACAAGTGCTTCCTCTACCACGTGATCGGCAACGGCACGGGGGAGTGGAAGGTCCCGGTCGGCGGCATGGGCGGGGTGACCGCCGAGCTGGAACGGGTCGCGCGCGAGGCCGGGGCGCAGATCGTCACCGGCGCCGAGGTGACGTCGATCGAGTCGGACGGCAAGACCGCGTCCGTGACGTACGGCGACACCACGGTCGAGGCCCGGTTCGTGCTCTCCAACGTGGCGCCGTCCGTGCTGGGACGCTTGCGGGGCAAGGAGGTGCACGACGCCCCCGGCTGCCAGCTGAAGATCAACATGCTGCTCCGGAGGCTGCCCGAGCTGAAGTCGGGAGTGGACGCGCGGATCGCGTTCGCCGGCACGTTCCACCTCGACGAGTCCTACGACCAGCTGGAGACCGCGTACCTGGAGAGCGCCGCCGGGCAGGTGCCGTCGGTGCTGCCGGGGGAGATGTACTGCCACTCGCTGACCGACCCGTCGATCCTCGGGCCGTCGCTCGCGGGCCACGAGACGCTGACGCTGTTCGGCCTGCACCTGCCGGCGTCGCTCTTCGAGGGCCGCAACGACGAGTTGCGCGACGAGCTCGTGCGCCGCTACCTCGACCAGCTCGACACGCACCTCGTGGAGCCGATCCGGGACTGCCTGGCGGTCGACCCGGACGGAAACCCGTGCATCGAGGCCCGCACCCCGCTCGACCTGGAGGAGGAGCTCGGCCTGCCCGGCGGCAACATCTTCCACGGCGAGCTCGACTGGCCGTTCGCCGAGACCGACGAGCAGGTCGGCCAGTGGGGCGTCGAGACCGATGTGGACAACGTGTTCGTCTGCGGCGCGGGCTCCCGGCGCGGCGGCGGCGTGAGCGGCATCGGCGGCCACAACGCGGCGCGCGCGGTTCTCGAACGCTTCTGAGACATTTTTGATGACACCCCACGTCATCTCTGGTTACGCTCTGCGGCGTGGGGGACTTCTACGGAATCGCCGAGATCGCCGACGCCATGGGGCTCAGTCGGCAACTGGTCGCTGTGTGGCGCAAAAGACGCTCGCACGGCATCCCGGAGCCGGACGCGGAACTCGCGTCCGGCCCGATCTGGCGCCGCGAGACGGTCGAGCCGTGGATCGAACGCACCCGCGGCCGCCTGGGCCTCGCGGGCACGCGCGAGTCCGCCAGCAGGAGCCTCCGGCTGCGCACCTGCCGTCGCGTGCTGCGGCTGGCGGCGTTGATGCTGGAGGAGCCGCAACGGCCGCGCGTCCTCAACGAGGCCGCCGATCAGCTGCGCGACCTGATCCACGAGGTCGACCAGTCCGCGGACGACGTCGTCGGGGCGTTGCTGCGCGAGCTCATCGAGCCGGTGCGCGACCCTGATGTGCCCGCCGAGCTGCTGCGCGTGCCGGTCATCGAGTCGCTTCCGCTCGTGACCGCCGTAGCGAGGAACTCGCCAGACTGGTGACCAACGCGCCCAGCGCGGCCAGTGCCATGTCCGAGTGGGCGTCCCACATGTCGCCCTGCTGCCCGTTGTAGGCCTCGGCGATGCCGGGCGCGAGCGTCATCGCGATCGCCCACTCCAGCAGTTCGTACAGCGCAGGAGCGCCGCCAGGCACGCGCCGTACGAGAAGTGCACGAGCCGGTCGAAGTGGTTGTGCTGCCACGAGAACGCCTCCGACAGCCGTGTGCCGAGCAGCGCGTCCGTCCAGTCGTCATACGGCACGAACGAGTAGATCCACCGCGCCGCGACCGTGTGCAGCGCGAGGAACAGCAACGCCCACGCCCACTGTGCGGTGTCGAGGCGCTTGCGTTACGGCCACCAGCGAGCCGAACGCGCCCAGCAGCCACTGCTTCCCCCAGGACATGCGGCCATCGTGGCCGATCTTGGCCCGCCCATATCAGGATTTATATATCAAGGTTCCTTGCTAAAGGTTCCTTGATGTGAGACCTTGGTGGCATGACGGACGCTCCGATCACCGACCCCAAAGCGCTGCGGGCGCTCTCGCACCCGTTCCGCTGGAAGCTGCTCCAGCTCCTGACGGAGGAGGGGCAGCAGACGGCGACCCAGTGCTCGGCGGCGTTGGGGGAGAGCGTCGCGAGCTGCTCGTACCACCTGAACATGCTGTCCAAGTACGGCTTCGTTGAGGAGGTCGAGGGGCCCGGCCGGCAGAAGCCCTGGAAGATCGTCCCGAAGCGCCAGTCCATCTCGTCGGAGGGACTGGAGGGCGAGGCGGCCATGGCGGCGGAGGCGGCGTCGATGGCCTACCTGGACCAGGAGTTCGAGCGCATGCGCACCCGCCTGCGCCAGTACGACCTCCTGCCGGAGGAGTGGCGCCCGGTGGTCGGCACCGAGGGCACGGTCAAGTTCGTCACGGCCGAGGAAGCCCTTGCCCTCGTGGAAGAACTGCGGACGCTCCTGGACAAGTACGACGAGCGTCGCCTGAACCCGGAGTTGCGGCCGGAAGGGGCCAAGGCGGTCCGGCTCTTCCTGAGTCACACCGTCGCGCCCGAATAACTGATCCCGCCAACGAATCCCACCGAAGGAGAACCGCTGTGCTGTCCCACGATCAGGCGTTTGCTATCGCGAAGTTCCGTCAGCAGGAGTTCGAGTCCGACGCCGCCGCGCGCCGGCTCGTGAAGAAGGACGAGGAGGCCGAGAAGACCGAACCCGAACGACGCCGGTTAGGGCTCTTCGTCCGGGTCCGGCACGCCTGACGGCGTCAGCTCGCGGCTTCCAGCCGGACGATCACCGACTTGGAGGTCGGCGTACCCGAGATGTCCGCCTTGGAGTCCAGCGGCACCAACGGGTTCGCCTCCGGGAAGTACGTCGCCACGCACCCCCGCGCGGTGGAGTAGGAGACGATCCGGAACGACTCGGCGCGGCGTTCGACGACGCCCGTCGGGTCGTCCTTCCACTCCGAGATGATGTTGACCATCTGCCCGTCGGAGAAGCCCAGCGCGGCGACGTCCTCGGGGTTCACGAACACCACGCGACGGCCGTCCTTCACGCCGCGGTAGCGGTCGTCCAGGCCGTAGATCGTGGTGTTGTACTGGTCGTGGCTGCGCAGGGTCTGCATCAGCAGCCTGCCCTCGGGGATCTCGATGACCGTCATCTCGTTGGCCGTGAAGTTCGCCTTGCCGGTGGCCGTCGCGAACTCCTGCGAGTCGCGCGGCGGGTGCGGCAGCACGAACCCGTCGGGCTGACGGACGCGCGTGTTGTAGTCGGCGCAGCCGGGCACGACGCCGGCGATGTGCTCGCGGATGACGTCGTAGTCCTTCTCGAACGTCTCCCACGCCACCGGGTGCGACTTGCCGAGCGTCTTGCGGGCGAGCCGGCAGACGATCGAGACCTCGGACAGCAGCTGGTCCGACGCGGGCTTCAGGCGGCCCCGGGAGCGGTGCACGACCGACATCGAGTCCTCGACGGTGACGAACTGCTCACCCGAGTGCTGCACGTCGCTTTCCGTGCGTCCCAAGGCAGGCAGGATCAACGCAGTCTTGCCGTGGACCACGTGCGAGCGGTTGAGCTTCGTGGAGACGTGCACGGTCAGCGAGCACTGCTCCAGCGCCTTCTCGGTCACCGGGGTGTCCGGGGTGGCGCTGACGAAGTTGCCGCCCATCGCGATGAACACCTTGCCGCGGCCGTGGCGCATGGCGTTGATGGCGTCCACGGTGTCGTAGCCGTGCTTGCGCGGCACGGAGATGCCGAACTCGTTCTCCAGGGCCAGCATGAACTTCTCGGGCATCTTCTCGTAGATGCCCATCGTGCGGTCGCCCTGCACGTTGGAGTGGCCGCGCACCGGGCACAGGCCCGCGCCCGGTTTGCCGATCATGCCGCGCAGGAACATGACGTTCGTGATCTCGCGGATCGTCGGCACGCTGTGCTTGTGCTGCGTGAGACCCATGGCCCAGCAGGCGATGGTGGCCTTCGAGTCGACGAACATCCCGGCCACGCGCGTGATCTGCTCGCGGGTCAGGCCGGTCGCGGTGAGCACGCCGTCCCAGTCGAGCTCGCGGACGCTCTCCGCGTACTCCGCGAAGCCGTGCGTCTTGGCCTCGACGAACATCTTGTCGACCTTGTCCCACTGCAGCAGCAGGTGACCGATCGCCTGGAAGAGCGCCTGGTCGCCGCCGACCTTGATCTGCACGAACTCGTCGGACAGCGCGGTGCCCTTGCCGACCACGCCCGCGACGTTCTGCGGGTTCTTGAACCGCATCAGGCCCGCTTCCGGCAGCGGGTTGATCGCGATGATCTTGGCGCCGTTCTTCTTCGCGTCTTCCAGCGCGCTGAGCATGCGCGGGTGGTTCGTGCCGGGGTTCTGGCCGATGACCACGATCAGGTCGGCGAGGTCGAAGTCCTTGATCGACACCGAGCCCTTGCCGATGCCGATGGTCTCGTTCAGCGCCGAGCCGGACGACTCGTGGCACATGTTCGAGCAGTCGGGGAGGTTGTTGGTGCCGAACGAGCGGACCAGCAGCTGGTAGAGGAACGCGGCCTCGTTGCTGGTGCGGCCCGAGGTGTAGAAGATCGCCTCGTCCGGGGATGACAACGCTGTCAGCTCGTCGGCGATGAGCGTGAACGCCGCGTCCCAGCTGATCGGTGTGTAATGCGTCGCACCGGGCTTGAGAACCATGGGTTCGGTGAGCCGGCCCTGCTGTCCGAGCCAGTAGTCCGTCTTCGTCCGCATGCTCTCGACGGAGTGCTCGGCGAAGAACTCGGGCCCGATTCGTCGTTTGGTGGCTTCCTCCGCGACGGCCTTCGCGCCGTTCTCGCAGAACTCCGCCATCTTGCGGTGACCCTGGGGCTCTGGCCACGCGCAACCGGGGCAGTCGAAACCTTCACGCTGGTTGAGCAGTCGCAACGTCTTGACCGTGCGCCCGACACCCATCTGCTCGACCGCCCGGTCGAGCGACACGAGCACACCGGGAATACCCGCTGCCCAGGTCTTGGGGGTGCTGACTTCGAGCGCGGACTCGTCGACGTCGTGCTGCGGGGGCTTGCTGCTCATGCGTCCCATTGTTCGCTGATCGACGTCGGCGCCGCCAGCGCCCCCGAAGAACGCGGCGGCGCCGTCGACACGGGCCCCAAGGGGTGTGAACGGTCCGTGACGAACAATTGTGATCGGCGTCACGTGCGGGCGGCACCTCTGAAAGGGTGATCAACCGCAGGTGTTCGGGGTGGGCAGCGGACCGTCGGCCGAGAAGAAGCGGCGGTCGTCGCCCACCACGCCGATGCCCTGCGCCGGTTCGGTGAACTGCGGCGCCAGGTAGCCCTCACGGGCCGCGCCGCACGCCACCGAGTACTGGAAGCCCTTGGCCTCCGACGGCCAGATCCCCTCCGGCGTGACCGCGTACGACACCTGGTTCCGGCTCGCCACGACCATCTCGCGCTGGTGCTCGAGCGCGTCCGGATCCGGCGGTTCGAAGGCGTAGGCGAACACGTAGTCCGTGAGCACGACCGCGTGGCCGTCGCGCTCGGTCAGCGTCATCCGGCCCTGGACCTTGACGCCGAGCAGCCTCGTGCCCGTCTTGATCCGCGTCGTCCAGCCGGGGAGGTTGCCCGCGACCTGGTCGCGCACCTCCGGCGCGAGCAGCGCGAGGAAGTTCTTCGGGTCGTGTCGCTCGATCATCTCGCGGTCGGTCCTGGACGCGATGAGCGCGCTGCGGACCAGCGCGTACTCGGGGCGGTCGTCCGGCACGACGATGCCGTCGCCGCCGTCGGCCCACTGCTCGGCGGGCGTGCCGGCGAACGGGAACGCGAGGTTGATCGCGGGAGGGGTCCGCCACGACGGGTGCAGGGCGACGAGCACGGCGACGATGACCGCCAGGGAGAGGACGGAGACCGTCTTGTGGTTCACGCAGAACACCACGTTCGCGGGCCTGTCCAGGTTGCCCGCCCGCGTTAGCAGGTATCTCGTTTCAAGTCGAGACCCCGGCCTCCGTAGACTTCTCGGCTGTGACTGAACTCGACACCGCAACCCAGCGTCCTGACCTCCCCGCCGCGTGGACTCCGGCGGAGGTAGAGGCGGAGCTGTACCAGCGGTGGGTCGACCGGCGGTACTTCGAGGCGGACGTCAAGAGCGACAAGCCGCCGTTCACGATCGTGCTGCCCCCGCCCAACGTCACCGGCTCGCTGCACATGGGCCACGCCATGAACCACAGCGTGATGGACGCGCTGTCGCGCCGCCGCCGCATGCAGGGCTACGAGGTCCTGTGGCTGCCGGGCATGGACCACGCGGGCATCGCCACCCAGAACGCCGTCGAGCGCGACCTCGCGAAGCAGGGCCTGTCGCGGCAGGACCTCGGGCGCGAGAAGTTCGTCGAGCGCGTCTGGGAGTGGAAAGAGGAGTACGGCGGCAAGATCCTCGACCAGATGAAGCGGCTCGGCGACGGCATCGACTGGTCGCGTGAGCGCTTCACCATGGACGAGGGGCTGTCCCGCGCCGTCCAGACGATCTTCAAGAAGATGTACGACGACGGCCTGATCTACCAGGCCGAGCGGATCATCAACTGGTGCCCGCGCTGCCAGACCGCGCTGTCCGACATCGAGGTCGACCACAGCGAGGACGAGGGCGAGCTCGTCTCGATCCGCTACGGCGACGGGGACGCGTCCATCGTCGTCGCGACCACGCGCGCCGAGACGATGCTGGGCGACACCGCGGTCGCCGTCCACCCGGACGACGAGCGCTACCGGCACCTCATCGGCACCGAGGTCGAGCTGCCGCTGACCGGCCGCCGGATCCCGATCGTCGCCGACGCGCACGTCGACCCGAAGTTCGGCACCGGCGCCGTGAAGGTCACGCCCGCGCACGACCCGAACGACTTCGAGATCGGCCAGCGCCACGGCCTGCCGAACCTCACGATCCTGGACGGCCGCGCGGTCATCACCGCGAACGGCCCGTTCCTCGGCCTCGACCGGTTCGAGGCGCGTCCGGCGATCGTCGCCGCGTTGCGCGCCGAGGGCCGGATCGTCGCGGAGAAGCGGCCGTACGTCCACTCCGTCGGGCACTGCTCGCGCTGCAACACCGTCGTCGAGCCGCGCCTGTCGCTGCAGTGGTGGGTGAAGGTCGAGAACATCGCCGCGGCCGCGTCCGCCGCCGTGCGCGACGGCCGCACCAAGATCCACCCGGCCGAGCTGAACAAGCGCTACTTCGACTGGACCGACAACCTGCACGACTGGTGCATCTCGCGCCAGCTGTGGTGGGGCCACCGGATCCCGGTCTACTACGGCCCGAACGGCGAGGTCGTCTGCGTCGGACCGGACGACGAGGTGCCGACGGGTGAGGGCTGGCGTCAGGACGAGGACGTCCTCGACACGTGGTTCTCGTCGGGCCTGTGGCCGTTCTCGACGCTGGGCTGGCCGGAGTCCACTGAGGACCTTCGCAAGTTCTATCCGACGTCGGTTCTCTCGACCGGCTACGACATCCTGTTCTTCTGGGTCGTCCGGATGATGATGTTCGGTCTGTACGCGATGGACGAGGTCCAGCCGTTCGACCACGTGTTCCTGCACGGCCTGATCCGCGACCAGTACGGCAAGAAGATGTCGAAGTCCAAGGGCAACGGCATCGACCCGCTCGACTGGATGGAGCGCTACGGCGCGGACGCCACCCGGTTCACGCTGCTGCGCGGCACGAACCCCGGTTCGGACATGGCCGTCGCCGAGGAGTGGGCGGCCGGGTCCCGCAACTTCACCACGAAGCTGTGGAACGCCACGAGGTTCGCGCTGGCCAACGGCGCGACGGTCGCGCGTCCGCTGCCCGCGCGGGACGAGCTGACGGCGGCCGACCGCTGGATCCTGGACGAGCTCGACGCACTCGTGTCCACTGTGGACTCGAACTTCGAGGCGTTCCAGTTCTCCCGTGCCTGTGAGGCGCTGTACAGCTTCACGTGGGACGAGTTCTGCGACTGGTACCTGGAGATCGCGAAGGTCCAGATCGCGGACGGCCGCGCCGAGGCCACGCAGTCCGTCCTGGGCCACGTCCTCGACGTCCTGCTGCGCCTGCTGCACCCGTCGATCCCGTTCATCACCGAGACGCTGTGGACCTCGCTGACCGGCGGCGAGTCGCTCGTCGTCGCCGAGTGGCCGAAGCCGTCCGGCGCGGAGCGGGACCTGGACGCCAAGGCCGAGATCGAGGGCCTGAAGAAGCTCGCGACCGAGATCCGCCGGTTCCGTTCGGAGCAGGGCCTCAAGCCGGGCCAGAAGGTCGCGGGCAAGGTCCGCGGCGCGTGCTGCGTCGGGCTGCTGGACCAGGTTCCGTCGGTGCGGTCCATGACCCGCCTGACCGAGCCCGGTGAGGAGTTCACGGTCTCCGCGACGCTGGAGGTCGGCCTGCCCAAGGGCGCGGTGAAGGTCGAGCTGGACCTGTCCGGCGCGATCGACGTCGCGGCCGAGCGCAAGCGGCTCGCGAAGGACCTGGCCGTGGCGCAGAAGGAACTGGCGCAGACGTCCGGCAAGCTCGGCAACGAGGCGTTCCTCGCCAAGGCGCCGGCGGACGTCCGCGCCAAGATCGAGGAGCGCAAGGCCACGGCCGAGTCCGAGATCGCCCGCATCAACGAGCGCCTGGCCGCGCTCCCGGAGGCGTAAGCACAGTGGAGAACAACCTCGACGAGTTCCTCGACGTCGAGAACGAGCTCAACCAGCGGTGGCCCGAGACGAAGCTCGAGCCGTCGCTGGAGCGGATCAAGGCGCTCGCCCACGTGCTGGGCGACCCGCAGACGTCGTACCCGGTCGTGCAGCTCACCGGCACGAACGGCAAGACGTCGACGTCGCGCATGGTCGATGCGCTCTTCACGCGCATCGGCCTGCGCACGGGCCGGTTCACGAGCCCGCACCTGCAGCTCGCGACCGAACGCATCAGCCTCGACAACGAGCCGATCTCGCCCGAGCGCTACGTCGAGGTCTACCGCGACATCGAGCCGTACGTCGCGATGGTCGACACGCAGTCCGACATCCGGATGAGCAAGTTCGAGGTGCTCACCGGCATGGCCTACGCGGCCTTCGCGGACGCGCCGGTCGACGTCGCCGTGGTCGAGGTCGGCATGGGCGGCACGTGGGACGCGACGTCCATCGTGGACACCCGCGTCGCCGTGCTGACCCCGATCGGCGTCGACCACACCGAATACCTGGGCAACCGCCCCGAGGACATCGCAGTCGAGAAGTCCGGCATCATCAAGCCGGGCTCGGTCGCCATCATCGGCGAGCAGACCCCCGAGGTCATGAAGGTCCTGCTGACCCGAGTGGCCGAGGTGGACGCCACCGTGGCGCGCTTCGGCAGCGAGTTCGGCGTCGTCTCCCGCGCCGTGGCCGTGGGCGGCCAGATGATCACCTTGCAGGGCCTCAGCGGCACCTACGAGGACATCTTCCTTCCGCTGCACGGCGAACACCAGGCCGCGAACGCCGCGCTGGCGCTGGCCGCCGTCGAGGCGTTCTTCGGCGCGGGCCCCGACCGCCAGATCAACATCGACTTCATCCGCGAGGGCTTCGCGTCCGTCATCACCCCGGGCCGCCTGGAGCGGGTGCGCAGCGCCCCCAACGTCTTCGTGGACGCCGCGCACAACCCGCACGGCGCCGCGGCATTGGCTCGCGCTCTGGAATCCGAGTTCGGCTTCCGCAAGCTCGTAGCCGTCGTCGCCGTCATGTCCGACAAGGACGCCGAAGGCATCCTCTCGGCCCTCGAACCGGTCGTGCAGGAACTGGTGATCACCACCAACTCCTCCCCGCGAGCCATGGACCCGGACGTCCTGGCGGGCCTGGCCGTCCCGATCTTCGGTGAGGACCGCTTCGAGGTGCGCCCGCGCCTGGTCGACGCCATCGAGGAAGCCATCCACCTCACCGAGGACGAACAGTCCGGCGGCGGCATCATCGTCACCGGCTCCGTCGTCACCGCGGGCGAGGCCCGCGCGCTGTTCGGGAAGGAACCGGCATGACCGCCCCGGCCCCGCTGAAGAAAGACCCGATGAAGGCGTTCCGGGGCATCATGGCCGGCACCCTCATCCTCGAAGTGATCGTCGTGGCCCTGGCCCTCCCGGTCATCGCCAAACTGCACGGCGGCGTCGACTCCCTGGTGGGCGGCGTGGCGTTCGGCTTCATCGTCCTGTTCATCGCCATGTGCGCCTTCGTCCGCCGCCCCTGGGCCATTCCGGCCGTGGTGGCCTTGCACGTCCTGCTGATCGCCACCTGGCTCCTGCTGCCGGCGATGGGCGTCATCGGCGTGATCTTCGGCCTCGTCTGGGTCTACATGCTCTGGCTGCGCAAGGACCTCCTGAAGCGCATGGCCGAGGGCCGCCTCCCCGCCCAGCAGGCAGCCGCGAAGGCCGAGCAGGAGAACGGCACAGCCGCTTCCTGACTCGCATTCGGGTGAAAGCACTCGAACAATTCGGAAAGAACATTTACGGTGCCGCCGAATAGCCATGAGCTAACGGCGGCACTGTCGTACGTGCCCTTGCTTGTCGCAATGCAACCACGCCTCCGCCTTGTTCACCCGATCGTGCTTTGAATCCGGGACGGGTCCCGCGACCTGGCGCTATGCTGATCGGCGCACGAATCTGCACGGGGGAGGCACTGGGGATGAGCGGTACCAAGGTTGATCTCGAGACGCTGCGCGCTGCCATCAAGGAGTACGAGTCGATCCACGCCGACCTCGTGAAGGCGTACGACACGGGCAACATGCTGGTCGCAATTCAGCCGGCAGGCCTGGACAGGCCGAGCGGCGTCTACAACAACTGGGCCGTGACCGCTGGAGCCGCGCACCAGACGTCGAACGAGCAGTTGCAGGAAACCTTGAAGACGCGGATCAAGAACCTCAAGGCCACGCTCGCCCAGTACGAGCAGACCGAGCAGACGAACGCCCGCAAGGTCAGCGGATGATCCGCCGGACCCAGCAGAGGGCCGAACACCGAAGCCGAAGGACTGAGCTGTTGCGCATCCGAACCGTTGTCGCAGGCGCCGCCGCACTTGTTCTGCTGGCGGGATGCGGCACAAGCGGTGGTACCAGCGGCACGCCGACCACTGCGTCGCAGCCGACCAGCACGAGCAACAGCGCCGGCGCGCCGAAGATCTCGAACCCGATCGATGTGAAGGTCGCCGAGGGCGATCCGTGCGGAGTGGTGACCGCGGCGCAGTTGCAGACCTTCGGCCTCCCTGGCGTTGCGGGCTCGCTGAACACGACGTCCGCAGGGGCGGGGTGCTCGTGGCCCGGCACGTTCACTGACGCGGAGATGTCGCCCGGCATGATCATTTCCCCGGCGGGTACCGGCCTGGAGTCCCTCTACGCGAAGAAGGACTCGACTTACCCGGTGTTCGAGCCGCTGGAAGTCCAGGGGTACCCCGCGGCCATCGCGATGGTCGTGGACAACCGCAAGAAGGGCAAGTGCGAGCTGTTCGTCGGCGTCTCGGAGGATCGGGTGATCATGTTCTCCCTGCAGAGCGACGAGAAGAGCAAGTACTTCGCTGACCCGTGCGCCGGCGCGACCGACTTCGCGAATCTGGGAATGACCACGATCAAGGCAGGTGCGAAATGACACGACCCGCGCCCAGCTGTTTCTCCGAGGACACCTCGCGAGCCGAAGGCTTCTCCGGGGCTGAGATCTACGCCCAGATGCATGGTGGCAAAGGCACCGGTACGGCGCAGACCGCTGCGGACAAGGCCAAGGAACTGGAGAAGAGCTACGTCCTCATCGAGTCCAGGCTGAAGAAGGTCGGCGAGACTCTGGGCGAGGCGTGGACCGGCGCGAGCGCGGACGCCGCGCAGGCCGCCGCGAACCCGATCAACCAGGCCATGATCCAGATGCAGGACGCGCTGCGGCAGGCCGACCACTCGATCTCCAACCAGGTGTACCAGTTCAACCTCAACAAGGGTCAGCTCAAGGACATGCCGGCTGCCAAGCCGGACACGAACCTGTACGACGACCTGACCCCGTGGGACACGGACACCGAGGACAAGGTCAACGCGTACAACAAGGAAGAGGAGTACAACCGCTCCGTCTACCGGGAGTTCCAGAGCGCGAGCAACACCAACCGAGGTGAGCTGCCCAAGGAGTTCCCAGGCGTTGTCGCGGACACGCTGAACGTCGAGGTCATCAAGGAAAACGGTGGTGGCGACGACGACAAGAACTGGAACAACAACGTCGACCGGACGAGCGCCTCCAGGTCGTCGTCCACCAGTTCCACCAGCAGCACGCAGAATCCGACCGGCACCGGGTGGACCGTTCCCACCACCAACGGGGACACGACCACCTCGAGCTGGACGGACAACACGAACACGAGCAACACCAACAACACCGGTCGGCCCGTCGACACCAACCTGACCGGCAAGCCCCCAGTCGGCGGCGTGATCGAGCGGCCCCCGAACACCGGCCTGCCGCCCGTCGGCGTGCCCGTCCGGCCGCCCACAGGTGGTCTGAACGGTCCCGGTGGCACAGGGCGCGGCACCGGTGGGCCCGGTGGCGCGGGTGGTGGCCGGTTCGGCGGCGGCGGTGGTGCCGGTGGTGGCATGGGCGGTGCCGGCAAGTTCGGTGGCGCCGGTGGTGTGGGCGGCGGCATGGGCAGTGCTGGATCGGCCGGCTCGGCCTCGCAGCAGCCTGGCGGTAAGGCCGGGGTGTTCGGTGGCATGGGTGAGAGTGCTGCCGGTGC
This sequence comes from Lentzea sp. NPDC058450, assembly GCF_042721395.1. Classification (NCBI taxonomy): domain Bacteria; kingdom Bacillati; phylum Actinomycetota; class Actinomycetes; order Pseudonocardiales; family Pseudonocardiaceae; genus Lentzea; species Lentzea sp. NPDC058450. Next base: position 41,048 of record NZ_JBHXLO010000032.1, read on the forward strand.
TGGTGCTCGCGGTGGTGGTGCTGCCGGGGCCGCTGGGCGTGGTGGTGCCGCCGGTGTGGGCGGGATGGGCGGTCACGGGGCCAAGGGCCAGGGCGAGGACGACCTGGAGCACAAGAGCGCCGACTACCTCATCACCGAGGAGAACACGAACGAGATCATCGGCGACATGCCGATGGTCGCACCGCCGACGATCGGGGGGTGACGTGCTGCGGTCGTCCATCCAACTGTCCGACCTCGCCTTCGACGTGTTGTGGAAGCAGGAGAAGCTGGGGGAGTACCACCCGGCTCTGAGTGTCGAGTCGCCCGGTGAGACCGAGGACGAGCGCGTGCTGATCGAGCGCGACGTCATCGGGGAGTTGCGGCGGGTCGGGCTCGACCACCCTGACGTCCGGGGGACGTTGCACCTGATCGCCAAGGCCGAGCACGACTACTCGGCGTGGATCGCGGTGACGCCCCATGAGACGCGGCCCGTGGTCGTTGCGGCCAACTCGCAGCACGGGGTGCTTGCGGTGCACGACAACGGGTTCGTGCAGTTGCATCCCATCCGGCCGGAGAACGCGCCGGAGGTGCTCGCCATGCAGCTGCCGGACGTGCCGGCGGGGCGTGGTGCGTCGATCAACGTGCACGCCAGCGAGATCAACGTGCACCAGCCGGGCAAGGCGTCGCCGTCGATCTCGTTGCGGCAGCTGCTCGCCCAGCCCCGCAAGGGCACGGCGAAGCTGTACGCGGCCAAGCGCGACGGGGAGAGCCGGCAGCGCGCCAAGACGTTCCTCACCACGATCGACTTCGAGGACGGCCGCTGGCTCGTGGTCAAGTACACCGACCAGAACCAGCAGACCTGGGTGCACGCGACGCCGGCGTCGCGGCAGATCATCACCGACTGGCTCAAGCGCCTGACGTAAGGGATTTACCGCCGCATAACCGGACTGCCGCAGCGTCGCGGCTGTGAGAAAGCCACTTGCCCTCGCCGCCGCACTGGCCGCGACGCTGCTGTCCGTCACCACGGGTACCGCGCACGCCGAGACCGTCCCCGGCTGCCCGACCGCCAAGCAGATCGGCACGACCGGGTACGTCCTGCACAAGGGCGTCAAGATCGCCTCGGTCAAGCAGTTCGCCGGCTGCGGCAACAACTACGCCTACACCTGGGTCTGGGACTCCTACGCCCAGGGCCACACCTACCGGGTCACCAACTGGATCGCGGTGATCGACGGCACCGAGGAGTACCCCGGCGGCGAGTCCCGCACCGGCACGAAGCAGGAACTCTGGGGCGCGCCCTCGAAGACGCTCCAGAACTGCACGCGCGCCGTCGCGAGCGTGACCGTGCCCGGCGGGACCTACGTGTCGGGCTGGACGGACCTGCGCTGCTGAAGTTCACCTCGGGTTTCGCCGCAGGCCAGAAGCGGCGACTAGAAACCGCGCATGACCTTCGACCGTCGTACGTTGTTCAAGGCAGGCGCACTCGGCACGGCAGCCGCCCTGGTGCCGAGTGGCGTCAGCCTCGCCAGGTCCGGCCGTCCGACCCTCACCCACGGCGTGCAGTCCGGCGACGTCACCTGGGACGGCGGCATCGTGTGGACGCGCGCCGACCAGCCCTCGCGGATGCTCGTCGAGGTGTCCAACGACCCGAAGTTCCGCCTGTCGCGCCGGATCCGCGGCCCGGTGCTCACCCCGGAGACCGGCGGCACCGGCCAGGTCCGGGTGAGCGGTCTGCTGCCCGGCCGCACCGCCTACTACCGCGTCACGGCCGAGGACCTGCACGGCCGCAACCGCAGCGCACCGATCACCGGCAGCTTCTCCACCGCCCCGATCGGCCGCGACGAGGTCAGCTTCGTCTGGTCCGGTGACGTCGCCGGCCAGGGCTGGGGCATCAACCCCGACATCGGCGGCATGCCGATCTTCAAGGCGATGGCCGACCGCAGGCCCGACTTCTTCATCCACAGCGGCGACAGCGTCTACTCGGACAACCCGATGCAGGCGAGCGTCACGCTCCCGGACGGCCGGATCTGGCGGAACCTGGTCACGCCAGAGAAGTCCAAAGTGGCCGAAACGCTCGACGAGTACCGCGGCCAGTTCGCCTACAACTTCCTCGACGACAACGTGAAGCGCTTCGCCGCCCAGGTACCCACCTTCGCGCAGTGGGACGACCACGAGGTCACGAACAACTGGTATCCGGGCGAGATCCTCGACAACCCGCTCTACACCGAGAAGCGCGTGGACGTGTTGGCGCAGCGGGCTTTCCAGGCGTTCCACGAGTGGATGCCGATCGACCGGAAGCGCGCGGTGGACGGCCGCGTCTACCGGAAGTTCTCCTACGGCCGCAACGTCGAGATCTTCGTGCTCGACATGCGCACCTACAAGGACAAGAACACCTCCCCGAAGGACAAGCCCGGCGTCATCCTGGGCGCCAAGCAGGCGAAATGGTTGGTCGACAGCCTTGACCGCAGCACCGCCACCTGGAAGATCATCGCGGCGGATCTGCCCATCGGATTGACCGTACCGGACGGCACCGACATCGAAGGCGTGGCGAACGGCCTGCCCGGCGCCCCCAACGGCCGCGAGCACGAGATCGCCTGGGTGCTCAAAGAACTCAAGAAGCGCAAAGTCAAGAACACCGTGTGGCTCACGGCGGACGTCCACTACACCGCCGCGCACCACTACTCACCCGACCGTGCGGCCGTCGGCGACTTCGACCCGTTCTGGGAGTTCGTGTCCGGCCCGCTGCACTCCGGCGCGTTCGGTCCCAACACGCTCGACCCGACGTTCGGCCCGCAGGCCGTGTTCGTGCACGCCCCGCCCGCCGCCAACACCACACCGCTGGACAACTTCCAGCACTTCGGCGAGGTCAAGGCGACGCAGCACGAGCTCACGGTGTGGCTGCGCGACGCGACAGGCGCCTCGCTCTGGACCAAAACGCTCAGGGCGGCCTGACCGGGGCCGTAGTGTCGGCGAGGTGCCCATCTCGTTCGACACCACCGGCTTCCGTCAGCTCGACCAGAACACCTGGCAGCACCAGAGCGGTGACCAGGCCCAACTGACCTACTACGGCCTGGTCCCCGACCTGCCCGCCGGGCTGGACGACCTGCCGAGGCTCAGGCACGACCTCGCGCTGATCCACGGCGAGACCGGCTGCCTGATCGAGGCCCACGTCGTCCAGTTCGGGGGAGCGCAGGCGCTGCTGCGGATCATCAAGATGCCGCTGCCGAACCAGCCGAACGGCCAGGTGTTCGTCGCCTCCTTCACCATCCCGAAGGAGAGCAGCAGCGCCGTCCTCCAGCTGGGGGCGGTGGAACGCGGCATGACGGGCGCGCGGGAGGCCGTCCTCGCGGCCGAGATCGGGTTCGAGAACTGGACCATGCAGCACCCGTACGCGCCGGAGCTGCAGGGCGTCCTGCCGTTCCACGCGGGCGACGACCCCCGCCACGACGCACGGTTCCCCGACCACCCGTTGACTCGCGTGCGCGCGTGGGCGCATCACGTCGTGCGCACCGCACGGGTCGATCCGGGCTTCGCCTCGCTGCCGCCGTTCCGCGCGCAGCCCCCGAAGCCGCCGATCGAACCTGGTCAGAGCCTCATCACGGCCATGCCGAGCCTCCCGGTCAAGGACTTCGTCGGGCTCCGCATCGGCGAGCAGACCACGTTCTGGCGCGTCACCGACCCGAAGCTGCACGAAATGCTCGGTCGCGGCGTCATGGGCAGGTCGCCGCTCGCCGAGACCCGGTTCCGCGACATGCTCATGATCGACGTCGAGACCGGCGACGCGATGGTCCCCGACCGCTTCACCACCAACGGTCAGATGACCGCGCACAGCACGCGCCTGCAGCAGGTCACCCTCCAGGAAGCCGACGCCGAGCTCTCCGACGACGACGTCATGAACGCCTTCAAGTGGGCGGGCCGGATGGCGGGCGTGGCGGCCGAACGCGGCGAGTTCCTCTCCCTGGAGCCGATCGAGAACGACAGCGAGCAGGCCGAACCGCACGTGCTGCTGGCCGTGCAGCCGCACGAGGGCCAGCAGGTGGTGATCGCCCAGTTCGCCCCGGCGCCCACCGAGGGACCGCTCGCGGGATCGACGAGCCGCAGCGCCCCGGCCACGGCCGAGTCCGTCGAGGGCATCGGTGTGATCGCGGGCATGGCGGTCAACGAGTGGCGCTCACATCCGCTCAAGATGGCGATCACCTACCGACGTCCGGCAGGCTGACTGCAAATATTTGCAAGACCCGACGTATTGTTTCCTGCTGTTTGTCGTGGTTTCGTGCAGCAACCCTGCAAGAAGTTGCGACAAGGAGGTCGCGATGCGTCGGGTCGTCGCCGCGCTCGCTGCACTGGTTCTCATCCCCCTCACACCGGTCCAGGCCGTTGCCGCTCCACCGCAACGTCTTGCCGTGGGCGAGGTGGTGGACATAGCGCCGGGGGTGCGCGACGGGGACGCGCGGCTCGCGTTGCCCCCGAAGCGCGACGACCTGAGGGGCGAGCGCTTCTACTTCGTGATGCCCGACCGGTTCGCGAACGGCGACCCGGGCAACGACCGGGGCCGCAGCAACGCCGCCGAGAACGGCTTCAACCCCGCTGACAAGGGCTTCTACCACGGCGGCGACCTCAAGGGCCTGCGCCAGAAGCTCGACTACCTCGACGGCATGGGCATCACGGCGATCTGGATGACGCCGATGTTCCTCAACCGCTGGGTCCAGGGCGACAGCGCCGGCTACCACGGCTACTGGACGCTCGACTTCACCAAGCTCGACCCGCACTTCGGCACCACGCAGGAGATGCGCGACCTGATCAAGGACGCGCACCGCCGGGGCATCAAGGTCTTCTTCGACATCGTCGCGAACCACACCGCCGACGTGATCAAGTACGAGGAGGGCAAGACCCAGTACGTCAGCACGGGCGCCCAGCCGTACCTCGATGCGTCCGGCAAGCCGTTCGACATCGCGGACTACGCGGGCAAGAAGGACTTCCCGAAGCTGGATGCGGACAAGTCTTTCCCGTACACCCCGGTGATGGACGGCCCGACGAAGTTCCCGTTGTGGCTCAACGACTCCACGCTCTACCACAACCGCGGCGACTCGACGTTCTCCGGCGAGTCGAGCGAGCAGGGCGACTTCTCCGGCCTCGACGACCTCATGACCGAGCACCCGCGCGTGGTCAACGGCATGAAGGACATCTTCACCAGCTGGATCGACACGCTCGACATCGACGGCTACCGCGTCGACACCGTCAAGCACGTCAACCTGGAGTTCTGGCAGGCCCTCGCGCCGCACGTCAAGCAGTACGCGAACCGCAAGGGCAAGAAGGACTTCTTCGTGTTCGGCGAGGTCTTCGACTCCTCCCCGGAGAACACCTCGAAGTACACGACGGACGGCCGCATGCAGGCCACGCTGGACTTCCCGTTCCAGAGCAGCGCGCTGACCTTCCTGTCCGGCAAGGGTTCCCAGCGCCTCGGCGAGGTCCTGCTGGACGACGACCGCTACACCGACGCCGACTCCAACGCCTCGTCGCTGCCCACGTTCCTGGGCAACCACGACATGGGCCGCATCGCGTGGATGATCCGCAACGACCGTCCGGGCATCACGGACGCGGAGCTGCTCGACCGCCTCAAGCTCGGCAACCAGCTCATGTACCTGTGGCGCGGCAACGCGGTCGTCTACTACGGCGACGAGCAGGGCTTCGCGGGCACGGGCGGCGACAAACTCGCACGTCAGGACATGTTCGCGTCGAAGACGCCGGAGTACATGGCGGAGAAGCTCGTCGGGAGCGACCGCACCGGTGCCCAAGACAACTTCAACACTTCGCACCCGCTGTACCAGCAGCTCAAGGCGTTGGCGGCACAGGTCGACAAGGACCCCGTGTGGCGCGACGGCAACCAGGTCCTCCGGTATGCCGACGGCGACGTCTTCGCGTTCAGCCGCATCCTCGGCCGTGAGCACCTCGTCGTCGCCAACGCGGGCACCTCACCCGCGACCGTGACCGTGCCGGTGTCGTCCACCGGCTTCGAGAACGCCCAGGTCCAGAACGGCCGCGTCACGGTCACCGTGCCCGCGCTGTCGACGGTGGTGCTCAAGGGAACGAGCGACGTCGCCAAGTCGAAGCCGACGCCCACGTTGATCGCTCCGGCTGCCGGAACCGTGCTCGACAAGCGCGTCGAACTGCGCGCGGACGGCATCGGCGCGCCCAACGCGGCGGCCACGTTCGCCGCACGCGTCGAGGGCACCCGGGACTGGACCGTCCTCGGGACCGACGACGCCGCCCCGTACCGCGTGTTCGCTGACCTGTCGGCACTTCCGGGCGCGGCCGTCGGCAAGCGCGTCGAACTGCGCGTGGTCGCGAAGTCCGGCGAGATCGGCGCGGACGGCGCGTTCGTGTCGCTCGTCGCCGCGCCGCCGTTGCCGGACCCCGGCACGAAGAACCCCGACTGGCTGGTCGTGCACTACGCGCGCGACAACTACGACGGCTGGGGCCTGCACGTCTGGGGTGACGTGGAGACGCCGACCGAGTGGAACTCCCCGCTGCCGTTCGCGGGCGAGGGCGCCTACGGGCGCTTCGCCTGGGTGAAGCTGAAGCCGGGCGCCAAGTCCGTCGGGATCATCGCGCACAAGGGCGACGAGAAGGACACGTCCGTCGACCGGTTCGTGGACCCCAGCGTGACGCCCGAGATCTGGCTGAAGCAGGGCGATCCTGCCGTGTACGCCGCTGAGCAGGCGGCCACGGGCAAGGCGGTCGTGCACTACGTCGGTGACGCCACCGGAGCGTTCGTGCGCGTCGCCGGCCGCGGGGACGTGCCGTTCACCAACGGCATCGCGGAACTGCCGCCCACCACCGACTTCTCCGTCGTGCGCGGCACGACCGTGGAGGCGACGGGCAAGTTCGCCAGCGGCCACGCGTGGGTCGCGAACGGCAAGGTGCACGCCACTCGCGCTGCCGCCGAGAACCGGGCGGTGATCCACTACAACCGCGCGGACGGCGACTACACCGACTGGACGATGTACCACTGGACCGGCTCCGCGGAGCCGTCACCGGGCTGGAACCAGTCCCGCGTGCCGGACGGCCGGGACGCGTACGGCGTCTACTGGTCGGTGCCGCTCGCGGCCGGCGCGGCGGGCCTGAGCTACATCATCCACCGCGGCGACACCAAGGACCCCGGCCCCGACCAGTTCCTCGACCTGGGGCAGAAGGGCAACGAGGTGTGGCAGTTGCAGGGGAACGAGACCTACCTGCTGCCGCCGAACGCCGGTCCGGCCGCCGATGACGACCTGACGAAGGCCAAGGCGATCTGGATCTCGAAGGACAAGGTCGTCTGGGACGTGCCCTCGGTGCAGTCCGACGGCTACCGGCTCGAGTACGGCTCTCGCGTGCTGCGGCTGACGCCCACGACCGAGGAGGTGCCGGCGCAGTTCCCGCACCTTCGCGGAAAGCCGGTGTTCGCCGTGCGCGGGTTCGTCGACGAGGCGTTGCGGGACAAGCTGTCCGCCGTGCACGTCGACGCGGGCGGGGCGATCCGGCACCGCACGAGCGTGCAGATCGCGGGCGTGCTGGACGACCGGTTCGCTTCCGCCGCGACGAAACTGACGTTCGGACCCACGTTCGACCGTGACCGCGCGTCGGTCCGGCTGTGGGCGCCGACGGCTCAGAACGTGAAGCTGCGGCTGTTCGACCAGCCCTCCGGCGAACCGCGCAAGGTCGTGCAGCTCAAGCGTGACGACGCGTCCGGTTCGTGGACGGGTTCCGGTGACTGGAAGAACGAGTACTACCAGTTCGAGGTCACCAACTGGCAGCGCACGGTCGTGGTCACCGACCCGTACTCGGTGGCGTTGTCGGTGAACTCGACGCACTCGCAGTTCGCCGACCTGAAGGACAGCCGCACGATGCCTGCCGGATGGTCGAAGGACGTCGCGAAGGGCATGGGCGGCGCGATCACCGAACTGCACGTGCGCGACTTCTCGATCAACGACCAGTCCGTGCCGGCGGCCGATCGCGGCACCTACAAGGCGTTCACGCACCGCGACTCGACCGGCATGAAGCACCTGAAGACGCTGGCCGCGGCGGGCATGGACACCGTGCACCTGCTGCCGACGTTCGACATCGCCACCATCCCCGAGAAGCGCTCCGACCAGACCACCCCGGCCTGTGACCTCCCGTCGCTGCCCGCCGACTCGGACCAGCAGCAGGCCTGCGTGGGTGCGGTCGCGGCCAAGGACGGCTTCAACTGGGGCTACGACCCGTTCCACTACGACGTGCCCGAGGGCTCGTACGCCACGGCGGACGCGCAGAACGGCGCGGCACGCTCGAAGCAGTACCGCGAGATGGTGAAGTCGTTGCACGACAACGGCAACCGCGTGGTGGTGGACGTCGTCTACAACCACACGGCGGCGTTCGGCGACGCACCGACGTCCGTGCTGGACAAGGTCGTGCCCGGCTACTACCAGCGGCTCAACCTCGACGGCTCGGTCGCGAACTCCACGTGCTGCGCGAACACCGCGACCGAGAACGCCATGATGGGCAAACTCGTCGTGGACTCGGTCGTGCGCTGGGCGAAGAACTACAAGGTCGACGGGTTCCGGTTCGACCTGATGGGCCACCACCCGAAGGCGAACATCCTCGCGGTGCGCGCCGCCCTGGACGCGCTGACTGTTCAGAAGGACGGTGTGGACGGGCGCAAGATCGGCGTCTACGGCGAGGGCTGGGACTTCGGCGAGGTCGCCGGCAACGCCCGGTTCGAGCAGGCCACGCAGGCGAACATGGCGGGCACGGGCGTCGGCACGTTCTCCGACCGGCTGCGTGACGCCGTGCGCGGCGGCGGGCCGTTCGACGACGACCCGCGCGTGCAGGGCATCGGCTCCGGGCTGGCCGGGGACGTGAACTCGTCTCCCGCCAACGGGAACGTGGCTCAACGCCTGGAGAACTACAGCGACCTGGTGAAGCTCGGCATGGCGGGCAACATGGCGTCGTACCGCTTCCAGTCCACGGCCGGGCCGGTCGTCGCCGGGCGGGACGTGCAGTACAACGGCTCACCCGCCGGGTACACCGGGCAGCCGTTGGAGGCCATCACGTACGTCGACGCGCACGACAACGAGGCGTTGTTCGACGCGTTGATGTTCAAGCTGAAGCCCGAGACGTCGATGGCCGACCGGGTGAAGATGCAGACGGTCTCGCTGGCGCCGGCGTTGCTGGGGCAGGGGCGGCCGTTCGTGCACGCGGGCACCGAGTTCCTGCGGTCGAAGTCGTTGGACCGCAACAGCTACGACTCGGGTGACTGGTTCAACGCCTACGACCCGTCGTTGCGCGACAACGGTTTCGGGCGCGGATTGCCGCCCAAGGCCGACAACGAGGCGAAGTGGCCGTACGCGAAGCCGTTGCTGGGCCTGGCGAAGCCTGCGTCGTCCGACATGAAGGCCTCGCTGGACGCGACGCTGGAGTTGCTGCGAATCCGCCAGAAGTCCCCGTTGTTCTCGCTGGGGTCGGCGGACCTGGTGCAGCAGAAGGTGTCGTTCCCGGCCGCGGAGTCCGGCCTGATCGTCATGCACGTCGACGACACCGTCGGACCGGACGTCGATCCGGCGAGGCGCGGGCTGCTCGTGGTGATCAACCCGTTCCCGACGGACAAGACGATCGCGTTGCCGGGTGACGGGTGGAAGCCGCTGACCAGCGAGAAGAAGGCGGGTGCGGCGCGGTCGGTGGTCGTGCTGGAGCGATAGTCCCGCTGAGAAACAGTTTTGTTTCAGATTAGTTTGCTACCGTTGGGTCCATGGGCACGACGGGGTGTACTGACCTGATGATGCTGCTGCATCGGACGTCGCACGCGCTCGAGACAGAGCTGACGGCGAGGCTCGCGGAGATCGGACTGACTCCGCGAGCCCGCTGCGTTCTGGCGAGCGCGCTCGACGCGGAGCTCACGCAGATCGAGATCGCCGATCGCGTCGGCATCGACAAGACGACCATGGTCGTCACCCTGGATGCGCTCGAATCCGCCGGTTACGCCGAGCGCAAGCCGTCGCCCACCGACCGTCGTGCCCGCGTGGTGGTGGTGACCGAGACCGGCCGTGCGATCACTCTCAAGGCCGACGAGGTGTACGAGGACGTCGTGAGCAGCGTGCTCGGCTCGCTGCCGGCTGACGAACGATCGGGCCTGGTCGGAGGCCTGACCCGGCTGGTCGAAGGTCGCCTGAGCACCCCGCCTCCGTGTGAGAAGCCGCCGCGCAAACGTGCTCTGCGTCATGCGGTTGGGTAGAAGATAGTCCCGTACAAAACTATCTGTTACGGTTCCTCTTATGACTTCAGGGGGATCGAGAACGGACGCGCGCTGGCTCGCGCTGATCGTGCTGTGCGCGGGGATGTTGATGATCGTGCTGGACCAGACGATCGTGAACGTCGCGCTGCCCGCCATCGCGGAGGACCTGCGGTTCGGCCAGGCCGGGCTCGCGTGGGTCGTGAACGCGTACCTGATCGCCTACGGCGGTCTGCTGCTGCTCGCGGGTCGTCTCGGCGACCTCATCGGGCACAAGAAGGTGTTCCTGATCGGCCTCGGCGTGTTCACGGTGGCCTCGCTGCTGTGCGGGCTGTCGTTCAGCGCCGAGATGCTGATCGTGTCGCGGTTCGTGCAGGGTGCGGGCGGTGCGCTGGCGACGTCGGTGACCCTGGGGATGGTCGTGACGATGTTCCCGGAGCCGGGGGAGCAGCGCCGTGCGATCGGCGTCTTCAGCTTCGTCGCCGCTGCCGGTGCGTCACTCGGGCTGCTGCTGGGCGGTGTGCTCACCGACGCCATGTCGTGGCACTGGATCTTCTTCGTGAACATCCCGATCGGGCTCGTCGCGGCCGTCGCCGCCGTGCGTCTTGTGCCCGACTCGGTCGGACTCGGGTTGCGTGAGGGCGCGGACGTCATCGGCGCGCTGTTGATCGTGGCCGCGGTGATGCTCGGCGTGTACACGATCGTCAAGGCGGAGCACTACGGCTTCGGTTCCGCGCACACGCTGGGGCTTGGTGCCGTTGCCGTCGCGTTGTTGGTGGGATTCGTTGTGCGCCAACGGACCGCTGCGAAGCCCTTGCTGCCGTTGCGGGTGTTCCGCTCCCGCAACGTGACCGGCGCGAACCTCGTGCAGATCTCGATGGTCGCGGGCATGTTCGGCCTGTTCTTCCTCGGCACCTTGTACATGCAGCTCGTGCTGCAGTACACGCCGTTGCAGATCGGCCTGGCCTTCATGCCCGTCGCCGGCGCCATCGCGTTGTTCTCGGTGTCGCTGTCGGCCCGGCTGAACTCGCGGTACGGCGAACGCAACATGCTGATCGTCGGCCTGCTGTTCATGCTCGCCGGGATGCTGGTGTTCACGCAGGTGCCGGTCGACGGCTCCTACGTCGCGCACATCCTGCCCGCGGTGGCACCTCTCGGCATCGGGCTGGGGCTGTCGTTCCCGGCTTTGATGTCGCTGGCGATGTCCGGCGCCTCGCACGACGAGGCCGGCCTGGCGTCCGGTCTCGTGAACACGACCGCGCAGGTGGGCGGTGCCTTGGGGTTGGCCGTGCTGGCCACGACCTCGACCTCGTACACGTCGTCGCTGCTGGCCTCGGGCGTCGGCCGGCTGGAGGCGCTGACCGCCGGGTTCCACCTGGCGTTCTGGATCTCGGCCGCGCTGGTGACGGTGGCTCTCGGGCTCGCGGTGTTCGTGCTGCGGCAGGTTTCGGTCGACCGCTCTGCTCAGCCGGTGCTCGTGCACTAGTGGTCGGTGAGCTCTTCCCGCTTCTGAACGTCCTCGGTGCGCAGGATCTTGAACTTCCGGTCCTTCGCGTCGAGGACCTTCAGGAAGCCGGGGCTGGTCTCGAAGACGTAGACCTCGTCCTTGTCGTTGATGCGCTCCTTCGGCACCCACGGCGTGCTGACGATCGCGGCCACCGCGAGCGCCGACCCGGCCAGGAGCCAGGCGAACCACTTGAGGACCCACCGGGCGTTGTGGATCGCGAGCACCATGGCCGCGCCGATCGCCACGGCACCCAGCGCCAGCCACCAGCGGTGGTACGTCAGGGTGTGGCTGACCATGAGTGCGATGAGGACGATCAACGCGAGAAGTGCCGTCGTGTTCGGACGTTCCGGGTCCTTGCGGGTGCGCAGGAAGTAGAAGAACGTCGCCGGGGTGACGATCATCAGCAGGACCGTGCTGATGCGGTCGTCCGCCATGAACGTGCCGAGGAACAGGCCGGGCGCGTCGTCCAATGCGAGCGTGTGAAGTAGCGCGAACGCCGTGTGCCAGTCGTATCCGGACACCGCGAGAAGCCTGAGCAGAACGAAGAGGACGGCGGCGCCGGTCACGGCGGAACCCGTGTGCTTTGCACTCACGCGCAGAACTATGTCGCATCGGCTCGCAATGGATGCCTAGTAGTCCGCGTCACAGCCCTGGCGAAAGGTGCCGCACGTGCGCGGTTACCCTTGTCGGCACATCCCGTACCTGTTTTTTGAGGAGTCACACCGTCGTGTCCGAGCGCACCCTGGTTCTCGTTAAGCCCGATGGCGTTGCCCGTGGTCTCGTCGGCGAGGTGATCGCCCGCATCGAGCGCAAGGGCCTCAAGCTCGCTGCGCTGGAGCTCCGCACCGCCGACCGCGCCACCGCCGAGCAGCACTACGCGGAGCACGACGGCAAGTCGTTCTACGGCGACCTGGTCGACTTCATCACCGGTGGCCCGCTCGTCGCCATCGTCGTCGAGGGCGTCCGCGCGATCCCCGCGTTCCGTCAGCTCGCCGGCGGCACCGACCCCGTCGAGAAGGCCACGCCGGGCACGATCCGCGGCGACTTCGGCACCGAGGTCCAGTACAACCTGGTGCACGGCTCCGACTCGGCCGAGTCCGCCGAGCGCGAGATCAAGATCTGGTTCCCGAACCTCTGATCCGTGCTTCGCGACGGCCTCGACCGAGTAATTCGGTTGGGGCCGTTCGCTATTTTCCGGGTCGCGCGTGTCAACGAAGCGGAACCCGCTGTCGTCGGGCTTGGAGTTCTGCGAGGTGCCGGAGGAGCGGCCGGTGATGCTCACGCCGCCTGATCGCAGTGCGGCTTCCTGCCTGACCGAGCACGGCGCTTTGGTACCAAGGCCGCGGACATCTACGACCCCGGATTCGCTGGGCCGATCAACGCCGACCGGTAGCGGATGGCGACCGAGTACGACCTCGTCGATTCGCAGCGGGAGTGCCTGTTCGGGTTCAACCTCTGGGTTTCCGGCGAGGAAGAGGAGTTCGACACTGACGCGTACTACGAGTCCTCCGCCTGAGTACGGGTTCGGTTGCAGGACGGTGCCCGAGTTCACGATGTTGTCGACCGACTGGCAGATGTTGATCCACACGACCCTGTGGGGAAACCACACGGTCAGCACGATCGTCATCCGGCCCGATCGGCTGACCGCTCCGGTCCCGTAGTCCGGTCGCGCTTCGGGCTGCTGCCCAGCCCGCCCTCCGCGGCCCCGTTCAGCATCGTCCCCTCCGGATAGCCGAGCGGCAGGTACATCCACACGTCGTCCCACCGCTCCGACCCTACGGCGATCGCGTTCGGCATCCGCCCGCACTCCCGGAACCCCAACGTCTCGTACAGCTCGATCGCCCCGTGGTTGTTCCCGCGCACGCCGAGCATGAGGATCTCGATCCCGGCAGAGCGCGCGTGGTCGATCAGGCCCTCCATCACCCGCCTGCCCAGTCCGAGGCCGCGTGCCGAAGGGTGCGCCATGATCTGCTGGACCTCGGCGCGGTGCTGGAAGACGGCGGTCGAACCCCGGCGCCACAGGCCCACCGCGCGCACGACGCCGTCCACCTCGACGGCGCAGAACGCGGCGTCGCCGTCGCGGACCTGCTTCAGGACGCCGTCCAGCCACGTCGAGATTCGCTCGAAAGTGGGAGGCGAGTGGTAGCCGACCGCGCCGCCCGAGGCCACGACGTCGTGGACGACCGCGTGGATCTCGGCGCGGAGGTGGTCGTCGGCTTCCGAGAGCCAGCGCAGCGTCATGCCGTCGATCGTAATTGCAGTGAAAATTGTCGGACCTGTTCGTTAACGTCGGGCAGGTGGACAACCTCGTGGAGGCCAAGGCCCTGACCAAGCACTTCGGGTCGTTCGAGGCCGTGCGCGGCATCGACGTCGAGGTGCGGCGGGGTGAGGCGTTCGGGTTTCTCGGGCCCAACGGGGCCGGGAAGTCGTCGACCATGCGCATGATCTCGTGCGTCTCCGGGCGCACCGGGGGCGATCTCAAGGTGCTCGGGATGGATCCCGGGACGGACGGGCCCAAGATCAGAGCGCGGCTCGGGGTGGTGCCGCAGCTCGACAACCTCGACACTGAGCTGACGGTCCGGCAGAACCTGCAGATCTACGGCCGGTACTTCGGGATGTCGCGGCAGAGGTGCCGGGAGAAAGCGCTGGAGCTGCTGGAGTTCGCGCAGCTCGCGGACCGGGCGGACCACGAGGTGGAGCCCCTCAGCGGCGGCATGAAGCGCAGGCTCACGATCGCGCGGTCGCTCGTCAACGACCCGGAGCTCCTGCTGCTGGACGAACCCACGACCGGTTTGGACCCGCAGGCGCGACATCTGTTGTGGGACAGGCTGTTCCGGCTGAAGCAGGACGGCGTCACGCTCATCATCACCACGCACTACATGGACGAGGCCGAGCAGCTGTGCGACCGGCTCGTGGTGATGGACGGAGGCCGGATCGCGGCCGAGGGGTCGCCCAAGGAGCTGATCACCCGGTACTCGACCAGGGAGGTGCTGGAGCTGCGGTTCCAGCCCGACGAGGAGAAACCCGACCTCACGAGGTTCGCCGACCGGGTCGAGGTGCTGCCGGACCGGCTGCTGCTGTACACGCAGGACGGTGAGGCGACGCTGCAGAGAGTGCACGAGCAAGGTGTGACGCCCGTGCAGAGCCTGGTGCGCAGGAGTTCGCTGGAGGACGTGTTCCTCAGGCTCACCGGCCGGACGTTGGTGGACTGATGGAGACGCTCAGGGCGAGTTGGTTCGGGTTCGAGAAGACCTGGACGTGGTACCGGCGCAACTGGCGGGCCACGGCCGTGTCGGGCTTCCTCACGCCGGTGTTGTTCCTGCTGGCGCTGGGCGTCGGGTTCGGGTCGCAGGTGCAGTCGACGGCGTTGATCGGCGGAGTGCCGTACCTGCAGTACCTCGCGCCCGCGCTGGTGGTGGTCACGGCGGTGCAGGGGGCGACGTTCGAGTCGACGTTCCCGGTCATGTCGCAGTTCATGTGGCAGAAGTCGTTCATCGCCATGGTGGCCACGCCGATCACGCCCGCGCAGGTGCTCTACTCGCAGGTGATGTGGCTGAGCTCGCAGCTCTTGCTGCGGTCGGTGGTGTTCGTGGGGATCGCCGCCGTCCTCGGCGCGGCGGCCGGGCCGGGGATCGTGCTGGCGATCCTGGCCGGAACGTTGGCGGGGCTCGCGTTCGGCGTGCCGCTGATCGCCTACAGCGCCACGCTGGAGAAGCCGGAGGCCTTCAACAACATCTTCCGGTTCGTGCTCATGCCGATGACGTTGTTCACCGGCGCGTTCTTCCCGGTCAGCCAGCTGCCGGACTGGCTGGTGCCGGTGGTGTGGCTGACGCCCGCGTGGCACGGCATCGAGCTCGCGCGCGGCGCGACGTTCGGCACGCTGGACCTCTTACCGGCGTTGGGACACCTCGCGTACCTCGGGGCGCTGATCAGCGCGGGGATCGTGCTCGGCGTGAAGTTCTTCCACCGGAGGCTGGCGGTATGACGCAGACCCTCGACCGCGCCGACCGGGCCCGGCCCGCCAGTGTGGGGCTGTTGTGGCGGGTGATCCCGCCGGGGCTCTACGGCGGCAAGGCCAGCAAACTCGTCGAACGGTCCGCGATGGTGAACCGGCGCGCGTGGTTCGTGCTGGTCGGCGGGGCGTTCGAGCCGATGCTGTTCCTGTGGTCGCTGGGCCTCGGGTTCGGGCAGATGGTGAACTCCGTCGTCGGGCCGGACGGGCAGCCGGTCAGCTACGCGGCGTTCGTCGCGCCGGCGCTGCTGGCGGCCAGCGCGATGAACGGCGCCGTGTACGACGCGACGTTCAACGTGTTCTTCAAGTTCAAGTACGCGAAGCTCTACGACGCGATGCTGACGACCCCTATGGGCCCGATGGACATCGCGATCGGCGAGATCTCGTGGGCGCTGCTGCGCGGCGGCCTGTACTCGGCAGGCTTCATCGCGGTCATGCTCGGCATGGGCCTGGTCTTCTCGCCATGGGCGCTGCTCGCGTTGCCCGCCGCGCTGCTGGTGGCGTTCGCGTTCGCGGCGGTCGGCATGGCGGCCACGACGTTCATGCGGTCGTGGCAGGACTTCGACCTGGTGCAGCTCGCGGTGCTGCCGATGTTCCTGTTCTCGACCACCTTCTACCCGCTCAGCGTCTACCCGGGCTGGCTGCAGACGGTCGTCTCGTGGACGCCGCTCTACCACGCGGTCGAGCTGATGCGCGGCCTCACGCTGGGCGTCGTGGGCTGGGGCATGCTCGGCCACGTCGCGTACTTCGCCCTGCTCTCGGCCGTGGGAACGGTGGTCGCGGCACGCCGTCTGGGCAAGTTGTTGCTGGACTGACCGCCGATTCGGCCCGGGTGGGGCGGTTCGGCCTTCGTTAGCGCTCGCCAGGTGAGCCGGCGGTCGGGGAAGGCCTGGCTGAACGCTCGGCCGAGCCACGAGTGGTAGCACCTCGCACGCGAAGCCAAGCCCTTGGCTCCAGCGTGCGTGGCCGGGTTGACACGGCACGTCCCCACACGGCTTGGACGTGCGGGGGAGGAAGCGGGCCCCGGCTTCGCCGCTGCGTGGGGCGGGCGTCGTGGCGAGCCGAGAGCGCCTCGCCTGCGGCCGGTCGAGCTCCTGGCCACCTCACTCTTGGCCGATTCGGCCCAGCCGCGTGAGGGCCGTTACTCTGGTCGTGTGAGTGTCGAGTCTGTTTTCCCCAGGTTGGAGCCACTGCTGCCGCGGATCTCGAAGCCGGTGCAGTACGTCGGCGGGGAGCTCAACGCGACCGTCAAGGACTGGGACGCGGCGTCCGTGCGCTGGGCTTTGATGTACCCCGACGCGTACGAGGTCGGGCTGCCCAACCAGGGCGTCATGATCCTCTACGAGATCCTCAACGAGCTGCCGGACGTGCTCGCCGAGCGCACCTACGCGGTGTGGCCGGATCTCGAGAAGCTCATGCGTGAGCACGACGTCCCGCAGTTCACGGTCGACGGGCACCGCCCGCTCAAGGCGTTCGACCTGATGGGCATCAGCTTCGCGACGGAGCTGGGCTACACCAACATGCTGACGGCGCTGGACCTCGCCGGCATCCCGCTGCACGCCGAGGACCGCACCGAGGACGACCCGATCGTGGTCGCCGGTGGGCACGCGGCGTTCAACCCCGAGCCGATCGCCCGGTTCGTGGACGCGGCGGTGCTCGGCGACGGCGAGGAAGCCGTCCTCGAGATCACCGAGATCGTCAAGAACTGGAAGGCCGAGGGCTGCCCCGGCGGTCGCGACGAGGTGCTGACCAGGCTCGCCGAGACCGGTGGCGTCTACATCCCGCGCTTCTACGACGTCGAGTACCTGCCGGACGGCCGCATCCAGCGCGTCGTGCCGAACCGCGACAGGGTCCCGTACCGCGTCTTCAAGCGCACCACGATGGACCTCGACGCGTGGCCGTACCCGAAGCAGCCGCTGGTGCCGCTCGCCGAGAGCGTCCACGAGCGGATGAGCGTCGAGATCTTCCGCGGCTGCACGCGCGGCTGCCGCTTCTGCCAGGCGGGCATGATCACCCGCCCGGTGCGCGAGCGGTCCATCGAGGGCATCGGCGCCATGGTCCAGAAGGGTCTGGCGGCCACCGGCTTCGAAGAGGTCGGCCTGCTCAGCCTGTCCAGCGCGGACCACAGCGAGATCGCCGAGATCACCAAGGGCCTCGCGGACCGCTACGAGGGCACCAACACGGGCCTGAGCCTGCCGTCCACGCGCGTCGACGCGTTCAACATCGACCTCGCGAACGAGCTGTCCCGCAACGGAAGGCGCTCGGGTCTCACCTTCGCGCCCGAGGGCGGCAGCGAGCGGATGCGGCGCGTCATCAACAAGATGGTGTCCGAGGAGGACCTCATCCGGACGGTGTCGGCCGCGTTCTCCAACGGCTGGCGGCAGGTGAAGCTCTACTTCATGTGCGGCCTCCCGACCGAGGAGGACGAGGACGTCCTGCAGATCGCGGAGATGGCGAAGAACGTCATCCGCGCGGGCCGGCAGGCGAGTGGCCGCAACGACGTCCGCTGCACCATCTCGATCGGCGGGTTCGTGCCCAAGCCGCACACGCCGTTCCAGTGGGCCCCGCAGTGCGACCCGGACGTGGTCGACGACCGCCTCCGCAAGCTCCGCGAGGCCGTCAACAGCGACCGCAGCCTCGGCCGCAACATCGGCATGCGCTACCACGACGGCAAGCCGAGCCTGATCGAAGGCCTGCTCAGCCGGGGTGACCGCCGCATCGGCAACGTCATCGAGGCCGTGTGGCGCGACGGCGGCCGGTTCGACGGCTGGAGCGAGCACTTCTCCTACGACCGGTGGACCACCATGGCCGCGCAGGAGCTCGAGCCGCTCGGCGTCGACCTCGCCTGGTTCACCACCCGCGAGCGCGAGGAGCTGGAGGTCCTGCCCTGGGACCACCTCGACTCGGGTCTCGACAAGGAATGGCTCTGGGCCGACTGGCAGGACGCGCTGGACGAACGCGAGCAGGACGACTGCCGCTGGACCCCGTGCTTCGACTGCGGTGTCTGCCCCGCGATGGGCACCGACATCGAGGTCGGCCCGACCGGGCGCAAGCTGCTGCCGATCTCCCCGGTCGGTGTCGGCTCGCCGGTGAAGAACCCCGCGCTCACGCCGTGACGGCGAGCCCGCCCACCATCACGCCCGGTCCCGCGACCGTGGCCGTGATGGTGGCGGGCCTGCCGAGCGAGTCACCCATGTCGACGGTGACGTCCGCGGCCAGATGAGCCGCCAGACAAGCCGTGCTGTTGGCGTTCGCGACGTCCTCCGGCACACCGATCGACGGCGCGAACATCCTTGCCGCGTACCGTTTTCCGGCTGAGTAGGCATAGCAGCCGAGCAGCCCGAACTCGTCGGTCGCCGCCCGCAGCAGGTCCAGATCCGGGCTCAGCGCGGCCACGTCCGGCACCTCGACGAGCACGCGCGGCCTGCCCAGCGTCGCGATCACGCACGGGCCGTCAGCACCCAACGCGCGCACGACCGTGGCACGTTCCGCAGAGGTCGCATCCCGAACCTGGATCGGCCCCGGATCGAAGTACGCCTCGACGCCGGCGGAAGTGCTCCGAGCCGTGCCCCGGAACGCTCGCCCGCCTGCCCGCAAAATGAACTCATCAGTGCCGTCCGCAGCCAGAACCGCCAGCGCCGCAACGGTTCCGTGCCCGCACCCAGGCAGCTCGCCGGCGGACGTGAAGAACCGCAACGCACCCTCGGACCCGAGGAAGACGACGTGCGAACAGCCGTGCGCACCCGGCAGCGCCCGGCGTTCGGCCTCGCTGAAATCCCCGTCGGGCAGCACCAGCGTCGGACTGCCGCCCAGCCCGTCGCGCAGACAGGCGTGGACGATCACTTCGTGACGGCGGCGAGCGCGTCCACGAGTCCGTGGCCGTAGAACGAGTTGTACTCGGAGTACCCGGTGCAGAACGCGTCCTGCACGCCCGTCCCGTTGAGGTCGTAGTCGTCCGGGCAGGCCAGCGTCTGCGCCTGCGCGTTCAGCATCCGGCCCAGCGACACCGCGTCGGTCTCCGGATGCGTCGACGCGATCAGCGCCGCCACCCCGGACACGTGCGGGGCCGCCATCGACGTGCCGCACGAGTAGTCGTAGCCGGACGGCACGGTCGACAGCACGCACCCGTTCGGCGAGCGCGGATCGCCACCCGGCGCCGTCACGTCGATCGCACCGAGCCCGTACGAGCTGTACCCGGCCTTGGTCTGGTTCGAGTCGACCGCCGACACGCCCACGACGTTCTTGAGCTGTGCCGGCAGCACCACGCACGTCGAGTCGACCGGCCGCGTCTGCGCCTCGCCGTTCGTCGGCGACATCGAGTCCCGGCCCGGCCGGGACAGGTCGGCGGCGGCGTTGCCGGCGGCGGCGACGTTCAGCACGTTGCGCGAGGTCGCGTAGTCGACGGCCCGGCGCACGGCCTCGTAGATGACCCGCTGACCCGGCTCGCTCTGGCACGTGAACAGGTACGGGTCGATGAAGTAGCTGTTGTTGGTGATGGTCATGTTCTGCGCGGCGGCCCACATGAAGCCGCACACCGCGTACTCCGGGTAGATGAACCCGTCGTCGTCCACGACCTTCACGGACGCGATGCGCACGCCCGGCGCCACGCCCGTGGTGCCCTTGCCGTCGTCGGCGGCGGCGATGGTGCCGGCGACGTGCGTGCCGTGCGGCGACGTCGTCGGGATCCACGCGGACGGCGAGGTGTCGGGCTTGCCGGTCAGGCAGCCCGCGGAGAGTTCGGGGGCCAGAGCGCCCACCAGGTCGGGGTGCCGGGCGTCGACACCGGAGTCCAGCACGCCCACGACGACGGACTTCGAGCCCGTGGTGATCTCGTGCGCCTGCGGTGCCCGGATGAGATCCATGTCCCACTGCTCGGCGGAGCGCCCGCCGGACGGCCGGAAGAGCTCCGTGTCGTCCTTCTTGCGCTTCACCGACCGCTTGGACACGCTCTCGGCCTGGGCGCTGTACGCGCGTTCCGGGCCGATCCGCTTGAGGAAGCCGGGGTCGGGCGAGGTGGCCACCGCCACCGAGATCTGCGAGTAGTACACGGTGGTCAGGCCACACGCCTCGGTGATCTCCGCGTCGGCCTGCTCGGCGGGCGTGGACTGCGGGAAGACCACCAGGTAGCGCAGCAGCGGACCTGGTTGAATGCAGGCGGGAGCCTCGGGCGTCGGGTCCGGCTCGGCGCCGGCCGGCAGGGACGCGGCCAGTACCCCGGCCACGAGCAATGCGGTCATCGCCGCCGCTCGGGCGCGGTGGAGCAGAGGCACCAGTGACCTCCAGGTAGGCAGGGCGTCCAGTCAGCCGGACGGTAGCCACGCGCAACGATCTAGACAAGCTGAGCGTGATGAATCGTGTTCACGGTACCGTCCTCATGGACGAACAGCCTGCGCCGATGGGACCGCTCACCCGTCGGAACACCACTCGGGAGCACCACTGAGCCGCAACCTGCCCAACAACCCGTCGGCCGCCGCCGTGCAGAAGCTGCGCCTCCGCTACACCAAGCGGGGGAGGCTGCGATTCACTTCGCACCGCGACATCGCTCGCACGTTCGAACGTGCGCTGCGCAGGGCAGGCGTGCCCATGGCCTACTCGCAGGGGTTCAGCCCTCACCCGAAGGTGTCGTGGGTGGGTGCCGCGCCGACCGGCGTGGCGAGCGAGGCCGAGTACGTCGAGGTCTCCGTGGTCGAGAAGGTCGACCCGGTGGCCCTCAAGCTCGCGCTCGACGAGGCGTTGCCACCCGGCATCGACGTCGTCGAGGTCGTCCAGTCGCTCGGTGGCAACCTCACCGAGCGCATCGACGCGAGCGAGTGGCGGATCGAGCTCGACGGGGTCACGCCCGACGAGCTCGCGAAGGCGGTGGAGGTCTTCCTCGCGGAGGAGTCCGTCGAGGTCGAGCGACTGACCAAGAGCGGCACGAAGATGCTCGACGTGCGGCCCGCGGTCGTGTCGGCGCTGGTCGAACCACGTTCGAGCGACGCCGGACACGATGACACCGCTTTGTCACAACCGTGTGGGATACTCATGACGGTCGTACGGCAGGCAACGCCTACCGTACGACCCGACGACGTGCTGAACGCGCTTCGCGTCGTGGCCGATCTCGTGCCGCCGGTACCTGCGAAAGCAACCCGGATGGCGCAGGGACGCCTCGATGACGACGGCAGGCTGGTGGACCCGCTCCAACAGGACAGAGAGTCCTGACGAGCGCAGGAACGCTCAACCCGCTAAGCGCAAACAGGAGGAGCGGCGCTGACAGCGGCGTCGTCGTGGGACCTGCGCAAGCGTGCGCCCGGTGAGGCGCCACGCCACTGCGCGCGAGGCAAGGATTCCCGCCGCGAGCAGCGGTGGAGAGAGACAAGAGAGGCCCCTGCGCGGCCGCGTCCTCACGGGACGCGCCCGGGGGTGGAGGAGCTGCATGTCGAACAAGGAACAGCCTGCCGGTGGAACCGGCGGGCAGGGCGTGGTTGCCGCACGCCCTGAACTGGCGGACCTGCCGGACAAGTTGCGGGTCCACGCGCTGGCGAAGCTGCTGGAGGTCAGCAGCAAGGACGTGATGACGGCGCTGGCCGACCTCGGTGAGGTCGCCCGCAGCGCGCAGTCGAGCGTGAGCCGCGACGTGGCCCTGAAGGTCGCCGAGACGCTCATCGACTGGGACGACGTCGTCACGGGCGAGGTCACCGAGGACTACGAGGCCCCCGCGGTCCCGGCGTTCGAGGCACCCGCGCTCGCGCCGCTCTTCGCCGCCCCGAGCGCCGTCTTCCTGCCCCCGACGCCGGTCGAGCGCCCCAAGGCGCCCGTCTCGCCGTTCGTGGTCGAGCAGGAGCCGGTCGTCGAGGAGAAGTCGGTCGGCGAGATCGCCGCGGACGAGCTCGACGCCGCCGAGGCGGCCGCGGAGGCGGACGCCGACGTGGACTCCGACGACGAGGCCGACGGCCGCCGTCGCCGCCGCCGGGGCCGTCGTGGCCGCGGCCGCGGCAAGGGCACCGACGCCGAGTCCGGCGAGGAGACCGACGAGGCCGCCGCGGAGGACGCGGGCGAGGCCGACGAGACCGAGGCGTCCGACGAGGCCGAGGACGAGGGCGACGAGAGCTCGACCCGCCGTCGCCGCCGTCGCCGTCGCCGCAAGACCGGCACGGACGACGACGTCACGTCCGAGGACGACCCGCCGAACACGGTCGTGCACGTCCGGGACTCCCGGGACGCGCGCGACGACAAGGCCGACTCCGAGGCCGCGCAGAGCGAGGTCCGCAGCATCCGCGGTTCCACGCGCCTGGAGGCCAAGCGCCAGCGCCGCCGCGACGGTCGCGAGGCCGGCCGCCGCCGTGCCCCGGTCCTGACCGAGGCCGAGTTCCTGGCCCGCCGCGAGGCCGTGGCCCGCACGATGGTCGTCCGCGAGCGCGGCGACCGCACCCAGATCGGCGTGCTGGAAGACGGCGTGCTGGTCGAGCACTTCGTCACGTCGTCGGGCTCCGGCTCGATCGTCGGCAACGTGTACCTCGGCCGCGTGCAGAACGTGCTGCCGAGCATGGAGGCCGCGTTCATCGACATCGGCCGCGGCCGCAACGCCGTGCTCTACGCCGGTGAGGTCGACTGGGACGCCGCCGGTCTCGAGGGCAAGTCCCGCAAGATCGAGCAGGCGCTCTCCAGCGGCGACTCGGTGCTCGTCCAGGTCACCAAGGACCCGGTCGGCCACAAGGGCGCCCGCCTCACCACCCAGATCAGCCTGCCGGGCCGCTTCCTCGTCTACGTGCCGGGCGGCGGTGCCACGGGCATCAGCCGCAAGCTGCCGGACAACGAGCGCAAGCGCCTCAAGGACATCCTCAAGCGCGTCGTCCCCGAGGACGCCGGCGTGATCATCCGCACCGCCTCGGAGGGCATCTCCGAGGAGGAGCTCGGCCGCGATGTCACGCGTCTGCAGGCCCAGTGGAAGGTCATCAAGGAGAAGTCCGACAGCACCTCCACCAAGGCGCCGTCGCTGCTCTACGAAGAGCCGGACCTGCTGGTGAAGGTCGTCCGCGACCTGTTCACCGAGGACTTCGCGCAGCTCGTCGTCCAGGGCGACGAGGCGTGGGAGGTCATCGACTCGTACGTGCGCCACGTGGCGCCGGACCTGCAGGACCGCCTGAAGAAGCACGTCGGCAACAACGACGCGTTCGTCGAGTACCGCATCGACGAGCAGCTGCTCAAGGCGCTCGACCGCAAGGTCTGGCTGCCGTCGGGCGGCTACCTGATCATCGACCGCACCGAGGCGATGACGGTCATCGACGTCAACACCGGCAAGTTCACCGGGTCGGGCGGCAACCTCGAAGAGACCGTCACGCGCAACAACCTGGAGTCGGCGGAGGAGATCGTCCGCCAGCTCCGGCTGCGCGACATCGGCGGCATCATCGTCATCGACTTCATCGACATGGTCCTGGAGTCGAACCGCGACCTGGTCCTGCGCCGCCTCACCGAGTGCCTCGGCCGCGACCGCACGCGTCACCAGGTCGCCGAGGTCACCTCGCTGGGTCTCGTGCAGATGACCCGCAAGCGGGTCGGCACCGGCCTGCTCGAGGCGTTCAGCCAGACGTGCGAGCACTGCCGCGGCCGCGGCGTCGTCGTGTCCACCGAGCCCGTGCACTCGCACGGCGGTGGCAACGGCGGCGGCCAGCAGCAGCCGCAGGGCGGTGGCCGCAAGTCGCGCCGCAACAAGGGCGGTTCCGAGCACGCGGCGGAGACCACCGAGGTCGTCGAGGCGTCCGTCGAGGCTCCCGCGGCCCCGGTCGAGCCCGAGGTCTTCGAACCGGGCGAGCCCGAGGACGTCTCCGAGGACGCGGTCGCGGCAGACCAGGAGCACGAGGGTCACGGCCGTCGCCGCCGCCGTCGCCGGGGCCGGGACAAGGAGCCGCAGGCCGTCGTCGACGCCGTCGTGGTCGAGGAGCAGGCGCTCAACGGTCACGTGCCGCACGAGGTGGCCGAGGACCCCGAGCCCGTCGAGGTCGACCCGGTCGTCGTCGAGGAGTCGGCGGAGGAGCTCGTCGAGCCCGTCGAGCCCGTCGTCGAGAAGCCTCTCGTCACCGGCCGCATCGGCTCGCAGCAGCCGGCCGTGACCGGCCGCATCGGGTCCCAGCAGCCCGCCGTGACGGGTCGCATCGGCTCGCAGATGCCCGCCGTGGAGCCTGAGGCCGAGCAGGAGCCCGTGGCGGCTCCTGCGCCGGTCGCGGCGCCCGAACCCGTCGCCGAGGCCGCTCCGGCCGTCGTGGAGGCCCCTGCGGCTCGCCCGCGCCGTCGTGCGGCCAAGCGCGCGGCCGGTGCGCCTGTCGCCGCCGAGGCGTCCGCCCCGATCGTGGTCGAGGTGCCGAAGCAGCCCGAGGTCCAGATGCCCGCGCCGGTGGTCACCACCACCACTCGCCGTCGCCGCGCCGTGTCGCGGCCGGCGGGACCGCCGGTCCAGGAGGACTGACGCGAATGAACGAGACCGGGGCCGCCTTTCTGGCGGCCCCGGTTTTGTTTGTGTGGAAGGGCTGTGAGGGACCGCACAGCCTGCGGAAACGCGATCGGGGCACCCCAGTTTGCTCCTGCGGTACCCACTCCCGTAACCTTGATGACGGCCCGCCATCCGACGGGTCCTGTCGTGTGCCTCCTCTGGTGCCTGTGGTGGAAACACCGTTCCCAGACTGGTTGGCGCATGGCCCGTCACCATCGAGTAGCAGGAGACTTCCGTCCTGATGTACGCGATCGTCAAGACCGGCGGCAAGCAGTACAAGGTCGCTGTCGGCGACATCGTCGAGGTCGAGAAGCTCGAGGGCGAGCCGGGCACCGAAATCTCCCTCCAGGCGCTGCTCGTGGTCGACGGCACTGACGTCACCGCTGACGCGGACGCCCTGGCGAAGTTCTCGGTAACCGGCAAGCTGGTCGAGCACACCAAGGGCCCGAAGATTCGCATCCACAAGTTCAAGAACAAGACCGGCTACCACAAGCGACAGGGTCACAGGCAGAAGCTGACCCGCGTCGAGGTCACCGGCATCACCGGTAAGTGAGGACCTGACTTCTCATGGCACACAAAAAGGGTGCATCCAGTTCCCGCAACGGCCGTGACTCCAACCCCCAGTACCTGGGTGTGAAGCGGTTCGGCGGTCAGGTCGTCAAGGCCGGCGAGATCCTGATCCGTCAGCGCGGCACCAAGTTCCACCCCGGCGTCGGCGTCGGCATCGGCAAGGACGACACGCTGTTCGCCCTGCTGCCGGGTGCGGTGGAGTTCGGTACGAAGCGCGGTCGCAAGACCGTCAACATCGTTCCGGTCGCGGTCTGAGAAAGACCGCTCCTGGAACGTAGTTAGACCTCTGCGAGGGGCGGGACCGGTCAACCGGCTCCGCCCCTCGTTGTTTGTCCAAGTCTTTTGAGAGGAAGTAGTTCCGTGGCCCGCTTCGTAGACCGGGTGGTGATCCACGCTGCCGCCGGCAACGGGGGCAACGGTTGTGCTTCAGTGCACCGCGAGAAGTTCAAGCCGCTCGGCGGCCCGGACGGCGGCAACGGGGGCAGTGGCGGCAGCGTCATCCTCGTCGTCGACTCGCAGGTGCACACCCTGCTGGACTTCCACTTCCGCCCGCACGCCTCCGCCACCAACGGCAAGGCCGGTGCCGGTGCGCACCGCGACGGCGCGAACGGTGATGACCTGATCCTGCGCGTGCCGGACGGCACCGTGGTGATGACCGAGGCCGGCGAGATCGTCGCCGACCTCGTCGGTGAGGGCACCCAGCTCATCGCGGCGTCCGGTGGCCGTGGCGGTCTGGGCAACGCCTCGCTCGCGTCCAAGGCCCGCAAGGCGCCCGGTTTCGCGTTGCTCGGTGAGCCGGGCGAGACGCGCGATCTGGTGCTGGAGCTCAAGTCCGTCGCGGACGTGGGCCTGCTCGGCTTCCCGTCGGCGGGCAAGTCGTCGCTGATCTCCGTGCTGTCCGCCGCGAAGCCGAAGATCGCCGACTACCCGTTCACGACGCTGGTCCCGAACCTCGGCGTGATCACCGCGGGCGAGACCATCTTCACGATGGCGGACGTCCCCGGCCTGATCCCCGGTGCGTCGCAGGGCAAGGGCCTCGGCCTCGACTTCCTGCGCCACATCGAGCGCACCGCCGTGCTCGCGCACGTCGTCGACTGCGCCACGTACGAGCCGGGCCGCGACCCGATCGCCGACATCGACGCGCTGGAGAAGGAACTCTCCGAGTACACCCCGGCGCTCGGCGGCAACTTCGAGGACCGCCCGCGCGTGGTGATCCTCAACAAGGTCGACATCCCCGACGCCCAGGACCTCGCCGACATCGTCCGCCCGGAGATCGAGGCCCGCGGCCTGCCGGTCTTCGAGGTGTCGACGGTGTCCCGCCAGGGCCTGCGGGAGCTGTCGTTCAAGCTGGCCGAGGTCGTCCGCGAGTACCGCGAGGCCCAGCCGAAGAAGGAATCGACCCGAATCGTGCTGCGGCCGACCGCCGTGGACGACCAGGGCTTCACCGTGACCGAGGACCCCTCGGTCGAGGGTGGCTTCATCGTGCGGGGCGAACGCCCGGAGCGCTGGATCCGCCAGACCGACTTCTCCAACGACGAAGCCGTCGGTTACCTCGCGGACCGCCTGAACAGGCTGGGCGTCGAGGACAAGCTCGTGAAGATGGGCGCCATTCCCGGCTGCCAGGTCACCATCGGCGACCTGGTGTTCGACTGGGAGCCGACCACGCCGGCCGGCATCGCGATGACGATGTCACCGACCGGCCGTGGCACGGATGCCCGTCTCGAGCGCAACGACCGCATCGGCGCCCACGAGCGCAAGGCCCTGAAGAAGGCTCGCCGCGCGCCCGGTGACTACGGCGACGACTTCGACGAGGAGTAAATCCGTGACGGCCCCCGTGGTCTCACAAGCTCGGCAGGCGGTCGCTTCGGCGCACCGCATCGTGGTCAAGGTCGGTTCTTCCTCTTTGACCACAGCGGAAGGTGGCCTCGACCCGGCGCGTCTCGACGCGCTGGTCGACGCCCTCGCCGCCCGTTCCGCGGCAGGCAGTCAGGTGGTGCTCGTGTCGTCGGGCGCGATCGCCGCGGGCCTGGCGCCGTTGAAGATCTCCCGCCGCCCGCGCGACCTCGCCACCCAGCAGGCCGCGGCGAGCGTCGGTCAGCTCACCCTCGCGCACGCCTACGCGAACTCGTTCGGCCGCTACGGCCTGACGGTCGGCCAGGTCCTGCTGACCGCCGACGACGTGGTGCGCCGAGCCCACTACCGCAACGCGCAGCGCACGTTCGACCGGCTGCTGGCCCTCGGCGCCGTTCCGGTGGTGAACGAGAACGACACCGTGGCCACCGAGGAGATCCGCTTCGGCGACAACGACCGGCTGGCCGCGCTGGTGGCTCACCTGGTCGGCGCCGACGCGTTGTTCCTGCTTTCCGACGTGGACGCCCTCTACTCGGGTGACCCGCGCAAGCCGGGTTCCGTGCGCATCGCCGAGGTCGCGTCGGCGTCCGACGTGGACGGCGTGAACGCCACCGCTCCCGGCGCGTCCGGTCTGGGCACCGGCGGCATGGCCTCGAAGCTCGCCGCCGCCCGCCTGGCGTCGGCGGCGGGCATCCCGGTGCTGCTCACCGGCGCCACCGAGGCAGGCCGCGCCCTGACCACCGCCGACGTCGGAACCGCTTTCGCCGCAACGGGTTCCCGCCTCACCGCCCGCCGCTTCTGGCTCGGGTACGCCACCGACGCCAACGGCCGCCTGCACCTCGACGACGGCGCGGTCGCCGCCGTCGTGGGCCGCCGCCGGTCGTTGCTCGCGGCCGGGATCACCGGTGTGGACGGCGACTTCGAGGCGGGCGACGTGGTCGAGCTGGTCAGCCTCGCGGGCGAGGTCGTGGCCCGCGGTGTGGTCGGCTACGACTCGGCGGAGCTGCCGTCGTTGATCGGCCGCAAGAGCCACGACCTGGCCCTGGAACACCGCCGCGAGGTCGTGCACGCGGACGACCTGGTGCCGCTGACTAGGTGAGCTCGACGCCCTTCGTCTCCGGCAGGGTCAGCACCACGAGGAACGTGATCACCGCGCTGACCGCCACGTACCAGAAGAAGACGGTGCCGCCCACGGCCTGGATGACCAGCGGGGCGGTGCCGCCGAACACGGCGACGGTCAGGTTGTACCAAGCCCCGATGCCGAGCCCGCGCAGTTCCGTCGGGAACAGCTCGCTCATGATCGCGGGCGCGATCGACGTGAGCGCGGTGTAGAGCGCGAGTCCCACGGCGAACACGACCACGAGGTTCGCCAGGCCGGGTTTGACCAGCGTGGACAACGGCACCACCAGCAACGCCATCGCCGCCGACCACACGAGCATCTGAGGTTTGCGGCCGTAGCGGTCCGCCGTCCAGCCCATCGGGTACTGCAACGCGATGAACACCACCGTGCCGATCGACAACGCCAGGAACACGTCGATGTCGTTGGCGCCCTTGGTCTTCACGGCGAACGGCGTCAGCGCGGAGAAGAACGTGTAGAAGCTCAGCGTCGACAGCAGCGTGACGCCGATGATCTGCCCGACGGCCTTCGGGTGCTCCCTGATCGTCATCAGCAGCGGGCTGCGCAGCTTCTCGGCCTTGGCCTTGTTGTCCTCGAACTGGTCGGTCTCCTTGAGCTCGCGCCGCAGCCACAGCCCGATCAGGCCGAGCACCCCGCCGATCAGGAACGGCACGCGCCAGCCGTAGGAGGCCATCGCCGCCTTGTCGAGGTTGCGCGACAGGAAGAACCCGAGCAGCGACGCGATCAGCACCGCCGCGCCGGTCGAGATGTAGAAGAACGACGAGTAGCGGCCGCGGTGGCTCGCCGGCGCGATCTCGGCGAGGTACGCCGACGCGTTCGAGACCTCGCCGCCGAGCGCCATGCCCTGGGCGATCCGCGCCAGCACCAGCAGCGCCGGGGACAGCCAGCCGACCTGTTCGAACGTCGGCAGCAGCCCGATCACCACCGAGCCGCCGGACATCAGCACGATCGTCAGCAACATCGCCGTGCGGCGGCCTTTGAGGTCCGCGAACCGGCCGAGCAGGTAGCCGCCGAGCGGGCGGAAGAAGAAGGCGAGCGCGAACGTCGCGAAGGTGCTCAGCAGCGCCGCGGTCTCGTTGCCCGACGGGAAGATCTGGGTGGCGAAGTAGATGCTGAACGCCGTGTAGATGCCCCAGTCGTACCACTCCACCGCGTTGCCGGCGCTTGAGGCGACGAGCGTCCGCACGGGCAGTTGATGCTTCTCCGATGTAACCGCCATGCATGCACCCAATCACACACGGCGACGAATTGGGGCGTATGTCACAACCGGATCGTTGGTCAGGAAGTCGACGATCATCGCGTTGCACAGCGCGGGTTTCTCGTGCAGCAGCCCGTGTGACGTGCCCGGGACGACCGCGAGTTCGGCGTTCGGCAGCGCGCGGTACATGGACGTGGCGTGCTCCAGTCGCACCTCGTCGTCGTCGCCGATCATGATGAGCGTGCGGTTGGTCAGCTTGCTCAGGTCCGTTTCGGACACCGCTGGCGAACGGTGGTGCATGGGCGTGAGTTCCGTTGCCGGGTCCCAGCCTTCGTGGTGGTAGACGCCGCACACGACCACAAGCCGTTGCACGAGGTCTGGGCGCATGAGGGCGGTCAGCAGGCCCACGGTCGCGCCGTCGCTGCACCCGAGGAGGTGGGCGGGCCCGACGCGTTCGAGGAATCTGATGGTCTCGCCGGCCATCTCGGTGTGGTCCTGAGTGGCCTGGTCGACGCGATGCGGTGCGTGCAACGCGAAGTCCGCGAGCGCGTCGTACTGCGGCCCGAACGCCGAGGGGTCCGCGCCGCCGGGGTGCAGGAGCACGAGTGAGTCAGCCATGTGCGAGTAGACCTCTCTCGTCGTCGATACTCATCGCCGTGCGATCTATTGGTTTGGTGACGTTGGTGGTCCGCGACTACGACGAGGCGATCCGCTTCTACGTGGACGGACTCGGGTTCACGCTGGTCGAGGACACTCCGCAGGGCGACAAGCGGTGGGTCGTGGTGTCGGCGGGTGGGGGTGCGTCGCTGCTGCTGGCCCAGGCTGGCACGGATGAGCAGCGAGCACGAGCAGGCGACCAGACCGGTGGCCGTGTCGGGTTCTTCCTCACGACTGACGACTTCGACCGGGATCACGCCCGGATGTCCACTTTCGGCGTGCGCTTCCTGGAGACGCCCCGCGAGGAGGTCTACGGGAAGGTCGCCGTGTTCGAGGACCTCTACGGCAACCGCTGGGACCTGCTTCAGCCCGCCCGCGCCTGACCGGGGGACACCCCGACGATCCGCTTGAACGCCCGGCTGAACGCGGCCTCGGACTCGTAGCCGAGGCCGCGGGCGACCTCGCTCACCGTGCTGTCGCGGTCTTTGAGGCGGTTCATCGCGACGTGCATGCGCCACCTCGTGACGTACCGCATGGCCGGTTCGCCGACGAGTTCGGTGAACCGCGCCGCGAACGCCGACCGCGACATCGCCGTCTGGTGCGCCAGCCGTTCGACGGTCCACGGCTGCGCGGGATCGCGGTGGATGAGGGCGAGCGCCTGCCCGATCTGCTGGTCCTGCAACGCTCCCAGCCACCCGGTGCGCGCCGCCGGGTCGTTCGCGAGCCACGACCGGATCGTCTGGATCACCAGCACGTCCGCCAGCCGCGTGATGACCGCCTCGCCACCGGGCCGCACCGCCTTCGACTCGGCGGCGATGAGCTCGATGGTGGCGCGCATGTCGTCGGCGCGCCGCACGTACAGCACGCTCGGCAGCACGGTGACGAGGTGCTTCGCCGCCGGGTGGTCGAACCGGACCGCGCCGCACACGAGGTGCGTCACCGCGCCGCCCCCGCCGTACCGCAGGATCGCGTAGTTCTCGGTCTCGAACTCGTGCGGCAGCGTCGTGACGACCGGCGTCTCCGCGCCCTCGCCGTGGAACAGCCGGTGCTGCTGCCCGCCCGGCACGAGCAGCACGTCGCCGGGTTCGAGCCCGATGACCTGGCCGTCGACCTCGACGTTGCACTGCCCGCTGGTGAGGACGTGGAACCACAGGCAGTCGCCCATGTCGGGCATCGTCGCGCCCCACGGCTCGGTGAGCTCGTTGCGGCAGTAGAAGGTGCCGGACATCCTCAACAGGTGCAGTGCCTCGCCCAGCGCGTCCGTCATGCTCCTCAGTCTGGACGAACGAGCAAGCCTGCGCGATGAATTGTCATTGAGAGTCCTGCTCCTGCGCGCCACAGTTGTCGCCATGGGGACAACCACACTGATCGCCACCGCCGCGACAGGCCTGATGGCAGGCGTGTTCTTCGCCTTCTCCGTCGCCGTCATGCCCGGTCTCGCCGACCTGCCGCCCGCCGACGCCCGTGCCGCCATGCGCCGCATCAACGTGCGCATCCAGAACCCGGTGTTCCTGCTGCTCTTCCTCGGCACCGCCGTGCTGTGCGCCGTCGAGGTCTTCCAGGGCAGGGTCGTCGGCGGCCTGCTCTACGTCGTCGGCAGCTTCCTGCTCACCATGGTCGTCAACGTGCCGATGAACAACCGCCTGGAACGCACCGACGACGCCTACTGGCCCACCTACCTGCGCACGTGGACGCTCTGGAACCACGTCCGCGCCGTCGCCTGCCTGGCCTCGACGGTCACCCTGCCACTCGGATTCTGAGGCCGTTCTTCGGCCGCATCGCCGCGAGCCCGGTCGGCGTCAGACGCTGGGGGAGCAGCTCGGGCTTCGGCTGCTCCAGCAATACCTTCAGCATCACCGTGAGCTCGGTCGTAGCGAGCCCGGCCCCGACGCACCGGTGTGGCCCACCACCGAACGGCAGGAACTCGTGCGGCGCCGGCTTGGTCTCCCACCGATCCGGGTCGAACGTGAGCGGATCCGCGAACACCTCGGCACTCCGATGCGTCACGTAAGGGCTGTACAGCAGGAACGTGCCCTGCCTGATCCTCTTCCCGGCGAACTCGAACTCCTGCGCCGCCACCCGCGCCGACACCACGGCAGGCGGGTACAGCCGCAGCGTCTCGTTGACGACGTTCGCCAGGAACTCGTCGTCCTCCCGAGCCCGCTCCCACACCCCGTTGTGCCGCAACAGGTTGAACACGGCCCACGCCATCGCACCACTGGTCGTCTCGTACCCGGCCGCGATCAGCGTGACGATCTGGTCGCGCACCTCCAGATCACTGAGCCCGTCCCCCTGCACCAGCGCGGTCAGCACGTCCCCGGCCGCCTCACCCTGCCGAGTCCCCTCGATGGCCTGGTACACCCTCGCGTCCACGGCCCTGCGCGCCCGCATCGCGTTGCGCCAAGCAGGAGCCCGCAGCGTCCTGAGCAAGGTGACCACCGTCGGGTTCCGGTCGATCAGGTTGATCAACACCTGCAGGTGCGCCCCGAAGAAGTCCGAGTCCCGAGCCAGCTCCTCACCGAACAACGCGTGAATCGTGCTGCGCCGAATGGCCCGCCGGAACTCCTGGTAGGCGTCCACGACCTCACCGGCCCGCCACCCCGCGACCGCAGCCTCGGCATTGGCCCGCATCACCGGCACGTACCCGGCGATCTGCCGATGCGCCAACGCGGGCTGCACAACCCGCCGCCGTCGCTTGTGGTCCTCCCCGTCGCTCACGATCAACGACGTGGGCCCGTCCACCGGCACCAACGACTGGAACGCCCGCTCCACCTCGAACAACTCGGAGTGCGCGAACACGAACCGGTTCGCCTCCGGCCCGAGCAGATAGGTGTAGGGCCCCATCCGCACGACCGGCCCGAACCGCCGGTGCAGCGCCAGGAGCACATCGGCCTGCCGGTACCGCACCACGTCCGGAATCATGGCGACGACAGTGCCACACCGCACCGCGCGAATACGCTGGCTGGGGCCGGTTCATCTCGCGCGGCCTTAACCAGTGCTGGATCGCCCGGCGGCATGCCAAGATCATCGGGTTCAAAGGGGGGCCATGACAGAGCTGCCGCTGGTGTTCGGCGAGTCTGACGACGCCTTGGAACTGGTGCGGGCGAAGCTGTACCGCCTGGATCCGAACGGTGATCGGACCGCATCGGTGCTGAGGGAAACCCTCGACCAGCTTTACGACGGTCAGCGGACCGGCAGGTGGGACTTCCGGCAACTGCACAAGACTGAGAAGACCCACATGGGCACCCTGGTTGAGATCAACCTGCATCGTGAGTTCGAGTTCGACGACGGTACCGCGACTGATTACGAGATCGCTGGGGTTCAGGTCGACTGCAAATTCTCGATGACCCAAGGAGCCTGGATGTTGCCGCCTGAGTCGATCGGGCACATCTGCTTGGTGCTCTGGGCCAGCGACCAATCGAGTGCCTGGTCCGCTGGACTCGTCAGGGTGGAGTTTCCGCTCCTCGGCCCCCCGAACCGTGACGGCAAGCGGCGGCTCACGCAGGAGGGGCGTGACAAGGTTGTGCGGCTATGGCCCGATCACGGCGTACTGGACGAGAATCTCCTCCTGCACATCGCGGATGACGTGCGGGACCGAATCTTCTCGGCGAAGGCTGTTCGCGGTAGCAAGCACGGTCAGGCACGGGTTAACGAACTGTTCCGGCAGGTCCAAGGGCGTCTCATCGGGCGTGCGGTTCTCGCGACTGTGGCGCAGCAGGACGATTTCATGAAGCGCGCCAGGGGGTCGGGAGGTGCGCGATCTCTTCTCCGTCCCGAGGGGATCGTCATCCTCGGGCACCAGGACAACGACCCGCGGGTGGCCGCGAGCCTCGGGTTGCCAGTGCCGCGCAAGGGGCAGGTCGTAGCCGCACGGGTCGTGCCGGTGCAACTGGATGACGCACGGCAGAAAGCTGAGATACAAGGTGAGCTGTGGGCTGTCGCGACCGCCGCTGAGCCCGCCGCCATGGCTCCTGACATCCCTCGCCGCTCAACTGATTAGCAGCTGCCTGCGCGTGATCCACATCGTTGTCAGGGCTCCCAACTATTGTCGAACCCATGTTCGACTCGACCAAGTGTGCCCACGTCGGCCGCAGCTGTGTCCTTCAGGTCCTCGTGCTCCAGGCATCGCAGCACTCGTCAGCCAGCGGCAGCGAGCGCATCGGTGACGGTTCTGTGTCGCTTGATGTCCCGCTTTCGCCTTGGAGTCCAGCATCACTCGTTCGTCGTAGGCTGACAACCGCGAGCGGGGGTGTCTCAGAAGCAGCCACCGATGAAGACAGTGACCAGCCTTGCTGTGAAGACGACGTCGGGCTTGATCCTGACTCCGTCGTTCAGCGGCGCTGGAAACCGGCCGCTTACCTGTGTTCGCTACCGGGCGGCGCCCCCGCATTTATCAGACAAGTGACAGAGCCTCATGCGCAGGTTGGGTACGGCTACCGGCTGTCGGTGGACGATACTGCACCGCGTTGCTTGTCTGATCACCTTTGGGCGCGAAAGGGGTGCTCGTGCAGAGTCTCGAAGTAGTGGAGATCTGTGCTGGCGCAGGCGGTCAGGCACTTGGCCTTGAGAAGGCGGGCTTCAAGCATCGGCTGGCGGTTGAGCTGGACGTGAACGCCTCGGCGACCCTGCGTAAGAACCTCAGGTCAGACGTAGTGGCAACTGGGGACGTCGCAGACCCCTCGGTGTGGGCGCCCATGGAACACATCGGCGTCTCGTTGCTTGCCGGCGGCGTGCCATGCCCTCCCTTCAGTATCGCGGGCAAGCAGTTGGGCGCCAACGATGAACGCGACCTGTTCGCTTGGGCCGTAGAACTTTGTGACGTGGTGATGCCACGTGCGCTGATGCTTGAGAACGTCCGGGGCCTCAGCATGCCCCGGTTTGCTGGGTACCGTCAGCACGTCCTGGACCGGCTCACGGACATGGGATATGTGGCGGAGTGGCGCTTGCTGCAGGCATCAGACTTCGGGGTTCCGCAGCTCAGACCGCGGTTCGTGCTCGTTGCGCTGCAGAACAAGTACGCGCCGTACTTCGCCTGGCCGGAGCCAGCCGGTGCGGCGCCGACGGTGGGGGAGACGCTCAAGGACCTCATGGCCGCTGACGGCTGGGAGGGCGCTGAGGAGTGGGCTGCAAAGGCGAACGGAATCGCTCCCACGATTGTCGGAGGCTCCAAGAAACACGGCGGTGCAGACCTAGGCCCGACACGGGCGAAACGCGCGTGGGCGGAGCTCGGTGTCGATGCGATGGGCGTTGCCGACGCACCGCCGCAGCCCGGGGATCAGTTCAAGGTCGGCCCGAAGCTGACCTGCGAGATGGTCGCCCGGATTCAGGGCTGGCACGACGGTGAGTGGATCTTCGAAGGCCGCAAGACCTCCCGGTATCGTCAGATCGGTAACGCGTTCCCTCCGCCGGTTGCTGAAGCCATCGGGCGACGCATCAAGGCGGCGCTGAACATGGAAGGTGAAATCCGGGATCGGAAGATCCAAACCGACCAGAACCCGCTCTACCGGGCGTTGAGGGAATCAGGCGAGTACATGACTCACCGGCAGTTGGAGAAGGCTGTCGGGCGGACTCTTCAGACCTATGAGTTGGAGCGCGCCATCGCCGACCTCCGCCGTGACTTCGAGGTCGAGACCAGGGATGGATCATCGATCGCGTACAAGCTCGGTTCGATCAAGGCGTTCACTGGTCAGGACGACCATCTTCGTCACGAGTTGTTCATGAAGCATCGCGCGAAGATCAGCTAGTTGCTGTGGGTTCGCTCCAGCAAGCTTACCGGAGCGAACCCACAGTCCGAGCGGTAGGTCTAGCCTTCGCCGAGGACTGCCTTCAGGTCTTTTTCCGCCACGGGCTTGAAGCCCTTCTTCTTTGCGGTTTTCAAGATAATTGAGTTGATCATCCCGTGGTCCAGATCCAGCGACTTGAGGCAGTAGTACTCGATGTCGTTCGCCTTGTAGCTGGTGACCGCCATGCCCAACTCGCGCAGTTCACGTGTTCGGCGTTCGGTGTGGACCGAGTCGCCTGTCACTACTCGGAGAAGGGCAGCCTCCACGTTCTGGCCCATGCGCTGGAACAGGATGCTGAACAACTCCTCGTGAACCCGGAATCCGTACGGCACGCTCAGGTAGCTCTCGGGGAGCCGGTCGCCGTACCACAGCTGCATCTGCTCAGCGAGCTGGTCGCGTAGCTGGTGGAACTCTTCGCATCGCTCCGGAAGGCTCGTCCTGATGAACGCCTGCATGGACTCGGCAAGTAGACGTTTCGCGTATAGGTACGTGTCGAGCAGGTCCTGGCTTGACGAAGTGCCGCTGCGGAGCTGGCGTGCAAGATCTTCCACGGCTTCCGTGGTGTCCGGCTTCAGCCGGTTCCAGTCGTCGTGGGGACGCCGAGATGCGGTCAAGCTAATGGCCTTTCTGCGTGGATTGTCATGAAAGGTCGGGCGGGTACTTGAGCACGTGCACATCTTCGCCGGCGTCCTGCACCGCTTGGAGATCTCCCAGCCACTCCCGGAGGAATTGAGTTCCTTGCTCATCCACGGTGCCGGATCGCATGAAAGTCACCTTGTTGCCAAGCTTTACCCTGGGGTTGTAGCCAGCAATTTTGCTGTTCAGATTGCTCTGCAGATCGAGACCGGCGGCGAAGCGCCGGATGTCGGAAACAAAGTCCAGCACGGTCACCCTGTCTTTGCCAGGGGCGAGGCGCAGACCCCTGCCAAGCTGCTGCACGAAGATGCGTCGGCTGTGGGTCACTCGCTGAAAGACGACGATGTTGACGTCAGGTACATCGACGCCTTCGTTCAGGATGTCGACCGCGCACAGCGCGCCAGTGCGACCCTCCGCGAAGTCCCAAAGAACCCGGCTTCTGGTAGGAACGTCGACGGAACGTCCGTCGCTAGTTCGGGAAGCGATTACATCTGACCGCGTGAATCCCAGTGCATTGATACGAGCAGACATTCGCTCTGCGTGGTCGATCGTGCCGCAGAAAATGATTGCGCGGGGTTGAGGCACCTCGCGCCAAGCGTCGGCGAGCCGTTCCACCACGGCGTCGTCCCACTCCTCAATGAAGATCGTCCGGTTGATTCCGCGCGGCGTGAGGGTGACGTCTGCGCCGTGCAGGCCCTGAGCCAGCTTGTCCCAGTTGATGTTGTCGGTGAACATGCGGTAGTCGACGTTGGCCAGGTAACCCTCGCGCAGGCCTCGCACGAGATCGATGTCAACGACTGGGTAGTCGAACCACTGCTGGAGCGTTTTGCCATCCGGTCGCCACGGCGTTGCCGTCATGCCCACGAGAAACGCGCCGCCGTTCCCGGCTGACAACTCGCCCAGGACGGCGTCGTAGGTTCCTGTGCCGAGGTGGTGGCACTCGTCCACGATGACCAGCTTGAAATCTGGCAGCTCGCGTCCTTGCGCTACGTATGACGCAACACTGTCCACGCATGCGAACACCACGTCGAGGTCGGCGAGTGTTGCGGAGCCAGGACGTTCGTGGCCGTTCCAGACGCCTGTCGCGGCAGACGCGGGAAGCATCGGCCAGAAGGATCGCTCAAGCTGGTACACGAGCTCGTTGCGATGCGCCAGGACAAGGACCTTCGCTCCCGGTCGCAAGGAGACGAAGCGCCGATAGAACTCGGCCGCGACGAAGGTCTTGCCGAGACCGGTGGCGAGCACGACGAGTGCGCTCCGTGAGCCGTTGACGAGTTCCGTCATGATCCGGTCTACTGCCTGGTCCTGGTATGACCGCAACTGAAACCGATCCTGCGAACGCTGAGACAGTGGAGCAGCGGGAACGAGTTCAGCCTGCCTGAGCAAGGCGCTCCGATCCCAGAGCTGCAGCGGGATTCCCTTTGCGGCCAAGGCGTTCTGTTGTCCGCGTACGCTGGCCTCGAAGCCGTTGAGACTGACTACGACCGGGATGTCGGCTTGATATCGCCGACACGCCTCGATCGTCTCATCTACAACCGCTGGGCCGATGGCTGTTTTCCAGCGCTTGACCTGGAACAGCCATCGGCGGTTGTTCAACGTGCCGATGACATCTGCTCCACCGTCTCCGGAGGCGCCGACGCGTTGAACGCCTTCATAGCCCTTGGCGATGAGCAGGCGTTCCACCGTCCGTTCGAACGCTCTCCAGCCCGATCCCGCCAGGTGGAGAGCTACGGCGATCCGCTGAGTCATGGCGAGAGCTTGCCGTTCAAGAACTCCGCGGCTGCCCGCGCCCGGATGACTAGCAGTTGCTCAGGTTGTTCATAGCGGAGGTAAGAGGCGCAGTCCTCCAGGCAACGCAGGTACTTGATCTTCAACTCTTCTTGCAGCTTCTCGGAAACGACTAGGCCGAGCAGAGCGCCTTCGGGCCAGGGCTCGCTCCAGACTTTGCCGTTGAACCACTCTTGCGGGTGCCGCCCGAAGAACGCGGCCAGTGCGTCACGGCTGCAGTACTTCAAATACGCACCTGACTTGAGCCGTTCGATCTCCCGGAGATCCACGCCTGCGCTGATCATTTCATTCGCCATCATGCGTTGCTGGCCAACGTCGAGATCGTCGTAGAAGTCTGGGGCTTGCGAGATGTCCAGTACCCGCTCGGTGATCTCGGCGAACAGGCGTTTGATGTCGTCCCGAACTGAGTCCGGGTTGTCGACCACGGTGTCCCCCCAACCCTGCACGAGCAGGTCACTTGTCAGCACGGCGACGGTGTGACCTGGTTTGCCCTGCAGTCGCGGATGCAGCGCGTAGACGTACTGGGCCGCTTCGGAAGCGATCAGGTACTCGGGCCGGAGACCGTTGCTGGTGAACACGTCGTGGTTCAGGTCCGCGTAGATCGTCAAACTGCCGGGCTTGTGGGCGGTTATCAGAGGCACTGGCGGCCGGCCATGTGCCGCGACGATCGGACGGTGGGACGAGTGCACGAAGATGTCAATCGGATTGGTCTTCGTGCCATTGGCCAAGGTGATGCTCAGTCCGCGGATGCCAAGTTCTTCCCGCAGATCCGACTCGAGGCGGAGCACCTCGGGGCTTGCGGGATGTGGCGCTCCTGCCAGAGTGCCGCAAGTGCCGCAGCGCTCGGTATCAGCCCTGTTCTCCTGCTCGCAGAAGACACAATGCCATGGGTGAAGCACCTGCACCGTCTGATCCGCGCCGCACACCGGGCACGTGTCAGCTGACTTGAGGATTCTTTCCTTGCAGTCGTCGTTGTGGCACGGCTTCCCGATCAGAACTGCAGCGCAGCTGCCGCAGGTCTCCGCGTCGCTGACGTTCTGAAATCCGCAAAGCGAACACTCGGGCAGCGCCTCGATCGGGGGCTCGGAGGCAGATTCGACCAGTTCCCACCATTTGGAGTCGTCGTAGAAACCAGGTTCTTTGTTCAAAAACCGCTCGTAGTAATCCTCCTCAATTTCTCTCGGGATTCTCGAGGCCTTCTTCTTCAGGGTGTCATATCGGCCCATGTACATGTCAGCGGTGCCAAAATTTCGTACCTTGCGGTACCCCTGAAAGAGCCTGGAGACCGGTGAGTCGTTCTGGTCTTCGCCTAGCCACTTGCTGGGGAGTAGCGAGTCGCCGCGGAGAAATCCCATGGCCGTCTGCCACTCGTCGGTGGCCTGCTGAAAATGCTGCTTCTGAAAGTCGACGGGTACGTGATCGAGGTGAATCTCGCCTACGATCCTGCCGTACTGCTGGTCGATTGGGTACTCGCGCTCCCGATGGCCAGTTGTTTTGTCGGCATGCTCGAAGAAGGAGTCCTTCTCGGCCTCCCGGATCGCCCGCCCGTTCCGGATGAGATCGATACCGAACTTGTCTTTGTCGTCAAAGCGCTGGATGCCGAGCCAGCCGTGAACGCGCTGAGACAACTCGCGGCTCTCGGTGCCGCCGCAACGAGGGCAGCTGCTGTGTCCGTCGAAGTCGGCGCCATCGTGTGTGCATCTACGAGAACTGCCAAGTTCCTCGTCAATGCTTATCCGTGCAGGGATCTGACCGTGGCCGGTGCGCTGGACGAAACGGGTTTCCGACCAAGTGCAGTGTTCGAACGCAGTGCAAGCCGCGCCGTTGACGGTGATCTTGACAGGCTGC
Organism: Lentzea sp. NPDC058450; assembly: GCF_042721395.1. Lineage (NCBI taxonomy): Bacteria > Bacillati > Actinomycetota > Actinomycetes > Pseudonocardiales > Pseudonocardiaceae > Lentzea > Lentzea sp. NPDC058450. The sequence continues at coordinate 81,721 of NZ_JBHXLO010000032.1, forward strand.
CGGTGATCTCCGCGGATGAGTGTGGCGTAACGCCTTCCGATTCGTTCGCGCAGGGTACGTTTGGGCATCTTGGCCACGTCTCGGATGAAACCTGCGTTCTGGTCGCCTGGGGGCCACCAGCTGCGGACCTCGACGATGGTGCCGTGTTCAAGGCCGGCTGGCTTGTCGACTAGTTCGGCGTTGACCGCGAACTTGTTCGACTTGACTAGCGCGTCCAGGTCGAGAACGACCTCCACTGCCTTCTCGTCGCCTGGGCGCGCGGAGATGACTCGCGTAATTCGCCCAAGCTTTCCTGTTGCAATGTTGAACCCCATGCCGAACAGGCCGAGCGTGTCGAACGGGTTCTTAGTCGAGAAGCCCGCCTGCATAGCGTGGCCGATTTGCTCCGCAGTTAAGCCGGCACCTGTGTCGCGTACGCGGATCAGGCCCTCTCCGCGATCAACCTGCGTCAGGCCCGGAACGTCGATGACGACGTGCCGGACCTGTGACCGTATGCCTTGAACCTCGGCAGCGTGAAATGAGTCGACGGCATTATCGATAAGTTCACTGATGGCGTCGATTGGAGTGATCGGTGTGCGTGTCAGTGCGATCAGGACCTGAGTCGTCGGCGTGATGTCAAGGAGCTTGTGCGGCATCTCCGGAAGGTCCTAACGAGGTGGCGGGTGTATCACGGCGAAGGCGGTCCAGCCTAGGTGTCCTTAGGGGACGTTGTCTTGGGTTTTGCCTTCCGATTCACCCGTTTGCCGCTTGAGCTGCCTTACCGCGAGCCTGAGCAGAGTCACACGATCTGCGGTTGGCGTTGTTTTCACCATCTGGGCGAACCAGGGCGCGACCCAGCTTGTGCTGCGGAAAGGCCACTCGCCGAGAGGAAGTTCGCTGCCTGGTCGCCAGTCTGGAGCGGGAGGCAGGGAGGAGATCACAGCAGCTGATATGTCGACCGGAGGTTCGTCTTCCCGCTGAGTGCGGAGGCCGAGGTTCGCGGTCAGTCCGATCAACCACCATTGGAAAGGGCGGTGTGTCGGGTCTTCGAGCGCTTCTCGAATTACGGTCGAGACCAGTGGGGTTGCCCTGTATGCCTCAAGTGCGAGGCCTGCTGGGGGCTGGCGCGCTGGTGCGTCCTGGTTGAAGACGGGATCGTATGTCAGTGCAGTCAGCTCGATGTCTTGGTCGGCGGCGCGACTGATTTCTTCAGCAGTCTTGGTGTTGATGTCCGCTTGAAGATAATCGCGGATTCCGTTATAGAAATCCTTTGGATGTGTGATGAAGAGTGCCGCGTCAGCTCTTATTTGCATCTCATCCAGCAGTGAAGGCCAAGGGCGGTCGGGCTGTCCTGGGACGCCGGTCTGGTACCAATCTTCCTTTGTGTCACGTGAGACGAGGAGCACCAGACGCGGCTGAGCGAGCGTAGCCGCATGACTCACCATCTCGTCCCACAGCAGGAAGTCGCCTGCAATCTGAAGGTCTGTAGCGTTGTTCTTCCTGGTATCTTTGAAGCCCGGTGGGATTTCGTTCGGGTAGCGGTAGGTAATGGCCTCGTCGACGAGCTCGCGAACTCTGCTGGGGTGCGGTTGGGCGCCGAGGCGGTCTCCGAAGAGCTTGGACACGCGAGGAAGGACGCTGTCTGAGCCGCTGGCCAGAGTGCTGAGAGCTATGTCCTGAGCGTCGGTGAGGTCAGTGACGCGGCCAAGAAGTTCTCGCTTCCAGGAATTCATCATGTCTTGGAAGCGATTTCGATTGATGAGCGTGCTGAGTTCAGACTGCCCCTCTTCGTCCGCAGCGTATTGGTCTAGGAGCTGACTGACTTCTTTTACTGCGGCCGATACATTCTTCCAGGCGCTCTCCAGATGATTCTGGACCCGGGTTCCAGCATGTTTGAGGTCGTCGACCCTGTCCTTGATGACCTTCGGGCGCCCCCGCACGAACTCGAGCCCAACCTGATAGGGAAGCCACAAGCGGGCCGACACGAGTTCGAGTGCCGCGAGTACCTGGTCCCTTGCTGACGGTGTGTAGCGGTACAGATCCAGGAGCACGTTGGTGTCCAGCACGATCAAGGCGCTGCGGTAAAACTGCTCTGGCGCTGTGGTGTGGCCGCCCGCTGGGGAGCCGATCCATGCCTGGTACAGCGTCAGCAGCGACGGTTCGTCCGAGTCGTCGGTCACAGCCCTGAAGAATGCCTCAGTTCGGCGAGCTTATGAACTGTTTTGGCCATAAACGTGAACTGCTGGCCACGGAAGGTGTTGAACTCGCGATTCCGTCAGTTCGTCACCGCGAGCGCGAACGGAAGGACTGCGGAGACCCCCTCCTTCCTGAGCAGCCGTGCCGCCACCGTCATCGTCCAGCCGGTGTCGATGTGGTCGTCCACGACCAGCACGGGACCGTCCACACCGGACAGATCCGGGGTCTCGCCCGTCCGCACCAGCCCGGCGAGGCGTTGGGCGCTGTTGGCCCGGTGCGTCGACTCACCGAGCCACACCGTGCCGAGGAACGGCAGCCGGCCGATCGAGGCGATCTTCTGGCCGAAGCTGCCGACCAGCTGGGGACGGCGGCGCGACCCGATCGTCACGACGCCGACCGGGCGCTCGTCCCAGCCCCAGGCCGACAGCACCTTCACGCAGGCCGCGAACACGTCGTCCGGGATCTCGCGGTCGGCGGTGCCGTCCGCGAGCAGGTCGCGCAGGCGGTTGCCCCAGCCGATGTCGGTGAGGCGGCCCAGCGCCCTGCCGGTGGCCGCCACCTCGGACGGCGGGATCTTGCCGGACAGCGGGACGCCGATCGCGCCCATGCCCGTCGGCCACATCTTGCGCGGCGCCACGTCGAGGCCGGGACGCAGCAACCGTTCGCGGGCGGCCTCGGCCGCCACCTCGGAGACCTCGACCGACAGGCGTTCGCCCGTGCAGTTGTCACAACGGCCGCACGCGTGCGACGTCGGGTCGTCCAGCTGGTCCTGGAGGAACTTCATCCGGCACTGGTCGGTGCGCAGGTACTCGACCATCACCTGCTGCTCGGCCTTGCGCGCCTCCGCGATGCGCGCGTACCGCTCGCCGTCGTACTCCCACGGCCTGCCCGTCGACTCCCAGCCGCCCTTCACCCGCCGCACCGCGCCGTCGACGTCCAGCACCTTCAGCACCACCTCGAGCCTGCCGCGCGACAGCTCGACCATCGGTTCCAGCGCCGCCGTCGACAACGCCCTGCCCGCGCCGTCCAACGCGGACAACACCTGACGCACCACCACTTCCGGCGGGAACGCCAGCGACGCGAAGTACGCCCAGATGTCCCGGTCCTCGTGGCCGGGCAGAAGCACGACCTCGGCCCGTTCGACGCCGCGGCCCGCACGACCGATCTGCTGGTAATACGCGATGGGCGACGACGGCGCGCCCACGTGCACGACGAAGCCCAGGTCCGGCTTGTCGAACCCCATGCCCAGCGCCGACGTCGCCACCAGCGCCTTGACCTTGTTGCCCAGCAGTTCTTCCTCGGCCCGCTCGCGCTCGGCGGGCTCGGTCTTGCCCGAGTACGCGGCCACCGCGAAACCGCGCGAGGCGAGGAACGCCGCGATGTCGTCCGCCGCCGCCACCGTGAGCGTGTAGATGATCCCGGACCCCGGCAGCCGTTCGAGCTGCTCGGCCAGCCATCCGAGCCGCGACTCCGCCGTGGGCAGCAGGGCGACCGACAACCGCAGGCTGTCCCGGTCCAGCGGACCCCGCAACACCAGCGTGCCCTCGTCGGCGCCGAGCCCCAGCTGCTCGGTGACGTCGTGCACCACCCTGTCGTTGGCCGTCGCCGTCGTGGCCAGCACCGGCACGCCCGCCGGCAGCTCCGTCAGCAACGTCCGCAGTCGCCGGTAGTCGGGCCGGAAGTCGTGCCCCCAGTCCGAGATGCAGTGCGCCTCGTCGACCACGAGCATGCCCGCCGACGCCGTCAGCGAAGGCAGCACCGAGTCGCGGAAGTCGGGGTTGTTCAACCGCTCCGGGCTCACCAGGAGCACGTCGACCTCGCCGGCCGCGACCTGCTCCTGCACGGCGTCCCACTCGCCGGGGTTCGCCGAGTTGATCGTCACCGCGTGCACACCGGCCCGCGCCGCCGCGTCGATCTGGTTGCGCATCAACGCGAGCAACGGCGACACGATGACCGTGGGGCCCTCACCGAGCTGACGCAACAACGCCGTCGCGATGAAGTACACGGCCGACTTGCCCCAGCCGGTGCGCTGGACGACGAGAGCTCGGCGGCGCTGGGCCACGAGGGTGTGGATCGCGGTCCACTGGTCCTCGCGCAGCACCGCCTCCGGGCCCGCCAGTGCCCGGAGCCGTTCCTCCGCCAGTTCTCGCAACGCGATGTCGTCCATGGGGAGCAAGCTTGCCAGGCCACTCTGACAATTGTGATTGTCGCAGGTCGTAAGCTGTGTGGCGTGACTGATGACCTGCGCGACCAGGTGCACGCGGCAGCTCGCCGCGCCCGTGTCGCCGCCGACGAACTCGTCCTCGCCACCCGCGAGCGCAAGGACACCGCGCTCCTGGAGATGGCCGCCGCGCTGCGCAAGCGCGCGCCAGAGATCATCGAGGCCAACCAGAAGGACCTCGAAGCGGGCAAGGCAGCGGGTCTCCCAGCCAACCTCCTCGACCGTCTCACCCTGAACGAAGCCCGTGTCGAAGGCGTGGCGGCAGGCCTGGAAACCGTTGCGGGACTGGCAGACCCGGTCGGTCAGGTGATCACCGGCGGCATCCTGCCGAACGGCCTCGAGCTCAAGCAGGTCCGCGTCCCGATGGGCGTCGTCGGCATGGTCTACGAGGCCCGCCCGAACGTCACGGTCGACGCCGCCGGCCTCGCTCTCAAGTCCGGCAACGCCGCGCTGCTGCGGGGTTCCTCGACCGCCGAGCACTCCAACACCGCGCTCGTCGGCATCCTGCGCGACGCACTCGAAAGCGTGAACCTGCCGGCCGACAGCGTGCAGCTCCTGCCGTGCCACGACCGCGCGTCCGTCACCCACCTCATCACCGCGCGCGGCCTGGTCGACCTGGTCATCCCGCGTGGCGGCGCCGGTCTGATCAACGCCGTCGTCGAGCAGGCCACGGTGCCCACGATCGAGACGGGCGTCGGCAACTGCCACGTCTACGTCGACGCGAACGCCGACCTCGACATGGCCGAGGCGATCGTCCTCAACGCCAAGACGCGGCGCACGAGCGTGTGCAACGCGGCGGAGTCCCTGCTGGTGCACAAGGACGTCGCGCACGAGTTCGTCCCGCGCATCACCAAGGCGTTGCAGCAGGAGAACGTCACGATCCACGGCGACGAGCAGTTCGCCCAGCAGTCGGACGTGCTGACCGCCACCGACGAGGACTGGGGCACCGAGTACCTGAGCCTCGACATCTCGGCGAAGGTCGTCGACTCGTTGGACGACGCGGTGAAGCACATCGCGACGTACGGTTCCGGCCACAGCGAGGCCATCGTGACGAATGACGTCACGGCCGCACGCAGGTTCACGGCCCGTGTGGACGCCGCTGCTGTGTTCGTCAACGCCTCCACGGCGTACACCGACGGCGCGGAGTTCGGCATGGGCGCGGAGATCGGCATCTCCACGCAGAAGCTGCACGCCCGCGGTCCGATGGGCCTGACCGAGCTGACTTCCTCTAAATGGGTCGTGTGGGGAGAAGGCCACACGCGCCCCAAGGCGTAGCTCTACGTTCGGAGACATGGCTCCCACCTACCCGTTCTCCGAAGCTGCCGGGCTGACCCTCGATCCGACCTATGAACGTCTACGGCGTGATGAACCCGTCACGCGCGTGACGTATCCCTACGGCGGCGAGGGTTGGCTCGTCACGTCCTACGACGACACGAAGTTCGTCCTAGGCGACGCGAGATTCAGCCGCGCGCGCACGGTCGACCGGGACGTCCCGAGGATGCAACCGCTCATCGCACCGGGTGGCTCGATCCTCACGCACGACGGCGCAGACCACGCCCGCATGCGCCGGCTGGTCTCCAAGGCGTTCACGGTGCGCCGCGTCGAGGAGCTGCGGCCGCGCGCCCAGCGGATCACCGACGAGCTGCTGGACGGCCTGGACAACCCCGGTGACCTGGTCGAGGGCTTCTCCATGCCGTTCCCGATCACGATCATCTGCGAGCTGCTCGGGGTGCCGTTCGAGGACCGCGCCGACTTCCGCACGTGGTCGAACCAGGTGTTGTCCACGGTCGGCGGCCTCTCACCCGAAGAAGCCATGAACGGCATGATCAAGCTGCACGGCTACTTCACCGAGCTGGTCGCCAAGCGCCGTGCGCATCCCACGGACGATCTGATCAGTGCGCTCGTGGCCGCTCGCGACAACGAGGACAGGCTCAGCGAGGACGAGCTCGTCAGGTTCGGCATCACGCTCCTCGTCGCCGGGCACGAGACGACCGCGAACATGATCGCGAACAGCGTCGTCGCCCTGACCGACCACCCGGACGCCGTGAAGGATCTCCACGAACACCCGGAGAAGGTCCCGAACGCCGTCGAGGAGCTGCTGCGGTTCATCCCGCTGGGCGCGGGCGCCGGTTTCACCCGCATCGCCACCGAGGACGTCCAGGTCGGCAATGCGCTCGTGAAGGAGGGTGACGCCGTGCTGGTGGTCGTGTCGTCGGCGAACCACGACGAGTCGATGTACACCAACGCCGCAGAACTCGACCTGGAGCGTGAGGTCGGCCAGCACCTGCAGTTCGGCCACGGCATCCACTTCTGCCTCGGTTCGCAGCTCGCGCGGATGGAGCTCCAGGTCGCGCTCGGCGCGCTGACCCGCCGGATGCCGGGACTGCGGCTCGCCGAACCCGTCGAGTTCCGCAAGGGTTCGCTGGTCAGAGGCCCGGTGAAGCTCGCCGTGGCCTGGTGAGAAAAATCTTGGGCGAGTCGCGTCATGGAGGACCGGCCCGCGCGTTCCTCCAGTGCGCGCGGCTTTGCTTCGGGGTAAGCCGCGACCCGCACGGCTCGTCCTCCCCCTGAGCCGTTCGGTGTGATCAGCACGACCGGCGTTGTGTCTTCGGGAGCAGCACAACGCCGGTCTACGCTGTTTCGATGCGCATCGGCGTCATGGGTGGCACGTTCGATCCCATCCACCACGGCCACCTCGTGGCCGCCAGCGAGGTGCAGGCCAGGTTCGACCTGGACCGCGTGATCTTCGTGCCGACGGGTCAGCCCTGGCAGAAGGCGTCGCGGGAGGTCTCCGAGGCCGAGGACCGGTATCTGATGACGGTCATCGCCACGGCCTCGAACCCGCGGTTCTCCGTCAGCAGGGTCGACATCGACCGCGACGGCCCCACCTACACCGTGGACACGCTCACGGACCTCAAGAAGCAGTACCCGGACGCCGACCTGTTCTTCATCACCGGCGCCGACGCGCTGGAGCAGATCCTGTCGTGGAAGCGCGCCGCCGACGCGTTCGACCTCGCGCACTTCATCGGAGTCACCCGTCCGGGCTACACGCTGAACGACCGTCACCTGCCGCCCGGTTCCGTGTCGTTGGTCGAGGTCCCGGCCATGGCCATTTCGTCAACCGGCTGTCGTGCGAGGACCGCGTCGGGTCAGCCGGTCTGGTACCTCGTGCCCGACGGAGTGGTCCAGTACATCGCGAAAACAGGCCTGTACTCCGAGTCGTAACCACGTTCGAGTGGATTTTGCGTGCATCCGAGCGCGCGGGGAGCAACAATCAGCGGGTTGTTGCTGGTTCGTGGAAGGCAAGACTTTGGCTACAGGCACCGTGAAGTGGTTCAACGCCGAAAAGGGCTTCGGGTTCATCGCGCCCGACGACGGCTCGGCAGACGTCTTCGTGCACTACTCGGAGATCCAGTCCAAGGGTTTCCGCTCGCTCGAGGAGAACCAGAAGGTCGAGTTCGAGGTCGGCCAGGGCCAGAAGGGGCCGCAGGCCCAGCAGGTCCGCCCGCTCTAAGCTTCGGCGCAGGTGAAGGCCACCTCAGGGCGCTGAGGTGGCCTTCGTCATGCCTGCGTGTGAAGTACCCGTTGGCGCACGCCGGTACCCTCAGTAACTCGTGTGGGCGTATCGACGCCCGCCGGAAGTCAGAGGAGTGACGTGGCAGCCACCGACGAGGCACGACGGCTGGCGCTGGTCGCGGCGAACGCAGCGGCCGACAAGAAGGCGCACGACGTGACGGTGCTCGACGTCTCCGACCAGCTCGTGATCACGGACGTGTTCGTGATCGCGTCCGCTCCCAACGAGCGGCAGGTCGGCGCGATCGTCGACAACATCGAGGAGAAGCTGCGGGAGGCCGGCACGAAGCCGGTGCGCCGCGAAGGGGCTCGCGAGGGCCGGTGGGTGCTGCTGGACTTCGTGGACGTCGTCGTGCACGTGCAGCACACCGAGGAGCGCAGCTTCTACGGCCTGGAGCGGCTGTGGAAGGACTGCCCGCGGATCGAGTTCGAGGCGGACGTCCCCGCCGACTCGACGGCTGAATGAGGTAGCGGATGGCCCTGAGCCGGCTCGTGCTGTGGCGGCACGGTGAGACCGACTACAACGCGACAGGTCGCCTGCAGGGTCATCTGGACTCGGCTCTCACCGAGACCGGCCTGAACCAGGCGAGGTTCGCCGTGCCGGTGCTCGCCGGGTTCGCGCCGGAGATCGTCGTGGCCTCGGACCTGCAGCGAGCCCGCAACACCGCCGGGGTGTTCACGTCGTCGACGGACATCCCGCTGCGGATCGACGAACGGCTGCGCGAGACCCACCTGGGCAAGTGGCAGGGCCTCAACGTCGCCGAGGTCGAGCAGGAGTGGCCCGGCCAGGTCGCGGTCTGGCGCACCGACCCGACGTTCGCGCCGCCGGACGGCGAGTCGCGGGTCGAGGTGGCCGAGCGCGCCATCCGGGTCGTGCACGAGGTGGACGCGGAGTTCTCCGAGACGGTCATGCTGTGCGCGCACGGTGGCCTGATCAGCGCGTTGACCGGGCGACTGCTGGAGCTGCCGGTGGAGAACTGGTCGCAGCTCGGCGGGATCTCGAACTGCCACTGGACGGTGTTCACCCGCCGCAACGACCGGTGGCGGCTGACGTCGTACAACGCGGGCACCACGCGTTGAGACTGCTGGTCCTCGGGGACTCGCTGTCGTTCTTCGGGCCGTCCGGACCGCTGCCCGCTGACCACCCGCGCCTGTGGCACAACATCTGTGCCGAGCGGCTGGGTGGGTCGGCGGAGCTCGCGGCCGGTTTCGGGTGGACGGCGCGGGACGCCTGGTGGGCGTTGACCGGGGACCCGCGGATCTGGTCGTTGCTGCCGCGCACGGACGTGCTGGTGTTCGCGGTGGGGAGCATGGACACGTTGCCCTCACCGTTGCCCACGTACCTGCGCGAGGGGCTGCGTTATGTGCGGCCGGACTGGTTGCGGCGTTGGGTTCGTGCGCGCTATCAGTCCGTGCAGCCTCGGTTGGCGCCTTACACGCGTGCGTCGCTGCCGCCGGCACTGACGGCGCGGTACCTGAAGGACATGTTGCAGTCCGTCCGGAACCTCCAGTACACGATGCCGGCGGTCGGGATCGTGCCGTCGGTGCATCGCGCTGAGACGTACGCGTACGCGCATCAGGGGCACGCGGCCGCGGTGGCGCACGTGCGTGGCTGGGCCGCGGGTGCGGGGGTTCCGCTGCTCGATCTGCCCTCGGTGATCGGCGAGCACGTGCGATCCGGAGCCGGAAATCCGGACGGGATGCACTGGGGCTGGGAAGGGCACGAACTCGTGGGTGCGGCGATGGCGGAGCTCATCTCGTCCGTGGCGTTGAGTCGCTCGGAGGAGTGAGCCCCGTAGGCTCGTCGCTCGTGCGCATCACCATCGTCACCGACTCCACGGCATACCTGCCCGAGGGGTTCGCGAAGCGCCATGCGATCACCGTCGTGCCGTTGCACGTCGCGGTGGACGGTGCCGGACGTCTCGACGGTGTCGACTTCGGACCGTTCGAACTGGCCGCCGCCCTCGCCGAACACCGCCGGGTGACGACGTCGCGGCCCACACCCGGTGAGATGGCCGCGGTCTACCGCGAGGCGCTGTCGTCGTCTGACGCGGTGGTGTCCGTGCATCTTTCTCGTGAGCTGTCCGGGACGTGGGAGGCCGCGCGGCTCGCGGCTGAGGAGATCGATCCGGCCCGCATCCGCGTGGTCGACTCGCGGTCGACGGGCATGGGGCTCGGGTTCTCGGTGCTGCGCGCGTGCGCGGCCGTGTCTGCCGGGCGTTCGCACGCCGAGGTCGAGGAGGCGGCTTCGTCGGCGGCGGCGGAGACCCGGATGTTCTTCTGCCTGGAGACGCTGGAGCACCTGCGCCGGGGTGGCCGGATCGGTACGGCGGCGGCTCTCGTGGGGACCGCGCTGGCCGTGAAGCCGTTGCTGCACATGGACGACGGCCGGATCGTGCCGCTGGAGAAGGTGCGCACGATGGGCCGCGCGGTCGGGCGCCTGGTCGACCTGGCGGCGGCCGCGGCGGGCGACGGCCCCGTCGGCCTCGCTGTGCACCACCTGGCCGCGCCGGAACGTGCCGCGGAGCTGGCGACCCGCCTGGACGAACGGCTGCCCGGCTCGACGGGCTGCGTGATCTCGGAGGTCGGCGCCGTGATCGGCGCGCACACCGGACCGGGCGTGCTGGGCGTCGTGGTGCTGCCAGGAGGACCCGACAGCATCCCACAGACCCCCGACAATTCCGCGCCCCCGACCGGCGAGTGATCGCGACCTGTCCACAACCCGCGAGTAATCCACAGCCCCGGAGCCAACCCCACCTCCCCACCCACCCCGCTCCGTAACGTCGCTCGCATGTCCCCCCGCCCCCACCAGGACCCCCTCCCGACCGAACGCCTGGCCGCCCTGGCCGACAAGGTGAGAGCCGACCCGACCCTGGTCCACGCACGATCAGAGGACTCGGCCGACACCGCCCCACCCCACCGCCGCTTCCGCCTGCCCGCCCTCCCGCGCCGGGGCCTGCTGGCCCTGGGCATAGCCGTCGCGTGCACGGTGATAGGCCTGGGCAGCTGGTGGCAGAGCCCCGCCGCCGAACCCGCCCCGGACCTGGCCCTGGTGAGCACCTCGGCCCCAGCCGAGGACCTCGTCGTGAACGTGATCGGCGAGGTGGCCACCCCAGGCCTGATCACCGCCCCGTCCGGTGCCCGCGTGGCCGACGCCATCCGCCTGGCCGGAGGCATGAAGCCGGGCACCGACCTCCACAACCTGAACCTCGCCCGCAAACTCACCGACGGCGAACAGATAGCGGTGGGCATCCCACCCCCACCAGCCGCAGCAGGCGCTCCCCAAGCCCCAGGCACCCAGCCCAAGCTGAACCTGAACACCGCCACCACGACCGAACTGGACGCCCTCCCCGGCATAGGCCCGGTGATGGCGCAACGCATAGTCGACCACCGCACCCGCAAGGGCCCCTTCACCGCGGTCGAACAACTCCGCGACGTAGAAGGCATAGGCGACTCAAAGCTGGCCAGGCTCGCAGAGCTGGTCCACACCTAACCACCGCCAAGCCCACTCGCCCCGCCCCAGCTAACAAGCGCGCCCGCCCGCCGCCCACCAGGCCTGTCCACCCGCCAGTTCTGCCTACCGCAGCAGGCCCGCTCACCCCACACGGCCTGCTGCCAGCGGCACCGCCAACCTGCGCCGTGCTCTCCGCCCCGCTCCAACCCCGCCCCGGTCCCCACTCTGGGCGCGCTTCACCCCGCCTCGCTCCACGCCCTGCCCGCTCCAAAACCCGCGCGCTCCAACCCTGCCGCTCCCCACCCCTGAACGCTTCACCCTTGCCGCGCTCCACGCCTCGAAGCGCTTCAACCCTGGCGTGCCCCAAATCCGGCGCCCTTCACCACCTCACCACTCACCGATCGGAGTCAGCGATGTCGTCCGTCCGCATCACCAGCCACGCCCACCTCGAGACCGCCTGGCACCACCCCACCTTCCGACGCCTGTACCTCCACCCACGCGCACTCCCGCACCGCCCAGCCTCAAAACCTCACACCCTGCCCCGCCCCCGACAAGGCAGCCCCAGCCGCGACCCGAGACCGCCGACCGACACCCACCCAGCTCGCGCTTCCCACCCGTGCCCCGCCCTCCCAGGCCCCGCGCCCCCGCGCTCTCGCCCGCCCCACCCATCCACAGCCGTGATCCAGCGACCACTGCGAACGAGCGCCCGAGATGGCTAGCAAACTCCCGACCTCCCACGACTTCCGCCTGGTCCCGGCAGCCGCCGCAGTCTGGGCCACGGCCGCAGCCGGCCTCTTCCTGAGCTGGCAGACAGCCGTGCTGACCGGCCTGACGGCAGGCACCATCGGCCTCGCCGCCTGGCGCAGAGCCTGGTGGACCAGAACCTGCGCCATAGCCCTCCTGATCTCCGGCCCGGCGGCCGCGATCTGGGTGGGCGCGGCGGTCCACCGAGCCGAGACCCACCCCCTCCGCCAAGCCGCGAACGAAGGCCGCAGCACCACCCTCACCGCCGAACTCACCACCAGACCGAAAGGAATCCGAGCCGAGGGCTTCGGTGGCACCCAGGCAGGCGTCGAGAACGTCGTGATCAAAGCAACGGCCAACGGCGCCCACCTGGTGGTGCTGGCCCCGGCGGACAAGTGGCGGGACCTGTTGCCGGGCCAGAAGGTCACGGTCAAGGGCACGCTCGCCCCACCCAGGGGCGGCGACCTGGCCTCAGCCCTGCTACGGGTGCGCGGACCTCCGCAGAACCCGCAACCACCCCCGGCCTACCAGCGCTGGGCCGCCGAACTCCGCGACGGCCTGAGGCAGGCCAGCAGCGTGCTCGACGAGGAAGAGGCCGGGCTGCTGCCGGCACTCGTGGTGGGCGACACCGAGCAGATGGTGCCGCGCATCGAGGACGAGTTCCGGACGGCCGGGCTCGCTCACCTCCTCGCGGTGAGCGGGGCGAACCTCGCGATCGTGAGTGGCGCGGTCTACCTGCTCACGCGGCGTCTCGGGCCGCGGCCGGCCGCGGGTGCGGCGTTCGTGGCGCTGGTCGGGTTCGTGGTGCTGGCCGGGCCGGAGCCGAGTGTGTTACGCGCTGCGGTCATGGGTGCGGTGGCGTTGCTGGCGTTGGTGCTCGGCCGGCAGCGGTCGGCGGTGCCTGGGTTGGCGGCGGCGGTGCTCGTGCTGGTGTTCCACGATCCGGCGCTGGGTGGTGAGCCCGGGTTCGCGTTGTCGGTGGTGGCCACTGCGGCGCTGGTGCTCGTCGCGCCGGGATGGGCGCGGGCGCTCAAACGGCGTGGCGTGCCGAACGGGCTGGCCGAGGCGATCGTCGTGCCCACGGCGGCGAGTCTGGCCACCGCGCCGTTGGTGGCCGGCATCTCCGGGCAGGTGAGTCTGGTCTCGGTGGTGGCCAACCTGGTCGCCGGGCCGGTCGTCGCGCCGGCGACGGTGCTGGGGGTGGTGGCGGCGGCCGTCGCGCCGGTCAGCGGCGCCGCGGCCGAGGTCGTGACGCACGTGGCCGGGCCCGCGGTGAGCTGGCTGGTTCTGGTCGGGCGGCAGGCGGCGTCGGTGCCGGGGGCGGCGGTCGGCTGGCCCGACGGCTGGGTCGGGGCGGTGGCGCTGACCGCGGCCACTGCTGCGGTGGTGTTGTTGTTGCGGTTCAGGAAGACGCGGACGTTGGTCGTCGCGGTGCTCGTCGGCGGGTTCGTGGTGCTGGTGCCCATGAGGGTGGTGGCGCCGGTGTGGCCGCCCGACGGGTGGAAGGTCGTCAGCTGCGACGTGGGCCAGGGCGACGCGCTGGTGCTGGCCACCGACGCGCCCGACACGGCGGTGTTGGTCGACACCGGGCCCGATCCCGGTGCGGTCGACCGGTGCCTGAAGACGTTGGGAATCAAGAAGATTCCGCTGCTGGTCTTGACGCACCTGCACGCGGACCACGTCGGCGGACTGGAGGCCGCGCTCACCGGGCGTGCGGTGGGGGCGATCGCGGTCGGGCCGCTCAAGGAGCCCGTCTGGGCGTGGCGGGACGTCAGCCGGCTCGCCCGCGCCCAGAACGTGCGGGTGGTCGAGCCGCAGGCGGGGGAGCGGTTTTCCTTGCCAGGACTGGAGATGGAGGTGATGGGACCTCGGAGGCCGCCGGTTGCCGAGGACGGGAACACGACGGTGAACGACTACTCGCTCGTGCTCAGGGCGCACACGCGAGCGGGCCGGGTGCTGCTCACCGGGGACGTCGAACTGGCCGGCCAGGCGGCGTTGCTGGGGGAGCGGGACCTGCGTGCCGAGGTGCTCAAGGTGCCGCACCACGGGTCGCGGTACTCGCTGCCCGCGTTCCTGCGGGCCGTGCGGCCTCGGGTGGCGCTGGTGAGTGTCGGCGCGGGCAACAGGTACGGGCATCCGAGCGAGCACGTCGTGGACGTGTTGCGGACGGGTGGCGCGCTGGTGTTGCGCACGGACAAGGACGGAGACCTGGCGGTGTTGCCGGGGAATCGAATCGTACGAAGGAGAAGAGATGGTCTGGGTCAGGTTGTTCAACGCGCGCTACCCGATTCCCGGTGGTACGCCGGGACTCGCGTGGGCGCTGTGGCAGACGAACTACGCGGCCACGCCGTGGCCGCACGACGAGCTGAAACCCGATTTCGGTTACTACATCTGCGAATCGCTCGAAGACGGCACGCGCGCCGTCACGTACAAGGCGGTGATGACGCATGTGCTGGCACCGACGAAGGCGGAGTCGCCGGAGGCGGCGTACGACCTCGCGGCGGAGCACGTGTTCGACGACGCCCTGCGGATCGCGCCGGACGTGTGGCACGACTACCACTACAACGCGTTGAAGGCGGAAGCCCCGTGGCCGCAACGAATCGTGGCGTGGCGGGCCGAGGTGACGCCGGTCGGGCCGCACGTGGTCGAAGGCCTGGAACGGTTCCCGCGCACGGGGTGGCTCAAGACGGACGCCATCTCCCTGTGAGGCGGGGAGATGGCGTCCGGGTGAGAGGAGGTGGTGACTAGCCCAGGGCGTTGATGACGGCTTCGGCCGACGGTGGGACCGTCGCGCGCGGGCCGATCGTGTCGCCGAGGGCGTCGAGGGTCTTGAGGCCGTCGCCGGTGATGAGCAGCACGGTCTCGGCGTCGGGGTCGAGCTTGCCCGTCTCGATCAGCTTCTTCGCCGTCGCGACGGTCACGCCGCCGGCGGTCTCGGCGAAGATGCCCTCGGTGCGGGCGAGCAGCTTGATGCCCTCGACGACCTCTTCGTCGGTGACGTCCTCGATGGCGCCGTTGGTGCGGCGCACCGCGTCGAGCACGTACGGGCCGTCGGCCGGGGCGCCGATTGCCAGGGACCGGGCGATGGTGTCCGGGCGGACCGGGCGGATGACGTCGTGGCCCGCCTTGAAGGCGGCGGAGATCGGGGAGCAGCCGGTGGCCTGCGCGCCGAACACCTTGTACGGCGAGGCTTCCACCAGGTCGAGCTGGCCGAGTTCGCGGAACGCCTTGTCGACCTTGGTGAGCTGCGAGCCGGACGCGATCGGCACGACGATCTGGTCGGGCAGGCGCCAGCCGAGCTGTTCGGCGACCTCGTAGCCGAGCGTCTTCGAGCCTTCCGCGTAGTACGGGCGGACGTTGACGTTCACGAACGCCCAGTCCTCGTTCTCCGCGGCGAGCTCCTGGGCGAGGCGGTTCACGTCGTCGTAGTTGCCGTCGACGGCGATCAGGGCGCCTTCGTACACCGCGCTCATGAGGATCTTGGCGCGTTCGAGGTTGGAGGGGACGAGAACGACGGACTTCCAGCCGGCACGGGCGGCGGCCGCGGCGACGGCGTTCGCCAGGTTGCCGGTGGACGGGCAGGCCAGCACCTTGAAGCCGAGTTCGCGGGCGGCGGCGAGCGCGACGCCTACGACGCGGTCCTTGAACGAGTGGGTGGGGTTGCCGGTGTCGTCCTTCACCCAGATCTTGCGGACGCCCAAGGCCTTGGCGAGGTTGTGCGCCTCGACCAGGCGGGTGCCGCCGGGATCGGTGTTCGGGTGCTGCTCCACAGTGGACGGAACGGGGAGGAGGCCGCGGTAGCGCCAGATGGACCTGGGGCCGGCCTCGATGTCCTCGCGCCGGATCTTCCCGAAGTCGTAGGCCACTTCCAGCGGCCCGAAACACTCGAGACAGGCGTACTCAGGAGCGAGAGGGGTTTCGTTTCCACACTCACGGCACAGCAGCGCGCGGGCCGGGCCGAGGTCGAACTGGGTGCTCGTGGGCACAGTGACAGCAGTCATCGCGAGGTATCTCCTCATCTTTCCCGCGAAATCGAACGGGTCGGAATTGGCACCGTGATCGTCTGCGCTCAGATGCGTCCACAGGTATGTGCACACAGCGCTGACGCCGGTTGCCGGGGCTTCTTCGGGCCGTTCCCTCTGCCCCTCTGGATGAGCGGTGTTCAGTTGTGGTGACCAAGCTACGGCATAGCTCGGTTTCCGAGCCACAGACGCCCACGATCCGAGACGTGGGAGGATGCCGGTCGTGAGCGCACCGGAGTCACTGCACCTCATCGTCGGTGAAGAGGAGTTGCTGGTCGAACGGGCTGTTCGGGCGGCTCTGGACGCTGCCCGCGAGGTCGATTCGACGGCCGATCTGACCCGCGTCCCGGTGACTGATCTCACGCCTCCGGAGCTCGCCGAACTGGTGAGTCCGTCGCTGTTCGCGGAGGGGCGCGTGATCGTCCTGCAGAACGCGCAGGACATCGGCAAGGAGGTCGCCGACACGGTGCTCTCCTACGTCAAGGCGCCCGCGGACGGGGTCACGCTCGTCGTCCTGCACACCGGCGGTGGCCGCAGCAAGGCGGCCAAGGACCTGCCGGGACAACTGAAGAAGGCCGGTGCGGCGGTCACGGAGTGCGCCAAGGTCACCAAGCCGGCCGAGCGCGAGGCGTTCGTGCGCAACGAGGTGCGGCGGGCGGGCGGCAAGATCGACCCGGAGGCCGTCGCCACGCTCATCGACGCCGTGGGCACGAACCTGCGCGAGCTCGCCGCGGCCTCGTCGCAGCTCGTGTCCGACACCGACGGCAAGGTGACGGTCGAGGAGATCCGCCGCTACCACCAGGGCAAGGCCGAGGTGACGGGGTTCGCCGTCGCGGAGAAGGCCGTCACGGGGGACCGGGCGGGCGCGATGGAGGCGTTGCGCTGGGCGATGCAGCTCGGTGTGCCGCACGTGCTGGTCGCGGACGCGCTCGCGGACGCGGTGCGCACGGTCGCGCGCGTGTCCGCCGTGGGCCGGGCCGACCCGTTCAGCCTGGCCGGTCCGCTCGGCATGCCGCCGTGGAAGATCAAGAAGGCGCAGGCGCAGGCCCGCGGCTGGGACCAGGCGGGTCTCGCCGACGCGATGCAGGTGGTCGCGGGGCTCAACGCCGACGTGAAGGGCGTGGCGGCCGACGCCGACTACGCGCTGGAGCGCGCCGTGCTCCGGATCGTGGCCGCGCACAGCCGTCGTTAGCTCACGTCCGGCGCGGGATCCCGATCAGGTACTGGGCGCCGGTGAAGCCGCGTTCGACGCCGATCGTCCAGTCGAACGACTCCGTGTCGTTCAGGCCGTCGACGATCCGCCGCAGTTCGGCGCGCCCGTACATGCGCAGGAACGACACGACGCTGTCCCAGAACATCATGAACGGCAGCACCGGCACGACGTAGGTCAGCACGAGCCGCAGCAGGTAGCGCGGCAGCGGGTTGCGCTGGAACGGCGCCGCGAGCAACACGGTCAGCGTCAGGAAGAACGGGAAGACCAGCACGTAGAGCCACGACCGTTTGGTGTCCACGACGACGATTGGCTGCCGGGTGTCGACGGCGTTCTGCAGCATGCGCGTGGCCAGCGGCGGCGGGAAGTGGTGGAAGGCGCCGTAGATCGTCCGCGTGCCTTCGACCCGGCAGTCCGTGGCGTCGACCGGCGACGGCACGTGGT
Source organism: Lentzea sp. NPDC058450 (assembly GCF_042721395.1). Classification (NCBI taxonomy): domain Bacteria; kingdom Bacillati; phylum Actinomycetota; class Actinomycetes; order Pseudonocardiales; family Pseudonocardiaceae; genus Lentzea; species Lentzea sp. NPDC058450. The sequence continues at coordinate 99,564 of NZ_JBHXLO010000032.1, forward strand.
CCACGGTGCAGCACGAGTCGGGCAGGCGACGCCGGTTGGTCGCGGCCACGCGTTCGAAAGCGGGCACGTTCGGCACCAGGTCCGTCAGCGTGACCTGGGTGTGGACGCCCTGCGCGTGCAGCCGCCGCTGGATCAACGGCACCGGGCCACCCGAACCCGCACAAAGATCCACGATCCGGTGGTCCGCGCCCGACCGCAGTGCCAGCGCCAACGGCCGTGCGTACTCGCGGGCGGCGTCGGTCAGCCGGTAGATGGTGGTGATGGACTCCGTGTGCAGGGTGCGCAGCACGGGCGGCGTGCCGTCGAGGTCGTGCAGTTCGACGAAGTCGATGCGCGGAAGCGATTCCATGGAACTACGCCTACCGCGCGCGACGCCCACTGGGGAAGGGCCCGCTCCGGTGGAGGAGGCGTCCCAGGCGGAGATGCGGAAGGGCCCCACCTCCGCGAGGAGATGGGGCCCTTCCAGAAGCTCGAGTGAGCTCCGCGAGCGAGATCAGCCCTCGAGGGCGTTCGCGCGCAGGGCCATCGCCGACTTCTTGTTGGCGGCCTGGTTGGCGTGGATGACGCCCTTGGTGGCGGCCTTGTCGAGCTTGCGGGACGCGTCCTGCAGCAGCTCCAGGGCCTTCGCCTTGTCGCCGGCCTCGGCAGCCTCACGGAACTTGCGGATGGCCGTCTTGAGGGACGACTTGACCGACTTGTTGCGAAGGCGGGCCTTCTCGTTGGTCTTGATCCGCTTGAGCTGGGACTTGATGTTCGCCATCGCGACATCACCCTTCTTGTCGAAACCGGGGTTCGTGGCGCGCATTTGTCGGCACCGGTCACGAGGACCGGCTCTCCTCCACGGCGGAGTGCCGCGCGTTCACGACGACGAAGGATATCAGGCCAGCTCAGCGCACCGTGAAGGCGGCCTTCTCGGCGCCGACCACCGCCTCGTAGCCGCCGCGGGCGACCTCACGCCGTCCGTCGCCGTCCACGTCGCCGACGGTCAGCGCGAGCTGCGACAGCTTGAACGACACCTCGACCTGCTTCGACTGTCCCGCAGCGAGTTCGACGCGGGTGAAGCCCACGAGTCGAAGGTCTGGCGTGAGCACGGGGGAGGCCGGCTGACGCACGTAGACCGGCACGATCGTGGTGCCCGCACGCGCACCGGTGTTCGCCACCGTGAACTTCACCACGCCGTTCGAGCGGTCCACCGACACCGAGGTGCCCGAGGTCGTGAACGACGTGTAGGAGAGCCCGTGGCCGAAGGCGTACAACGCGTCGTACTTCGCGCCCGCCGAGGTGTTCGCGCCCGGCAGTTGGTCGTAGGTCAGCGTCGGGTCGCCCAGAGCACGAGGCCACGAGATCGGCAGCTTGCCACTCGGGTTCACCGCGCCGAACAGCACGTCCGCGATCGCCCGGCCGCCCTCGCTGCCCGGCAACCAGCCCGCGACCAGCGCGTTCGCGTCCGCCGCCGCACCGAGCACCTGCGGGCGCGCGGTCAGCAGCACCACGACCACCGGCTTGCCGGTCGCCTGCACCGCGTCCACCCACGCCTGCTGCTCCGCGGTCAGCGCGGGGTTCTCCGTGTCGGCGGGACCCTCCGCTCCGGGCTTCTCGCCCAGGACGACGACTACAGCGTCCGCACCCGCCGCCTCGGACACCGCCGCGGCCTGAGTCGGAGCGTGCACCACAGCAGCACCGGGAACGGCCTCGCGCACACCCGCGAGCACGGTCGTGGTCGGCGGCAACGGCGAGTCGTCCGGCACGCCCTGCCACTCCACGGTCCAGCCACCGAGCTGACGGCGCACGTCATCAGCGGTCTCGCCGGTCACGACGATCTTCCGCGCCGACGTCGACAACGGCAGCACGCCGTCGTTCTTCAGCAGCACCGTTCCCTCGGCCGCCGCCTGCCGTGCCAGGTCGCGGTCGACCCCCACCACGGACGCGTCGGCCTTGGCCGGGTCCACGTACGGCTTCTCGAACAGCCCGAGGTCGAACTTGAGCTTCAGGACCCGCCGCACCGCCTGGTCGATCCGCCCGCGCGACACCGAGCCGTCCCGCACGTTCGCCAGCAGCAACGACGTGAACTCGGCCGCGTTCGACGGTTCCATCGCCATGTCCACACCGGCGTTGACGCTCATCGCGATCGCCGTCTTGTAGTCCGGCGCGACCTTGTGCCGGTCCACCAGGTACTTCATGTCCTGCCAGTCCGAGACCGCGACGCCCTTGAACCCCATGCGGTCGCGCAGCTGCGTCTGCAGCATGTACTTCGACGCGTGCACCGGCACGCCGTTCAACGAGCCAGAGTTGATCATCACCGTGCGCACGCCCGCGTCGAACTGCGCCTGGAACGACGGCAGCACGACGTCCTGCAGCTGCCGGATCGGGATCTGCGCCGCCGCGCGGTCGTGCCCGTTCGCCGGCGCCGAGTACCCGGCGAAGTGCTTCGCCGTCGCGGTCAGCTGTGCCGTGTCGTCCACTTTGGCCTGCTGCCCGCGCACGTTCGCCGCCGCCAGCTGCCCGGACAGGAACGGGTCCTCGCCGTAGGTCTCGTAGTAGCGGCCCCACCGCGTGTCCCGCGCGATGTCCGAGACCGGCGCGAAGTTCCAGAAGACACCGGTGGCGCGCAACGCCTTCGACGCGGACACGCCGATCTTCTCCTGCAACGCCGGGTCCCAGGTCGCGCCGAGCCCGATCTGGTGCGGGAACATCGTCGCGGAGATGACGTTGTTGTGCCCGTGCACGCCGTCCGACCCGTAGATGATCGGGATCTTCAACCTGTTGTTCTCCAACGCGTACCGCTGGATCGCGTTGTTCATCTCGGCCCACGCCTTGGGCGTGTTGTCGAGCGGCGCGTCACCGCCGCCGGACAGGATCGACCCGACGTGCGCGTCCGCGAGCACGGCCTTCAGGCACGCGTCGACCAACGGCCCGTTGACGTTGTTGCAGTCACCGCGCAGCTTCCCGACGCGGATCTGCGCCATCTGCCCGATCTTCTCTTCGACCGTCATCCGCCGCAGCAGGTCCTCGACCCGCCGTTCCGTCGACGCCCGGCTGTCCAGGTAGATCTCTCTGCCCGCCGCCAGACCACCGGCCGGTGTCAGCGACGCGATCACCACAGCAACGCCCAGCACGCCGAGTCCGGCGCGCTTGCGGGAGAACAAAGACAAGACTCCTCCACGTTCCCGGTGCGCCCGCCGGACACCTTCGCGTGCACGAGTCGGACGAGAAAACCTCCGAACGGAGGAACTCAATGACAGCGTTTTCATGCAGGTGAAACGCCTGATCAGCCGCCCCCGCCGAAAGGAGGAAAAATGGCGGGATGACACTGCCCGCGCTACCCGAGGAGACGTTCAGACGGGTGCTCTGCGTCGTCGCGCACCCCGACGACATGGAGTACGGCACGTCCGCGGCGGTCGCCCGCTGGACCGCCAACAACATCGAGGTCGGCTACCTCCTGCTCACCGCGGGAGAGGCCGGGATGCCGAACCCGCCCGAGGAGACCGCCAGGCTGCGCGCCGCCGAGCAACAGGCCGCCTGCGCCGCCGTCGGGGTGAAGCACCTGACGATCCTCGGCCACCCGGACGGCCATCTCGTCTACGGCCTGGACCTGCGCCGGGACATCTGCCGCGAGATCCGCCGGTTCAAACCGGACGTGGTGTTCGGCAGCTCGTTCGCGGTCGAGACGCCGTGGGGGTTCGACCAGGCCGACCACCGCGCCGTCGGCCTCGCGACCCTCGACGCCATCCGCGACGCGGGCAACCGGTGGATCTTCCCCGAGCAGGTCGACGAAGGTCTCGAACCGCACTCGCCGCGCTGGTACCTGGTTCCCGGGATGGGGCCGGGCGTGACGCACGGCGTGGACGTGACGGGGGAGCCGCTGCGACGGGGCGTGGCCTCTCTCGAAGCACACGCCGCCTACCTGGCCGCGCTGCCGGGCCATCCCGCGCCTGCCGACTTCATCCCCAAACTGGCCGCGATGGGCGGCCAGGCCATGGGCGTCGAGCACGCCGTGCTCTTCCGCGCCCACGACCTGGAGGCACCACCGGACTTCTGACACCTATTCGTCAGGGTCTTCTTCCGCGGGCTTCTTGGGAGGCCGTCCCCGGCGAGGCATCTTCTGCGCCTCGCCGGGCAGCCGGCCCGCGTCCGCCAGCGCACGCCGCAGCAGGAACTCGATCTGCGCGTTGGTGCTGCGCAGCTCGTCGTTCGCCCACCTGCTCAACGCGTCGTGCACCGCCGGATCAAGCCTGAGCAGAACGCTTTTGCGATCGGCCATCAGGTGTAGAGCGACCCGGTGTTCACCACGGGCTGAGTGGAACGGTCCCCGCACAGGACGACGAGCAGGTTCGAGACCATCGCCGCCTTGCGTTCCTCGTCGAGCTCGACGACGTCGTGGTCGGCCAGCCGCTCCAGCGCGAGCTCGACCATGCCGACGGCGCCTTCCACGATCCGGGTCCGCGCCGCCACGACCGCGCCGGCCTGCTGCCGCTGCAACATGGCGTGGGCGATCTCCGGTGCGTACGCGAGGTGCGTGAGCCGCGACTCGATCACCCTCACGCCGGCGGACTGCACCCGTGCCGCGATCTCGATCGCCAGCGTTTCGGTGATCTCGTCGGCGTTCTCCCGCAGTGAGAGACCCGTCTCGTTGTGGTTGTCGTACGGGTAGCTGTTCGCGATGTGCCGCACGGCGGTCTCCGTCTGGATGCCGACGAACCGCACGAAGTCGTCGACCTCGAACCGTGCCCGCGCGGTGTCCTCGACCTGCCACACGACCACGGCCGCGATCTCGATCGGGTTGCCGTCGGCGTCGTTGACCTTGAGCGTCGCCGTCTCGTGGTTGCGGATCCGGACGGAGATCTTCTGCCGCGTGGTGAGCGGGTTCGCCCACCGCAGACCGTCCGTGCGGGCCGTGCCCACGTAACGGCCGAGGAACTGCAGCACGCGCACCTCACCGGGCGCGACCGTGAACAGCCCCTTCCAGATCACCGCGGTGGCCAGGAGCAGCAGCACTCCGGTGAGCAGCAGGCCGACCGCCGGGTCGCCGTCGGCGGCGTCGGTCGCCTTGATCCCCTCGATGATCGTCCACACGCTCACAGCGAGCACCGCCAACCCAGCGAAGAACATGAGGAGACCGGGCAGTTCCCGCGCTTGCTTCTCGCGGACGGCCGGCGCCGGCATCTGGACCGTCGTTTCGATGGATGCACTCATCCAGGACCCCCTAGCGAAGTAGTATCTAAGTGATATCACTTTTCTGAGGGTGATCGCAAGTTACGCTGCGTCGCATGAGGGCGAAGAAGCAGCGTGTGGCCGCCTACGGGGTGTGCATCAACGAGAACGACGAGATCCTGCTGGCGCGCTGGCTTGGCCCGAAGGGCAAACGTTGGATCCTCCCCGGCGGAGGCATCGACCACGGCGAGCACCCGTACGACGGCGTCATCCGGGAGTTCGAGGAGGAGACCGGCTACGCCGTCGAGGTGGTCCGGCTGATCGGCATCGACTCCGAGCTCCGCGAGGAGCCCGACCGCGACTACCACGCACTTCGGATCATGTACGAGGTGCGGATCGCAGGCGGCGAGCTGCGCAGCGAGGTGGGCGGCACGACCGACCTCGCCCAGTGGTTCCCCGTGGCAGACATCGGACAACTGGACCGAGTGCCGTCGCTGGACACGGCCCTTGGTCTGTATCGAACTGCCCCACCTGCCGGAATCTTGCGGTAGATTCCGCTCTACCGCCGCCAACTGCCCACAACGGAGTTGGCGAATGATCCGATCACTGGCCGCAGTCGGCGCGGCCGCCCTGCTGTCGTCCTTCGTCGCTGTGCCGGCCCACGCGGCTGTCGTGAGCGTGTCGAGCGTGGCCTCCCTGCAGGCCGCCCTGGACACCGCGCGAGCAGGTCAGCGCATCGTGCTGGCCAGGGGCCTGCACGCGGCCGACCAGCCGATCAAGATCACGAAATCGGGCGTCACCGTGGCCGCGCAGAACGTCGGCGGCACGGTGTTCACCCGCGGCGGCTTCGAACTCGGGGCCGTTCGAGACGTGACAATCGAAGGGTTCGTCTTCGACGGAACCAGCACGCTCTCCGTGCCACCGGAGGCGCAGGCCACGCGCATCACCCGCAACACGTACAACGGCAACAAGGACGGCGCCTCGCTCAGCGTGAGCGCCGACGACGTCCAGATCGACCACAACACGTTCCAGAACCGGAACAACGAGGGCGTCTACCTCCAGATCACCGGCCCCGGCAGCGAGATCGCCAAGAGGTCGTGGATCCACCACAACTACTTCTACAACCACCAGTTCACCGGTGCGAACGGCGGAGAGTCGATCCGGCTCGGCTACAGCCACAAGCAGTCGAAGTCGGCGAACGCGATCGTCGAGCACAACCTGTTCGAGAAGGCGGACGGGGACGCGGAGGCCATCTCCATCAAGTCCTCGGACAACGTCGTCCGGTTCAACACCATCCGCAACAGCAAGGGCTACATCGTCCTGCGCCACGGCCACCGCACCACGGTCGAGGGCAACCTGCTGTTCAACAGCGGCATCCGGTTCCACGGGAACGACCACAAGGTCATCAACAACTACGTGGAGAGCACCAAAGACCGCGCGATCGTGTTCGGCTCGGGCAAGGAGGCCGACAGCGGTCCCGACTCGAAGCTGCACGACCGGCCGGACCGCGTGACGGTCGCGTACAACACGTTGATCGGCACCGGTGCGGTGGTGGACAGCGACGGCGGTGACTTCAAGCCGAAGGACTGCGTGCTCGCGAACAACGTCATCCGCGGTTCGTCGGGTGGTGTCGTCTCCATGCACTCGGGTTCGACGGTGAAGTACGAGGGCAACGTCATCTGGGGCGGAACCGGCGGCAACATGCCGTCGTCCGGTTACAAGTCCGTGGACCCGAAGCTGGTGAAGGACGCCAACGGACTGTTCCGGCTGTCTTCCGGAAGCCCGGCCATCGACGCGTCAGTGGGCACCTACTCCTATGTGACGCGGGACTTCGACCTTCAGGCGCGCTCCGGCAAGCCTGATGTCGGGGCGGATGAGTACAACTCGGCGGCGGTGCGGAAGCCGCTCACGAAGGCCGACGTCGGGGTCTCCGCACCCTGACGAACGCATTTGTCCTGGTAGCCGCCCGTGTGGCGGTTACCAGGACCCCCCGATTTGGAGATCGAAACAGGCCCGTGTAATGTTCTCCATGTCAGAGCGAAGCGGGCCGGGAAATACAGACCGGAACGGGCCTGGCCAAAAAACCGGAAGAGAAAGAGCCTCCGAGAGGCCGATTTGACACCGGGACGCAAGACCAAATAAGCTTCAAACACAGCCCCGAGAGAAAGCCTCCGGAAACGGAGACTGGAACCGGTGAGCGCGTGTTCTTTGAGAACTCAACAGCGTGCCGAAACACAGCCAGTAATATGAATACCCCTCGTCGGGGTATTCCTTTGAGAGTAATACCAG
>NZ_JBHXLO010000033.1:0-103859 GCF_042721395.1 Lentzea sp. NPDC058450
GGCGCTTTTCAGCCCGGCCTTTTCCGGCCGATGAGCGCCTCGCAAGGGCCCCGAAGTCAAGCCCCAATCTCTATCGACGCGCAGCGGCGATGACGTAACCAAAGCTCGTCAAGGTTTTCACGCAACCGCATGCCCCATCCGAATCGACAGATCCCGAGAAGCCACCCTCAACTCCTCCACGATCTCCGGCATCCGAGTCTGCGACAACCGATAAGCCGGCCCAGCCGCACTGATAGCCGCCACCACATCCCCACCAGCCCCAAACACCGGCACAGCAACGGCGTGCAGCCCAGCCTCCAACTCCTCCATGCAAGTAGCGAACCCATCCTCAGCAGTCCGCCGCAAAACCCGCCGCAACCGCCCAGGATCGGTAATCGTCCGAGGCGCACAAGCAACAAGCTCCCCAGCCAGCAACCGATCCTGCTCAGAATCCGAAGCAGCAGCCAGCAAAACCTTGCCGCTAGACGTCGCATGCAACGGAGTCCGCTGCCCAACCCAGTTCTGCGCGGCCACCGCAGACCCACCCCGAGCCTGAGAAACGTTCAAAGCCACATCCCCGTCCAGAACGGCGATGTTGACCGTCTCCCCCAGCCGATCGGCGAGGTCAACACAAACCGGCCCACCGACCCGCACGTAGTCGATCGGACCGGACACCGCCCCGGCGAACCGGCGCATGCCGAGGCCGATCCGGAACGGGCCGCGTTCACCGTCCTGCTCGACCAACTCACGGGCCTGCAGGGTGTACACGAGTCTGGACGCCGAGGACTTGTGCACGCCGAGTTCGGCGGCGATCTCGGTGATGCCCGCCTCGCCGTTGCGGGCCAGCAGTTCCAGGACGGTCACCGCCCGATCGACCGATTGCACGAGCGCAGGGTCGCGCCCTTCCCCGTTGTTGCCCATCACGCAACGGTATCCGATTGGCGCAACAGTGTCCGTTTACAACCCTGCAACGAACACCCAGCAGGGAATCCCTTGACGGGCTTCATGATCCTCAGTCATCCTCGCTGTTGCGTATCGCACGCCTAGTTCCGTAATACGCAACGGAGGGTCTCATGATCACCGCCTGCACCGTCGAAGACCTGCCGCCCGGCGAGTCCGTGCGCGTCGAGGGCGATCCCGCCATCGCGGTCTTCAACGCCGACGGCGAGTTCTACGCGATCGACGACACGTGCACGCACCAGGACGCGTCGCTCTCCGAGGGCTGGCTGGAGGGCTGCTTCGTCGAGTGTCCGTTGCACGCCGCGAGTTTCGACCTGCGCACCGGCGTCCCCACCTGCCTGCCGGCCAAGCGGGCGGTGCGCACGTACCCCGTCGTCGTGCAGGACGGCATGATCTACGTCGACACCGGCAGCCGCGAAGCCGTCGCCTGACCCGCACCACAGCTCACAGGCACTCCGACAGGGCCGCCGCTCGCCGTTCGAGGTGCGGCCCGACGTCGTAGCCGGTGAAGATCCACGGCGAGCGCTTCTCCATGCCCGCCACCACCATCTCGCCCACCTCGTCCACGCTCGGGCCGCCGGCAAGAAACGCCGAGACGGCCGGCACCAGGTCGGAGCGCAGGCCCACCGAGGCGTGCGCCGCCCGCGTGTTCTCGACGATGCCCGTGTCGACGGGTCCCGGGCACAGCACGCTCACGTCGACGCCGCGCTCCATCACGTTGAGCCGCAACGACTCCGACAGGCCGACCACCGCGAACTTCGACGTCGCGTACAGGAGGTTCGGGTCGGACACGAGCCCGGCCGCGGACGCCGTGTTCACGACGTAGCCGGAACCGCGCGCGAGCATCGAAGGCAGGAACGTCTGCACGCCGTTGATCACGCCGGTCAGGTTCACGGCCATCGCGAGATCCCACTTCTCGTACGTCAGCGAGTCGACCGCCGAGTGCGGCACGATGCCGGCGTTGTTGAACAGCAGGTCCACCGGCCCCACCTCCGCAGCAACCGCGGCGAACGCCGGACGGTCGCGCACGTCCAGCAGGTGAGTCGAGGCGCCCAACTCCGCGCCGGCCTCCAGCAGCGAGACCTCCGAGACGTCGGCCAAAGCCAGGCGCACCCCACGCCGCGCCAACGCCCGCGCGATGCCCAGGCCGATCCCCCGCGCACCACCGGTGATGAACGCCGTCGACCCCGCCCAGTCCCTCATCGAGCCTCCTCTATGCCAGCCTGACGACACTATGTTGACTGACACAGTAGCCTGCTCAGCATGCCTATGAAGTCAGAGCCGACGCTCCGGGACGTCTTCGCGACCGGCGGGCGCGCCACCATCGCGGTGCTGGCCGGGCTCCAGGTGCTCGACAGCGTCGACGGCGTGCTGTTCGTGGTCTTCGCGCCCGAGATCCGCACGTCGCTCGGCATCAGCACGGGCGCGGTCGGGATCCTCGGCGCGCTGGCCGGGGTGATGGTCGCGGCCGCCGCGCTGCCACTCGGGCTGCTCGGGGATCGGCACAGCCGCACGAGGATCGCCGGCATCGCCACGGTCGTCTGGGCCGCGGCGGCCGCGCTGCTCGGCCTCGTCCACAGCCTGTGGCAGGCCGTCGCCGTCCGGATCGTGGCGGGCGCGGGCAAGGCGAACGAGGGGCCGATCCAGTCGTCGCTGCTCACCGACGCCTACCCGGCACACGGACGCGGGCGGGTGCTCGGCCTGCACCGGGCCGGCCAGCCCCTCGGCATCGTCGTCGGTCCGCTGATCGCCGCCGCGTTCGCAGCGGCGATCCCTGCCGAGCACGACCCGTGGCGCTGGGCGTTCGCGTTCCTCGCCGTGCCGGCCCTGCTCCTGGGCATCGCGGCCTACCGGCTGCCCGAGCCACCTCGACGCACCACGAGAAGCGGCACCTTCAGCCAACTCAAGAAGATCCGCACGTTCACCGGCGTGATGGTCGCGCTCGGGGCGTTCGGCGTGTCCGTCACGACCGTGCCGATCTACCTGGCCGTCATCCTCGAAGAGCAGCTGCACCAGGGCGCGGCGGCCCGCGGCGTGATCACGTCCGTGTGCGCGGCCGGCGGACTGCTCGGCGCCGCACTCGGCGGGTTGGTGAGCGACCGGGTGTTCCGCCGCTCGCCGGGAGCGTGCCTGCACCTCGCGGCCGGCGCGTTGTCCGTGCTGGGCATCGGGTTCGCCGTGCAGGCCCACGCGCCGGACGTCACGACCTACGTCGCGATCGGCGTGCTCACCCAGGCGATGACGTTCGCGGGCATCGTCCCGCTGAGCCTGGTCGTCGCCTCGGTGACGCCGGAGGAGTTCCGGGCGACCGCGTTCGGGCTGGTCGGGGCGTTCACGGCGGTGGTCGGCGGTCTCGGCGGCGCAGCCCTCACCGGCGTGGCGGAGAAGATCGTCGGCGCACAGGCCGCGGTCGCCCTCGTCGCCCCCGCGGCCTCCGTGATCGCCGGCCTGGTGCTCGTCCGGACCGCGCGGCACGTGCCGGGAGAGGTCGTACGATGATCGCCGTGAACTCCCCTGGGACGCGCCGGATCGACGAGATCGGCGACGAGAGCCGCCGCCGCATCCTGGACGCCGCCGAGGAGCTCTTCGCGGAACGCGGGTTCGACCGGACGTCCTTTGTGGACATCGCCAGGCGGTCGGGCATCAGCCGCGGCTCGATCCCGTGGCACTTCAAGAACAAGGACGGCCTCGTGATGGCCGTGGTCGAGCGGGCGGTCGCCCGGATCTGGCCCGCCGAGCGGTACGACGCGGTGCCGTCGCTCGCCGAGGTGTTCGGGGAGACGGCCGAACTGCTCAGGACCGGCAACTCCGCCCTGGTCTTCATGATCCTGGTCGAGGCGCTGGGCGAACGGGGCGTCGTGCACGACCAGTACCGCGAGTTCTTCACCCGCAGGCGGGCGGGCATCGAGGAACTGCTGCGCCTCAAACGCCCCGCCACCGCCGATCCCGAACGGGCCGCCGACCAGGAGCGCACCGCCGCCGTGGCGTTGAACGGCGCGCTCCTGGGCATTCACCTCCAGGCCCTGGTCGATCCGGAGAACGTCGACCTCGACGCGGCGCTGGTGTCGATCGCGACGATGTTCGACCGCAACCTCGCCGACGTCTGGCGCTAGCGGAGCCGGTCGAGGATCAGGTCGATGTCCGCCTCGGACGTGCGGTGGTTGGTGACGCACGCCCGGATGCCGCGTTTCCCCGCCACCACAACGGGTCCGAGCAACGCGACGTTCTCGGCGGCCAGCTTCTCGAGCAACGCCGTGTGCTGCTCGGGCGTGTAGCCGTCGACCTGGAAGCACACGGCGGTCAGCGTCACGGGAGCCAGCAACGTCAGGCCCGGCGTCTCCTCGATGCCCCGGCCAAGGCGTTGCGCAAGTTCCAACGTCCGCTCGTTGGCGTCGCGGAAGGCCTTGACCCCGAACGCCTGCAGAGCGCTCCACACCTTGAAAGCCTTGAAGTTGCGGGAGAGCTGCGGCCCGTAGTCCATGTAGTCGGTCATCAGCGGGTCGTCGGCGACCGTCAGGTACGACGAGTCGAACGCGTACGCGTCGCGCAGCTTGGCACCGTCGCGGACGAGCAGACAGCCCGCCTCCAGCGACGCGTACAGCAGCTTGTGCGGGTCCAACGTGATCGAGTCCGCACGCGCGCAGCCGCCCATCAGGTCGCGCATCTGGTCGGACAGCAGGAAAAGCGCGCCGTACGCCCCGTCGACGTGCAGCCACAGGTCCTCCGCCGCGCACAGGTCGGCGATCTCGTCGATCGGGTCGACCGACCCGGTCGAGACCGTCCCGCAGGTGGCGACGACGCACCACGGCCGCAGACCGTCCGCCCGGTCCTGCGCGATCGCCGAGCGCAACGCGGCGACGTCCATGCGGTGACGCACGTCCGTGGCGATGTGGCGGACGTTGTCGAGACCGATGCCGAGGATCGCGGCGGCCTTGTCGACACTGCGGTGCGCCTCCACCGAGGTGTAGACGACGAGCGGCGCGGCCGAGCGCTGCAGACCGGTCGCGTGGAAGTCGGGCACGCGGTCGTGCAGTGCCGTCGCGAGCGCCTGCAACGTCGCCAGCGAACCACCACCGGTCAGGATTCCCTTGGCGCCACTGGGAAATCCGACGACCGAGGCCAGCCACTCCAGCACGGACCGTTCGACCACGCTGGCCGCCGGGGACAGCTGCCAGAAGTTGCAGTTCTGGTTCAGCGCGGCCGCCATCGCCTCGGCGTACGGCGCGATCGCGTTCGGCGGACCGAGCACGTAGGCGAGGAACCGCGGGTGCGCGACCGTCGTCGAGCTGGGCAGGATCGTGTCCTCCCAGCGGTCGAACATCCCGTCCACGCCGACGCCGTGCTCCGGCATCGGGGTGGCGAGCAGTGCCGCCAGCGCCTCCCGGTCCGGTTCCGGGAGGATGTCGGCCTTGGCCAGGCCGCGCTCGTAGCCGTCCAGCAGGGCGAGCAGCCGTGCCCCTGCCCGCTCGCGTTCGTCGTCGGTCAGCAGAAGTTCGTTCACGCCAAGCAGATTAGGCTTCAGGGCGCGGCACACGATTGCTACTTCAGCCCCGCAGATCGCCGATCGTGGCATGATCTGCCAATGGACCGGATCGATCGCGCAATCATCCGCCACCTCCAGGAGGACGGTCGTCTCACCAACACCGAACTCGCGGACAAGGTGGGGCTCACGCCGTCGCCGTGCCTGCGGCGGGTGCGGGCGCTGGAGGAGGCCGGGGTGATCACCGGCTACCACGCCGCGATCAGCCCCGCCGCGCTCGGTCGCGGCTTCCGGGTGCTCCTGCACATCGACCTCGCCGTCCAGGACACGGCGACCATCGAGGCGTTCGAGTCGAAGATCGCGGAGATCGACGCCGTCGAGCAGTGCGTGCGGATGTTCGGGCAGCCCGACTACCACCTGTGGATCGCCGTCGCGGACATCCAGGCCTACGAGCAGCTGTACATGTCGGCGCTCACGAGCCTGCCCGGTGTGGCGCGCACGAACTCGCAGTTCCCGATGAAGACCGTGCTACCCCGGTAGCACGCGAAGAGTGCGCCCGCGTACGACGACTTCCGCGCGCGATCTTGCGACCGTTCTCGCATGATCAGAGCTCGATCGGCACCTGATGTAGGTTCGACTTCCGTGGGGGCGGTGGGGCGAGTGTTCGCTGAGGTCAGGCAGTTCTTCGTCATCGGGCTCGCCACGGTGTCCGGCGTCGGCAGGCTCGACCGCACGCCGTCCCCGGCACCCTGGCACCGCGTCCGCGTCTCGTTCACGGTCGTCGCCGCCGTGGTGGTCCTCGTCCTGGACCTGATGAACCCGCCCGGAAGGTGGGGCTGGTACTACCCCGTCAACGGCTGGTGGTTCACCGCGGCAGCGGCGGCGTCCGTGCTGCTCACCCCGATCCGTCCGCTCGCGGCGTGGCGGGTGTCGGTGCTGCTGCTGACGGTGACGCCGCAGATCAACTGGCTCTGGAGCGACGACTGGTTCTGGCCCTGGTCGCCCGGCCTGATCCTGGCTGCCGTCACGGTGCTGCTGGTCGTCGGCCAGAACTACCGGCAGATGGTCCTGACCTGGGTCTTCGTCGTCACCGCCGGACTCGTGTGCCTGCTGTTCTCGGGCGACACGCTGTACATGCTGGTGATCTGCGCGATCATCGGCGCGCCGCTCGTCCTCGGCAACGCCCTGCGGTTGCGGCGCGTCGCCGAGGCCCGCGGCGCCGAACAGCAGACGCGTGCCACCACGTTGGAGGAACGCGCGGTCATCGCCCGCGAGCTGCACGACGTCGTGGCACACCACATGTCCGTGCTCGCGCTACGGGCCGGCAGCGCGCGCTACCGGTTCGCCGACGTGCCACCGGACCTGCTCACCGAGTTCGACGAGATGCAGTCCACCGCACGCGAGGGCCTCACCGAGATGCGGCGGCTGCTGGGTGTGCTGCGCAACTCCGACGGCGTGCTGGAGACCGCACCCCAGCCGCGCGTCGAGGAGATCGCCGAGCTGGTCGACCGGTTGCGCGGCGCCGGGGTCGTGATCTCGCTGCGGGTCGACGCGGACCTGACGGACGTGCCGGACGGTGTGGCGCTGTCCGCGTACCGGATCGTCCAGGAGGCGCTGAGCAACGCCGTGCGACACGCACCGGGGTCCACTGTGGACGTCGAGCTCTCCGTTGCCGCCGGGCAACTGCGGCTGCTGGTCACGAACGACCTGCCGGTCGAGCCACCGAGTGACGGCAAGGCCAGGCACGGCCTGCTCGGCATGCGGGAACGGGTCGCGACGCTCGGCGGCGAGTTCCGTGCGGGGCAGGAGAACGGGGGATTCGTCGTGGCAGTGACGCTGCCACTGAACGGGGGACGAGCTTGAGCATCAAGGTCCTGATCGTCGACGACCAGACGATGGTCCGGCAGAGCTTCCACGCCGTGCTCAACGCACAGCCGGACATCACGGTCGTGGGCGAGGCGGGCAACGGCGCCGACGCCGTGCACGCCGCCATCCGCGACCGCCCCGACGTGGTGCTGATGGACGTCCGCATGCCGGTCATGGACGGCCTGGAGGCGGCCCGCGAGATCCTCGGCGACCCCGACCTCGACACCCGCGTCCTGATGCTCACGACGTTCGACATCGACGAGTACGTCTACGGGGCGCTGCGGGCGGGCGCGAGCGGGTTCCTGCTGAAGGACGCGCCGCTGGACGACCTGGTCAACGCCGTGCGGGTGGTCGCGGCGGGCAACGCGCTGTTCGCCCCGGCCGTGACGCGCCGGTTGATCGCGGAGTTCGCCGCCCGTCCCGATCCGGTGGCCCCCGAACGCGCGGGCCGCCTCACCGCGCAGGAGCTGAAGGTGCTGCGGCTGGTCGCTCGGGGGCTGTCGAACACCGAGATCGCGGCCGCGCTGGTGATCGTGGAGCAGACGGCGAAGACGCACGTCAGCAGGGTGTTCGCGAAGCTCGGGGTGCGGGACCGCGCGCAGGCGATCGTGGCCGCCTACGAGATGGGCATCGTGGTGCCGGGAGAGAACAACTAGGCGAGGTCCTCGGCCTGGAGTTCCGCCCGCGACGACACCCCGAGCTTGCGCAGCACCCGTGCCGCGTGCTGCTCCACGGTCCGCGGCGACAGGAACAGCACGTCCGCGATCTTGCGGTTCGTGTGCCCGGCCACCAGCAGCCGCGCGACCTCCTGCTCCCGCGGCGACAACGCGTCGCCGTACCCGCGCCTCCCCCGCCGGGACGGCTTGCCGCCGCCGATGCTGCGCAGCTGGTGCCGGCACCGGGCGGCGTCGCGCGTGGCCCCGAGCCCGTCGAACGTGTCCACCAGCGCCGACAGGATCTCGGCCGCCTTCTCCTGGTCACCGGGCAACAGGCAGGCGGCCTCCCGTTCGGCCACCAGCGCGGTCAGGTACGGCGCGGGCAACGCCGAGTACCGGTCGGCGGCCTCCCGGTACAGCTCCAGAGCCTCCTCCTGGCCGCGGGCCTCGGCCAGCAACCCGCGGCACCAGGCCAGCGCGGCGAACGCCATCGGCGCGTCCCGGCCCTCGATACCCGCAGAGATCTCCTCGATCAACGTCTCGGCGTCCGTCTCACGCCCGGCCGCGAGGAAGGTCGCCACGGCGACGGGCCCGAGCTCGGTCGCCCACACCCAGACGCCCTTCGCCCGCACGATCGCGAGCCCCCGGTCGACGTCCACGCAGGCGCGGGTGACCTCGTCCTGGGCGAGCATGGTCCGCGCCAGAGCGGCACAGCCGGCGATCGCGACCGGGGTGATCGACTCCTCCGGGGCGAACGCACCGGTCTCGGTCAGGTAGCTGGTGGCCTCCGCCCACTCCCCGCGTGCCGTGGCGAGCGAGCCGAGGATCAGGCACAGCTCGCTGGCCAGCGGGAACAGGTCGCGGTACTCGTCGAGCAACGTCTCGGCGCGCTCGGCCAGGCCGTCCCAGTCGCCGGTCAGCCAGTCCAGCCGGGCCCGCGTGGCGTGGGCGGTGCTGGCGGTGAACGGGGCACCGCACTCGGCCGCGAACCGCAGGCCGTCGCGCAGCAGGTCGGCGCACAGCCCGAAATGACCGGTGGTGGTCAGGGCGTCGGCCAGGTTGCAGTGGGCGCGGGCGAGCTGGCGCAGCTCGCCGGGCGTGGTGGCGGGCGAGAACCCCCACGAGGGCAGCACCGACGGGTCGCCGAGGTGCATCTTGGAGCCGACCTCGTTGGCGTAGAGAGCCATCCGGTGCTCGGGATCGGTCGCCGACGCCCGCGTGACGCTGATCCGCTCGAGCCACGGCAGCACCTCGCTCATCGGCGCCATGCCCAGGTAGGACAGCCCCAGCACGGCCTCGCCGCGTGCGGCCAGGTCAGGGCACTCGGTCAGGTCGGCGACGGCCCGTTCGAGCTCGGAGCGGGCCTCCTCGATGCCGCCGGCCTGGCGGATCAGCAGCACGCCCCGGTAGTGCCGGACCTGCCCCCGCGCGGCGGTCGACAGACGGCGGTCGGAGAGCAGCCGTTCCAGCGTCTCGGTCGGATCGAGCTGGTCCAGGCCCTGGTGGGCGATCTGGCCGAGCTTGATCGCCAGCCGGTCGACGTCGGCGGCGGGCACGGCCGAGTCCACCAGCAGCTTCTGCAGCAACGCCGTCGCCGTGCCCGCGTCACCGATCTCCACGGCCCGGTCGGCGGCGGCCTCGCCGTAGCGCAGCCACGCCGCCGTGCTCCCGGCCCGTTCGGAGTGCTCGGCGAGCTGGACCAACGGCTTGGGTTCGACCTGGTCCAGCACCTCGACGGCCCGCTGGTGCAGCTCGGTCCGGTCGGGTCCGCTCAACGTGTCGTAGACGGCCTGCTGCGCCAGCGCGTGCCGGAAGCCGTACCGCCGTGGGCCGACCTCGTGCAGCACGTGCCCCGTCAGGGCGTGCGTCAACGCCGCGCTGCTCTCGCCCAGACGCGCGACAGATCCCAGCAGCTCCACCCCGGCCGGAGCCCCCAGCACCGCCGCCGCCTGCACCAGCCGGACCGCATCGGACGGCAACGCGGCCAGGCGTTCGGCGATCGCGTCGCGCAGCAGCACCGGAACGTCCACGTTGTCGAGCAGCCGCCGGGCCGTGGCACCGTCCGCGTGCACCGCGCCCGCCGGATTCCGCAACGCCCGCAACGTCTCCTCGACCACGAACGGAATCCCGGCCGTGCGTTCGTGCAGCTTGGCCGCGAACTCGGCCGACACCGGCTCGCCGTCGAGGATCGCGGACGTCAGCGCCCGCACCTCGGCCACGTCCAGCGACTCCAGTTCGAGCAACGCGCTGGTGATCCCGGTCGGCGGCCGGTACGCCGACCCCAGCGGCACCCCGCCGGGCACGTCCTCGCGCCGGTACGTGACCACGATGGACAGATTCGCGGGCGGATCCCCCATCAGGAACCGCAACAGCTGCCGCGACCCGTCGTCGGCCCAGTGCAGGTCCTCCACGACCAGTAGCACGGGCCCGAGCACGCCGAGCAGTTCCCGCAACGCGCGGAAGAACCGATGGCGCTCAGCACGGGGATCACCGGTCGGCGGAGGGGCCTCAGGCAGGTACGAAGCCAGTTCCGGCAACGGTCCGGCCAGCACGCCCGCCACCGGGCTCAGCCGCGAGTGGTTGCGCGCCAGGCGTTCCGTGCAGTCGCGCAACGCCTCGAGCACCGCGCCGTACGGGAACGGCTCTCCCACCGGCTGGCAGTGGCCCATGAGGACGGCGATCGGCCCGAGGTCGGCGTCGAGCAGCTCGCGCACCAGGCGGGACTTCCCGACGCCCGCCTCGCCCTCGATCATGATCACGGCGGGCTGGCTGGGCACGGCGGCCCGCAGCGCGCCGAGCTGGTCACCTCGCCCCACCAGCACCGGCGAGCTGGTGCGCATCAGTCCGGTGGGGTCGCAGCGCCGCGCCCTGGACTTCGGTGTCCGGCTCATCCGCATCGATGTTAGGTCATGAACTCGTCCCTGAAGGATCGAGCTTGCCAGCCGCCGCGAGCGGCGGTGTGCAGGCTTGCTGCTGCCGTCCTAGCCGGCTGCCAGGATGGGCGCTGCGTGTGGACGCATGACTTCGCCCCAGCGCACGACACCGCGAGCCGCGATGTTGTGCGCCGCGTTGTGATCGGCGTGCCCAACGAAGTCACACCGGCCGCACTGGAACACCGCCTGACTGCGGCGGTTGCGTTTGTCGACGTGCCCGCACACGTGGCAGGTCTGCGAGGTGTAGGCCGGATCGACCTGCACCACGGCGGTACCAGCCCGCTGGGCCTTGTAGGTCAGGAATCGACCGAGCTGAGCGAATGCCCAGGAGTGCAGCGTGGCCCGTTGGGGCTTGCGAAGCCGTACCCGTGCGCGGATCCCCGTCAGTTCCTCGACGGCGATCCCGCGTCCGGTGCGTTCAGCCTCGGCCACGATGTTCTTGCTGACCCGGTGGTTCACGTCGGCCGCGAACCGCGCCTCCTTGCGGCGGCGCTTCTTCAGCAACCGTCTCGCGGACGCTGTCTTCTTGGCCTGCAACCGTTTCCGGATTCGCTCCTGGCGTGCGCGGTAGCGGTTCAGGCCCGACCCGCAGAACCGGTCGCCATCAGAGGTGGTCGCGATGTTGACGATGCCCTGGTCGACACTGAGGAACCCGTTCGCCGGTTCCTGCCGGACAGCCTCGGGACTGTCGACCACAGCATGGAGCAGCCACACCCCTTCCCGGTACAGCAGATCGGTTTCCCCGATCGCCTGCTGTGAACGCAGCAGACCGAGATGGCGGGGACTTCCGACGATCCGCACGCCGCGGAGCCGTCCGGCGACCGTCCAGATCGACACCGTTCCGTCCCGGCCCGCACCACCGAGCTGCCAGGACAGGCAGCGGGCGTCGAACGGCTGTGCCGCTCGCGGACGGAACCTGATCGGGGTGTCCTCGACCTTTCGGCGCCGCTTCGACCCGGGCGGCCCGTAGTTGCCGGCCTTGAGGCCGGCCCGCAGGGTCGTGTAAGCGTCCACGGTCTTTCCGATGACCCGGATCGCCGGTTGGGCGGCCAGCCCGAACCGTTCTCGCAGGTCGACGTAGAGGTGCTTCTGCACGTCGAACTTCCGGAACACCTGGTCGGCGCACATCCGCTCAGACAGCCAGGAAGCTGCCGTGTTGCAGGCGTGCAGGGTGTCGGCCGGCGCCGACGCCTGCAACGGGCCACGACTCCCACGGACGCCGGGAACGCAGAATCATCTCCACCCTTCCCGTCAGCCTGGTCCCCGTCACGAAGTGCCGCGAGCCGCGCACGCCGAGACCAGCTCCTCCTGGCTGTGAACGACCAGGGTCCTCCCGAACGGAGTTATAGGTGAAAGACGGGTATCCCTACGTAGAGATATCCGGATTGTTCGTCGTTCCGGGCCGACCGATGGTGATCGGCACGTGCCGCCCATCCCTGCCGTGGCGGCCAGAACGGAGAACCCGAGATGCGACTCGATCGCACAACACGCGTGCTCGCGGCCACGGGCCTCGGCCTCGCCGTCGTGGCGGCGGTGAGCAGCCCTGTCATGGCCCAGACCGGCTCCATCCAGAAGACGGCGCAGCCCGTCGCGGGCAGCTACATCGTCGTGTTCAAGGACGGCAACAGCGACGCCCCGACGACGAACGCAAAGGCGCTCGACCTCGCCCGCAAGCACGGCGGCAAGGTCAGCAACACCTACGTGGCGTCGGTGCGCGGCTTCGCGGTGAAGCTGGACGAGGCGGCGGCCAAGCGGCTCGCGGCCGACCCTGCCGTCGCCTACGTGCAGCAGGACGGCTGGGCGCGGATGTCCGACACCCAGGCGAACCCGACGTGGGGCCTCGACCGGATCGACCAGGCGAACCTCCCCGTCGACCAGAAGTACACGTACCCGAACACCGCCTCGAACGTGACCGCGTACATCCTGGACACCGGGATCTACAAGCAGCACAGCGAGTTCGAGGGCCGGGCCAAGGACGGCTACGACTTCATCGACAACGACGCGGACGCGTCGGACTGCCAGGGCCACGGCACGCACGTCGCCGGCACCGTCGGGTCGAAGACGTACGGCGTGGCGAAGCAGGTCAACCTGGTCGCCGTGCGCGTGCTCGACTGCTCGGGCAACGGCCAGTACTCCCAGATCATCAAGGGCATCGACTGGGTCGCGCAGAACGCGAAGAAGCCCGCCGTGGCGAACATGAGCCTCGGCGGCGGCGCGGACTCCACTGTGGACAACGCGGTGAAGCGCGCGATCGCGGCGGGTGTGACGTTCGGCCTGGCGGCGGGCAACAACAACGGCGACGCCTGCCAGACCTCCCCCGCCCGCACGCCGGAGGCCATCACGGTCGCGGCGAGCGACTCGGCCGACAAGCGGTCGATCTACACCGGCGGGCAGGCCTCGAACTGGGGCTCCTGCGTCGACATCTTCGGGCCCGGCTCGAACATCCTGTCGACCAAGAACGGCGGCGGCACGACGACGATGGGCGGCACCTCGATGGCCACCCCGCACGTCGTCGGTGCCGCCGCTCTGTACGTGTCCGCGAACCCGAACGCCACCCCTGCCCAGGTTCGCGACGCGCTGGTGAACAACGCCACGACCGGCAAGATCACCGACCTGCAAGGCTCGCCGAACAAGCTGCTCAACATCAGCTTCATCGGCGGCGGTGGCCCGGACCCCGAGCCCTGTGCCGCGGCCACCAACGGTGACGACGTGTCCATTCCGGACAACAACACCGCGGTGTCCTCGTCGGTGAACGTCACCGGCTGCACGGGCAAGGCGTCCGGCGCCACCAAGGTGAAGGTGGACATCAACCACCCGTACACCGCTGACCTGGCCATCGACCTGGTCGGTCCGTCCGGCGCCACCTACAGCCTCAAGAAGGCCAAGGGCGCGACCTCGACCGGTGGCGTGCACGAGACCTACACGGTCGACGCCTCCGCCGAGAACCGCAACGGCACGTGGAAGCTGCAGGTCACCGACGTCTGGACGTACGACGCCGGGAACATCGACTCCTGGACCCTGACGTTCTGACGAGTTCCGGAAGGACTTCCCATGCACCGCAAAACCTGCGGGCTCGCCGTTCTGGCCCTGGCCTCGGCTGCGCTGGTCACCCCGGCGCAGGCGGCTGAGGCCGACTTCGTCAAGGCCGAGAACCCGGCGGCCGGTGGCAGCTTCATCGTGTCGCTCAAGGCCGGCGCCGCCATCCAGGCGTCGTCCGAAACCCTCAACAAGAAGTACGGCGGCACCCTCGACGCCGTGTTCTCCCGTGCCATGCGCGGCTTCCAGGTCACGAACCTGAGCGAGGCCGCGGCGCGCAGGCTGGCGGCCGACCCGGCCGTCAGGGCCGTGTACCAGGACGGCACCGCGAAGGCGCTGGACGTGCAGAACAACCCGACGTGGGGCCTCGACCGCGTCGACCAGGCGTCGCTGCCGCTGGACAAGAAGTTCACCTACCCCAGCGGTGGCGCGTCGAACGTGACGGTCTACATCACCGACACGGGCGTGAAGACGAACATCGCCGACTTCGAGGGCCGCGCGTCCGTGGGCGCCGACTTCATCGAGGACGGCCAGAACGGGCAGGACTGCTCCGGGCACGGCACGCACGTGGCCGGCACGGTCGGTTCGAAGACGTACGGCGTCGCGAAGAAGGCCAAGCTGGTCTCGGTCCGCATGCTCGGCACGAACTGCACGGGCAACGGTCCGGACTCGGCGGGCGTCAAGGCCATCGAGTGGATCACGGCGAACGCCCAGAAACCCGCCGTGGTCAACGCTTCCTGGACATTCGACACCCCGGACATCGGCAACGACGCCATCGCCGGCATGGTCGCCTCCGGCGTGCAGATGGCGGTCGCGTCGGGCAACAGCTCGACCGACGCGTGCTCGACCGGACCGGCGAAGATCTCGTCGCTGATCACGGTGAACGCCACCTCGTCCAACGACGCGCGTGCCTCGTTCTCGAACTACGGCACGTGCACGGACATCTTCGCGCCGGGTGACAACATCACCTCGCTCGGGCTGAACGGCGGCAGCACCAACATGTCCGGCACGTCGATGGCCACCCCGCACGTCGCGGGCGTCGCGGCGCTGTACCTGTCGGCCAACCCGTCCGCGAGCCCGCAGGCCCTGCGCGACGCCCTGGTGAACAACGCCACCTCCGGCAAGGTCACCAACCCGGGGTCCGGTTCGCCGAACAAGCTGCTGTACAGCGGGTTCATCGGCGGCGGCGACCCCAACCCGCCGCAGTGCGGTCCCGGCACCAACGGTGACGACGTGTCCATTCCGGACAACGGAACGGCCGTCTCGTCGTCGGTGACGATCTCGGGCTGCACGGGCAACTCCACCGCGTCGGCCACCGTGAAGGTCGACGTCAACCACACCTACACCGGCGATCTGGCCATCGACCTGGTCAGCCCGTCCGGCAAGTCCTACGTGCTGAAGAAGGCGGGCGGCGCCTCGTCCTCGGCGGGGGTCCACGAGACCTACACCGTCGACTTGTCTTCCGAGGCGCGCAACGGCACCTGGAAGCTTCAGGTGAAGGACGTCTACACCTACGACACCGGCAACATCGACACCTGGACCCTGACGGTCTGATCCCACCACGAAAGAAGAAGAGCCCCGGAGCCGCATCGGCTCCGGGGCTCTTCCCTGTTCCCCCTGCCAGGGGAGCTATCGGGTGACGGTCAGCGAGAACGTCGTCGTTCCGGTCTTCCCGTCGGCGGACTTCGCCGTGATGGTGATCTGGTAGGTGCCGGGCGGGGTGGAGAAGTTGGTGAAGATCCAGACGTTGCTGCTGCCGTTCTGGCCGATCGTGGCCGGGTTGAACGAGAGCTGGGCACCCGTCGGCACACCGGACGCGGTGAGCGTGAGGTTCCCGGTGCCACCGGACGCCTTCACGACGGTCTGGCCGAGCAGGCCCTGCTTCACGGTGGCCGACGACGGCGTCGCGGTCACCTTGACCTCACCGGTCGGCGGGTCGGTGCCCTCGACCGTCAGCGACACCGAGGTGGTGGCCGTCTTGCCGTTGGCGTCGGTGCCGGTGACCGTGATGTTGGAGGTGCCGGCCGCCGCCGTTGTGGACACGTCGAACGTGACCTTGGCCGAGTTGCCCGCGCCGATGGAGGTCGGCTGGAACGTGGCCTTCACGCCGCTCGGCACACCGGACGCGGAGAGGTTGATCGTCTGGCCGTCGCCGTCGGACGAGATCGTCGTGGAGACGTACTTGCCCTTGGCCGCCTTGACACTGCTCGGCGACGCTCCGAGCGTGAAGTCGCCCGGCTGCGGGTCGCCGCCGCCGGTGACGGTCAGCGAGTACTTGGCGGACGCCGTCTTGCCGCTCGACGTCGACCCCGTGACCGTGATCTCGTAGGTGCCGTTCGGTGCCGAAGCGCTCGCGTCGAACGTGACCTTGGCCGAGTTGCCGGTGGTGACCGAGGTCGGCTGGAAGACCGCCTTCACGCCGCTCGGCAGGCCGGACGCGGACAGCGTGGCGTTCTCCGCGCCACCGGAACCGGCCGTGGTGGTGATTCCGGCGGAGAGCGTCTTGCCCGCTGCCACCGAACCGCTGCCCGGCGCGACGCTCAGGCCGAAGTCACCGACGGGCGGCTGCTCGCCGACCTCGGTCTTGACCCAGTCGCCCATCTCGTTGTCCAGGCGGCCGTAGATCGAGTACCACTTGAAGTCCGACCGGCTCCACGACGCGACGCCGTAGATCTTGCCGTCGAAGACCAGCGGGCCGCCGCTGTCGCCGGGCAGGATCGTGATGCGGCCGTCGTTGTAGCCGGCGCAGATCATGGTCGCCGACTTGAAGCCCGCGCCGACGCCCTGGCAGACGCTGTCGCCGTTGACGACCGGCAGGCTCGCCTTGTCGAGGGTGACGTCGGCCGAGGTGTCGTTGAAGTCCTTCTTGCCGTAGCCGAAGCCGACACCGGTCTTGCCCGGCGCGGCGCCGCCGGAGTCCGCGGACGTGGCGAACTTCGGGTACGCGGCACCGCCCTTGAGCGCGATGTCGCGGTCCACGGTCACGACGGCGACGTCGAAGCCCTGGTCGAAGTTGACGTACTTCGGGTGCTTCTTGTAGCTGACGACGTTGACGGCGAACCCGGTGCCGTTGCCGTTGTTGTAATCCTTGAGGTCGTCGAGCCCGTAGACGAACTTCTTCTCCCCCTGGGCGTCCGCGCAGTGCGCCGCGATGAGGATCTTGCGCGGTGCCACGACCGTGCCGGTGCAGGTCTGTCCCTGTGGGCGCGTGCCCCCGGCGCGGATGCCCGCGATGATGCCGGGGAACTCGCTCACGGTGGAGTTCTGCCCGCCCGCGAAGAAGGGCGAGGCGTCACCGAGGTTCGCGGGGACGGTGTCCCCCAGGTAGTTCGCCGCAGGGGCGTTCGGTGCCGCGCTCGCGGTGCCGACGGGCGTCAGCACCGAGGCCGCGACCAGGGCCACCAGGCCCCATGACCGTGTTCTCGTCACGATGGTTCCTCTCCGGAATCTCAGGAACGCCCACCTCAGGGCAGGGACGGCGGTCGTTCGCTGCGATCACTGTCGGAGCCGGGCACGTGCGGAACAATCAGGGACGGCATCCGTAGGGGTACGGAACTTTCACTACCTACGGACGGCGGAAGATCGTGATGGAGTGGCCGACGACGTCGATCGGGACGCTCGTGTCGATCAGTTCGCTGAGGAACGCGTCGGCCTTGGCGATGGCCGTGTTGGACACGACGAGCAGCCCGTGCACCTGGTCGGCGGCGACTCCGCGCGGGTCGGCGGCGCGGATCCCGTAGTGCTCGGGCACGCCCGCGCCCTTGTAGACGAGCCACTTGTGCTCGTCCGGGTAGCGCTGCAGCCGTTCGGCGAGCCGGCCGAGGTCCTGGCCCCAGTCGACGTTGGAGTCGTGCAGGTGCAGGTGGGTCTTCGACGGGCCGCCGAAGAGTTCGTTGGAGTACGGCAGGTAGTACGGGAACGTCCACAGTGAACTCGCCGCGACCATGACGACGGCGATCTTGGCGTACCGGCGGTGCGCGACGACCGCGGCGGCGACGGCGAGGAACATCGGCACGAAGATCGCGTAGCGGACGCCGAGGTCGCGGCTGCCGGTCATGGCGACGGCGAGCAGCACGGCGGCGGGCGCCAGCACGTACTGCGCCGCCGGGCGTCTGATCAGGGCCGCGGTCCCGGCCGCCCAGAGCAGCAACGCGCCGAGCGGGGTCTTGATGACCAACGCCGCGGGCAGGTAGTACCAGTGCGACCCCTCGTAGTGCGTGCCGAAGAGGTAGCCGCCCCAGACCCGGTGCTCGAACTCCATCTGGGCGCGGAATCCGTCGACGTAGGCCTGCGGGAACGAGGCGGCCGGATCGACGGCGACGTACGAGAGCCAGACGACGGTGATCGCCGCCAGCAGCACCCCCACCGCGGCCCGCCAGCGCGCCTGGATCAGCACCAGCACCAGGAACACCGGTACGGCGGCGAGGGTGTTCATCTTCGTCGCCAGGGCCGCGCCGAGGGCGAGCCCGGCGAGCGGCAGGTTCAGCGCGGGGGCGGTGCGCGCCCGCCACAGCAGCCAGGCCGTGGTGAGCACGAACCCGGCCGCCGGAACGTCCAAAGTGGCCAGTGAGCCGTGCGCGATCACGTCCGGGGAGAACGCGTACAGGGCGAGGGCCAGGACGCCGCCGGCCCGGCTGTGCGAGATGTCGGTCGCGAAGAGCAGCACGACCACGCCGAACAACAGGGTCAGCACGATCATCGGGAGCCGGGCGGCGAGCAACAGCGTGCCGGGGTCGTGGCCGGACTCGTAGAGCAGGTGCCGTCCCAGTTCGGTCTGGTCGCCCTGGAAGCCGGGGTCGAGGGTGACGTCCGTGAACGCCAGCCCGGTCGCCATGATCAGTTTGCCGAGAGGCGGGTGCTCGGGGTTGTAGCGCAGGCTGTGCTGCTCGGCCTGGACGACGGCGGCGCCGATGTACACCGGTTCGTCGATGGTCGGGGTCTGCTGGACCGCGGTGGTGATCATCGCGATGGCCATCTGGCCCAGCAGCACGGCCGCGACCAGCACGAACGGCCAGCGCCGAGGTGCGTCGACCCGCACGGACGGCAGGGGCACCTCGGTGGGGCGGCTGATCGTGGCGAGCGCCAACTCCGCTCGGTCCTTTCCGGTGGGTGAACGGGACCCGGTACTTCCCGAAACGGGGCGCCCGCGCGTTCGGTTGCTTGCGGATTTCGCTACAGGTTGCTGCCCAAGCCTCTACCGCATTTCCGCTACACCTTGTAGCTTTACCGGTCCCCGGACGAGGGAGACCAGCCGTGACCTCTGTGAACACCCGCCCCGCGATGGCGGTGCTCGCCGCGTTGGCCGTGACGATCGGCGCGCTGGAGAGCATCCCGTTCCCCGCTCTGCCGCTGCTGCAACGCGAGCTCGGCCTCGACGCCGCCCAGGCGGGCCTGCTGTCGACCACGTTGATCATCACGTCGGCCATCACGATGCCGGTCGTCGCGAAGATCGCCGACGACCGCGGCGGCCGCCGGACCCTGCTCGTGCTGACCTGGTGCATCGTGGCCGGCGCGGTGCTGTCGGCGTTCGCGACGACGTTCCCGGTGATCCTGCTGGGCCAGTTCCTGCAGGGGCTGGGCGGCGGCGTGCTGCCCGTGTCGTTCGTGCTGGCGCGACAGCTCTTCCGCGACTCGACCCCGGTGGCGGTCGGCGTGCTGACCGGCCTGTTCACCGTCGGCACCGGCCTGGGCGTGCTCGCCGCCGGACCGCTCGCCGACGCGTGGTCGCGGCAGTGGATGTTCCTGCTGCCCGCGATCGCCGTGGCCGTGGTGGCTCTGGTGGCGCCGGCCGTGCTGCCCGGTCCGCAGGAGGTCCGCCGGGTGCGACTGGACTGGCTGGGCGGAGTGTTGCTGGCGTTCGCGTTGGCCACGCTCATACTCGCGCTCTACGTCGCGCCGCAAGCTCCGGCCGCGGCGGCCGTGTTGCTCGTGCTCGCTTCGGGGCTCGGCGCCGGGTGGGTCGTCGTCGAACGCCGGTCCGCGCATCCACTGGTGGACCTGGGGATTCTGCGGGCGCGCGGGGTGTGGACCGCGAGTCTCACGGCCGCGGCGCTCGGGGCGAGCTACTCGGCGACGTACTTCCTGGTGCCGCAGCTGCTCACCGGGCTCGGTGCGACGGCCAGCGAAATCAGCCTGTACCTGTTCCCCACCGTGCTGGTCGCGGTCGTGGTCGGGCCGCTGTCCGGGGTGTTCGTGCGCCGGGCGGGAACACGGGCCGTGCTGGTGGCGGGCCTCGCGCTCACCGCGTTGGGAACGTTGTTCGTGGCCGGGTGGCACGAGGCGCCGTGGCAGATCGTGGTGGGGCTGCTGGTGACGCTCGGGCTCGGCGTCGGCACCGCGTCGACCGCCACCTACACCTCCGTGATCACGTCGGTGGGCCCGCAGGACACCGGCGTGGCGGCGGCGACGTGCGGGATCGCGCGGGCGATCGGGGCGGCGCTGGGCGTGCAGATCGCGGCGGCGCTGCTCGTGGCGGGCGGCTCGTTCCGGCTCGGGTTCCTGCTGGCGGCGGCCGTCGTGCTGGTGCCGTTGGTCCTGCACCGGAAAATGAGTTCCGCCGAGGCCGTACCCCAGGTCTAGCCTGCCGGAATGGCGCAGATCGACGACATCGCAGCTGAGACCGGCTTCTCCGGCGTGGTGCGGATCGACCGTGCCGGGGAGGTCGAGTTCGAGCAGGCCTACGGGCTCGCCAACCGCGCGTACGGCGTGCCCAACACCATCGGCACGCGGTTCGGCATCGCCAGTGGCGGCAAGGGTTTCACCGCGCTGGCGATCCTCTCGCTCGTCGACGAGGGGAAGCTCGCGCTCGACACCACGGCCCGCGAACTCCTCGGCGACGACCTGCCGTTGATCGCCGCCGACGTGACGGTCGAACACCTCCTCACGCACACCTCGGGCATCGGCGACTACCTCGACGAGGAAGGCGACTGGGAGGCGAACGACTACGTCATCGGGGCGGTGCACGAGCTGACGACCACCGAGTCGTTCCTGCCGTTGCTCGACGGGATTCCGACGAAGTTCAAGGCGGGCGAACGGTTCGGCTACTGCAACGGCGGCTTCGTCGTGCTCGCACTGCTGGCCGAACGGGCCAGTGGCCGCGGCTACCACGACCTCGTCCGCGACCGGGTGCTCACGCAGGCCGGCATGAGCCGCACGGACTTCCTGCGCTCCGACGAGCTCCCCGGCGACGCGGCCGTCGGCTACCTGGAGGGGTCGGACCGCACGAACGTCTTCCACCTGCCGGTCGTGCCGAACGGCGACGGCGGCATCTACACCACCGCGGGCGACATGACGAAGTTCTGGCACGCCCTGTTCGCGGGCGAGCACGCGCAGACCGTCACGAAGCCGCGCCACGACGTGCCCGAAGAACAACTGCGGTACGGGCTCGGCTTCTGGCTGCACGAAACGAACGACACCATCATCCTCGCCGGGTACGACGCGGGTGCGTCGTTCAAGTCCACGCACGACCCGCACACCGGCAAGACGATCACCGTCCTGTCCAACACCTCCCCCGGCGCCTGGCCGATCGCCCGCGCGCTCACGTGAGCGGACACTGTTCTGAACGGGTGACGGATGCGAACATGTGTTCGTGAGCACCCCGATCCTGCACGCCGACCTCGACGCCTTCTACGCGTCGGTCGAGCAGCGGGACGCGCCTGAGCTGCGCGGACGCCCGGTGATCGTGGGCGGCGGGGTGGTGCTGGCGGCGAGCTACGAGGCCAAGGCGTTCGGCGTGCGCACCGCGATGGGCGGGGCGAAGGCGCGCAGGCTCTGTCCACACGCGATCGTCGTGCCGCCCCGGTTCTCGGCCTACACGGCCGCGAGCAAGGCCGTGTTCGAGGTCTTCCGCGACACGACGCCGCTGGTCGAGGGCCTGTCGATCGACGAGGCGTTCCTCGACGTCGGTGGCCTGCACCGGATCGCGGGGCCGCCCGAGGTGGTCGCCGCACGCCTGCGGGCAACCGTGCTGGACCAGGTCGGCCTGCCGATCACGGTCGGGGTGGCGCGCACGAAGTTCCTCGCCAAGGTCGCGAGCGGGGTGGCCAAGCCGGACGGGCTGCTGGTCGTGCCGGCCGACGGCGAGTTGGCGTTCCTGCACCCGTTGCCCGTCGAACGGCTGTGGGGCGTCGGCGACGTGACGGCCGCCAAGCTGCACGGCCTGGGCCTGCGGACGGTCGGCGAGGTCGCCCGGCTCGGCGAGGTCGCGCTCGTGTCGATGCTCGGCAAGGCGGCGGGCCGGCACCTGTTCGCGTTGGCGCACAACCACGACCCGCGTCCGGTCCAAACTGGACGAAGACGCCGGTCGATCGGGTCCCAACGCGCGCTGGGCCGGCGCGAACGCACCCGCGACGACCTGGACGCGATCCTGGCGTCGTTGATCGACGGCATCTCGCGCCGGTTGCGCACGGCCGAACGCGCGTGCCGGACAGTGATCCTCCGTCTCCGGTTCGCCGACTTCTCGCGCGCGACCCGGTCGCACACGATCCCGCATCCCACGACCGAGACCGAGGTCCTGCTGGCAGCGGCGCGGGAACTGCTGGCCGGGGCGATGCCGATGATCGAGAACCGCGGCATCACGTTGCTCGGCCTGTCGCTCACCAACCTGCAGAACGACACCCCGATGCAGTTGGTGCTGCCGTTCGAGGAACGGAAACCGGCCGCGCTCGACGCCGCTCTGGACGTCGTGCGCGACCGGTTCGGGTCCAGGTCGGTGACGCGGGCGGCGCTGCTCGGCCGTGATCCGGGGATCTCCGTGCCGTTGCTGCCCGACTGACCTCAGAGCATGCGCACGGAGACCGCCTGCGGTCCCTTCGGTCCCTGGGTGACCTCGAACTCCACCAGCTGGTTGTCCGGGATGCCACCGGAGTCGTAGTCCCGCACCTCGGAGTAGTGCATGAACAGGTCAGGGCCGCCGCTTTCGGGAGCGATGAAGCCGAAACCCTTGGTTCCGTTGAACCACTTGACAGTTCCTCGAGTCACGCGCGTGCTCCTTCTGAGCCGGTGGACGCCGGCAGGTTCGCCAGGCCGAGCATGGACAGCAGGTCACGGCAGTCGCTCGCGTCGCGGGAATGTTCCGCGACGCGCCGGGCCGCCTGGTGCTGCTGATGGGATTCGGCCTGTTCGGCCGCCTGACGAGCCTGGGCGAAGCCACTCGCCGGGTGCTGAGATCGAGGAGAAGAAAAGGAGTTCTGGCGATCCGGCTGCAAGCCGGCGCTCCTGTCTCCGGCCGGAGAACGCCGGACCGGACGGGGATCGGGAACCGCGGCGGCTGGTTGCCGACACCTGGTACCCCGACTTCCGCCACAGTAGCGCACCGGCACAGGTCACGCGCACGGCGTACGGTCGGCCCATGCCAGAAGACGCAGGTGGTCCCGCGCTCGAACCGACGTTGTCCGAATGGCTCAGGGCCCGGGAGGAGACCGCCGGTCACCTCTCGGCGGGCTCCCCGGACACCGTGGACGACACGTGGGTGCAGCGGCTCTCCGACCTGCTCGCCACCGAGAGGTCGTGGCAGGACCAGTACACCGACCTGGTCGCGCTCGGCAGTCTGGACGGGCGCTTCCCACCGTCGAGCCGCTGACGTCACATCAGGTGGATGGGCACGACGTTGCCGCCGCCCACCACGAACTTCACCTGGCCGATCGCCTGCCCGTTCGTGCCGATCTGCAACCTCAGGTCGGAGTGGTTGTTCTGCCGGCTGAGGAAAGCCGCCTCCGGCAACGGGATCACCGCCGTCTTCCACGTCTCGCTGGCGGTGTTCGTGACGAACGCCGAGTCGCGGTAGGCGTTGTTGCCGACGTTGCCGTAGGAGTCGTACTGGATGTTCCAGGTCGCGGTGCCGCGGTCGAAGTACGTCACGTGCGCGGCGGCCTGGTAGCTGCCGCCGGGCACGATGCTGTCGTCGATGTCGAAGTACATGAACGGTGACGCGGAACCCGTGGTGGTGCGGCCGGTTCTGCCGCCCACGGTGACCGGGACGGTCCGGCCGTCGTCGCCGTCCTTGATCCACGCGCCGTGCGGGACGTCGGTGGTGCCGAGGTCCGCGCCGACGATCGCGTCCGTCGAGGTGCCGACGCCGACGGCGAACAGGTGCATCGCCGGGGTGTTCGGCACCTGGGACGGCGCGATGTCCGGCAGGACCACGTACTTCACGGTCTTGGCCGGGTCGAGCGGTGCCCAGGCGAGGTAGACGTGCACGCGCTGGTCCTGGCGGGTGCTGTTCGGGCCGACGTTGATGTACGGGGTGGCGGCGGCGATCGACGTGCCGGGCAGGGCGTTGCCCGACCACCAGTCGGCGAACGACAGCGAGTAGCTCTGCGTGCTGCCGTCGGTGTAGACGATCGTGCCGGGTGCCGAGGTGCTGCCGAACGCGCTGGAGCCGAGGAAGCCGAGCAGCCTGCCGGAGCCGTTCACCGGCACGACCTGGCCGCCTGCCACGACGTTGTTCGGCACGTTCGCCGCGGGCCAGGTGAAGCCGATGCCGCCGACGGTCACCGGTCCGGCCGCCAGCCCGGCGGAGGCCAGCGCCTGCGCCGAGTAGTTCAGCCCGCTGCCGTCGAACGCTCCCTGGACGGGCTGGTTGTCGTTGGAGATGCCGGTGTTGGTGAAAGCAGCCGAGACCGAGGCGTACGGAACCTTGACCGTGCCTTCAGAGCTGAACGTGCCGAACGCCGAGGTGGCGGTGAAGCCCAGCGAGTAGGAGCCCGGTGTCGCGGTCTCGGTGACGTTCCACCGCACCGTGACCGAAGCTCCGGCGGCGACCCGGTCGAACGTCGTCGGGGTGGTAGCCGTCGCGGTCCAGCCGGACGGCACGGTGATCCCGACGGTCAGGCCGCGCACGTCCGCCGCGCTGCCGTTGGTGAACGTCGTGGAGGCGACGCCGGTCGCGCCGGGCGCCAGGATCGACGGAACGGTGCTGGTCAGCGTGCCGCTGACGACGATCGGCGCAGAGCCGGAGACGCCGTTCACGGTCGCGGTGATGGTCGCGGCGCCGTCCTTGATCGCCCGCACGATCCCCTGCGCGTCGACCGAGGCCACGGCGGGATTGCTGCTGCGGTAGGAGATCTGCGCGCGGCTCAGGTCCACAAAGGTCTGGTCGTCGTTGACCGCCTCGACCACGTGGTCCGCGGTGACGTTCGTGTCCGTGGCCAGCCAGCGGTTCCGGGCCTTCAGGTCGAACGTCTGACCCGGCTTGTGCACGACGGCCTCCGGCTGCACCGTCACGTGCTTCACCTGGGGCGTCAGCGTTCCGCTCACCCGCACGTCGTGGCGCGAGGTGATGGTGGCGGCGTCCGTACCCACCCGGAACTGGTAGGTGCCCGCCGGCACCGCCTCGCGCTTGGCCGCCGTGTCCCACTGGGCGAGGTCGCGGATCTTCACCGGCAGCACGACGCGTTGCGTCTCGTTGGGCTGCAACAGACGGGTCTTCTGGAACGCGGCGAGCCGCTGCCGCGGCACGTCACCGGTACCGGCGCCGGGTGTGGCGGCGTAGACCTGGGCCACGGTGGTGCCCGCACGCGAGCCGGTGTTCGTGACGTCGAGGCTGACGGTGACCGTGTCGCCGGGCGCGGCCGAGGTGCGGTCGACCGTCGGGTTCGCGAAGCGGAACGTGCTGTAGCTCAGGCCGTGACCGAACGGGTAGGCCGGCGTGCCGGTGAAGTACTGGTAGGTGCGGCCGAGCCCACCGGTGCCCGCCGCGTTCAACCGGTAGTTCTGCATCGACGGGAGCTGCAAGTCGTCGCGGTACCAGGTGAAGTTGAGGTGCCCGTCCGGGTTCTGCCTCCCGAACAGCACGTTCGCCAAGGCCGTGCCCTGGCTCTGGCCGTTGTAGCCGCTGAACACGACCGCGGGCACCTTCGCCTGGTCGAACGTCACCGGCCCCATCGCCTGGATCGCCAGCACCGTGCGCGGGTTCCCCAGCGCCGACACCTGGTCGATCAACGACGTGTAGTTGCCCGGCATCGCGATGGTGGGCCGGTCCTTGCCCTCCCGCGCGACCTCCATGTCCGTGCCCGCGAACACCACGACCAGGTCAGCGGCCCGAACCGCCGACTTCGTGGCCTCGGACAGCACCGCCGGACCGGTCGCCGACGTGGAGGTCGAGGCCGCGTCGAAGAGCACCGACGCACCCGGCAACGCGGCTTGGATGCCCTGCACGGCGTTGACCGTGTGGGTCGGTTTGCCGCTGTACCCGCCGAGCGTGACCTTGCCCGCCAGGTCGCCGAGCACCACCACTCGTGACGTCCGCGCGGGGTCGGCGGGAAGCACGTTGCCCTGGTTCTTCAGCAACACCAACGAGTTGTCGGCGACCTTCGTGGCGAGCGCCTGGTTCGCCGGGCTCTCCAGCACGGACTTGGTGATCTTCGTGTACGCCACGCGGTCGGCCGGGTCGAACTCCCCGGTCGCCATCCGCATCGTGAACACCCGCACCAGCGACGCGTCCAGCACGCCTTCGGACAGGATGCCTGCGTCAATCGCGGCTTGGACATTGGCGAGCGTCGCGTTGGCGCCCTCGCAGTTGAGCTGCGTCCCGGCCCGGAGCCCCCACGCCAGCGCACCCGCGGCAGCCGGGATCTTGCGACCCGTGGACGTCTGGGTCCACACCACCTGCGCTCCCTCGATCGCGGACCGCCAGCCCGGCGCCGCCCAGAGGTGACCGGTGGGCGGCGGCTGCCAGACCGTCGCGATCGCGTCGCAGTCCGACACCGAGTAGCCGTCGAAGCCGTAGGTGCGTTGCGCCAGCTGGTTCACGAGGTAACCGTGGACCGCGCCGGGCGTGCCGTTGATCGAGTTGTAGGACGTCATCAGGCCGCTGGCGTGGTCGTGCTCGATCAGGTTCTGGAACTGCTTGAGGTAGTACTGCCGCAGGTCGGCCTCGGTGGTCGCGGAGTTGCCGGAGAGCCGGTCGTCCTCGACGTTGTTGAGCGCGTAGTGCTTCAGGGTCGCGGAGACCTTGAGGTACGGGGTGGTCGCGACGCCGTCGATCGTGTTGCCCTGGTAGCCGTTGACGAACGCCCCGGCCATCTTGCTGACCAGGTGCGGATCCTCGCCGAAGCCCTCGTCGGTGCGGCCCCAGCGCGGGTCGCGGTCCATGTTCACGGTCGGCGCCCAGTACGTCAGGTCGCCGTACTCGTTCACGTCCGGCCCGATGTTGTTCTGGGCGGCGCCGAACAACGACTTGTCCAGGAATCCCCTGGCCTCGTCCGAGATCGCGGTCGTCTCCGCGTGGATCAGGGCGGGGTCCCACGACATCGCGGCGGCGAAGTTCACCGGGAAGCTCGTGGCCTTCACGTTGTCCACGGACCCCTGCCCGCCACCGCCCGCGTCGCCGCCGAGCCGGTTGATGCCGTGCTGGCCCTCGCTCCAGTACGTGTACTGCTGCACGCCGAGCCGGGGGATCGCCGGGGCGTTGTTGGTGTGCAGCTGCCGCACCTTCTCCGGCAACGTCATGCGCGCCACCAGGTCCGCCGCTCTCTCCGCGAACGTGTACCGGGTGTCGCGGTAGATCGGTGTCTCCGCGGCCGCGACGGCCGGGACCGACGCCACGACACCGCCGGAAAAGGCAAGCGCAGCAACGAAAATGGGCAGCATGCGACGCGACATGGGGGCCTCCGCCAGGACCGGAGTGAGCCTTCGTAACGAAGAGTTCACGGTTCCGCCGATCGCGGACACAAGTCAAGAATTTGCGCCAGTTCCGGTACAAACTTTCGCTCAAAGTCGGAAGAAGTCAGCGGATAGAGTTGATCTGTGTCAGCGACTCCGGCCAACCTGCGGCGGCTCGGCCGCCTGCGCGTTCTCCAGGCGTTGAGCGAGATCGGCGAGGTCTCGCGGGGCGATCTGGTGCGGCACACCGGCTTGTCCCGGGCGACCATCAGTTCGCTCGTCGCCGACCTGGCGCGCGAGGGACTCGTGCGGGAGCAGAGCTCGGTGGCGATCCGCCTCGGCCGTCCGCCGCAGGTCGTCTCGCTCGTGCCGGAGGCCGGGTACGCGTTCGGGCTCGACCTCGGTCACGACCACGCCCGGCTGGTCCTCGCCGACCTGGCCGGCACCCCGGTCTGGGACGACACCGTGGAGCTCGACGTCGACAGCTCGGCCGAGCACGCCGTCGCCACCGCCGCCGGACTGGTCGAGACGGCGCTGGAGGACGCCGGGGTCGAGCGAAGATCCGTGCTGGGGCTGGGTGTCGGCATCGCCTGCCCGGTCGACCGCCGCACGGGGATGCTGCGCGCCGAGGGGATCATGCCCGCGTGGGCCGGCGCGAAACCGGCGGAGATGCTCACCGGCCGGACCGGCCTGCGCACCCTGGTCGTCAACGACGCCAACGCGTGCGTGGTCGCCGAACGCCGCTACGGCGTGGCCCGGCACTGCGACGACGTCGTCTACCTGCGACTCTCGGCGGGCATCGGCGCCGGGGTGGTGTGCGACGGGCGAATGCTGCTCGGCCACGACGGCCTGGTCGGCGAGCTCGGGCACATCTCCGTCGACCCGCGCGGCGAGGTCTGCCGGTGCGGCAACCGCGGCTGCCTGGAGACGATCGCGAGCCCGGCAGCCATCGCCCGGCTGCTGTCCCGCAGCTGGGGCCGGACGGTCACCAACGCCGAGCTGATGACGTTGCTGGACAACGGCGATCGCGGAGCCGTCCGCGCGGTCGAGGACGCGGGCGAGGCCGTCGGCCGGACGCTCGCCATGACGGTCATGACGCTCAACCCGCAGCTGGTGGTCGTCGGCGGTGAGCTGGCGGCGGCGGGTGCGGTGCTGTTCGACCCGATCCGCCGGGCGTTGCGCCGCAACTCGCTGGGCGACCTGCACGGCGAGCTCCAGGTCGTCGGCAGCGCGCTCGGCGACGGCGCGAGCGCCAGGGGTGCGGCGGCGCTCGTGCTGGCCGAAGCCCCCAACCTGCTGAGTATTGACAAGGTTTGATCAAAAACCGATAGTCAAAGCCCATGCGCTGTGCAACTGTGTTATCACGGAGCGTGGTGGCAGCCCTGCTGGTCCTCGGTGTCACCACACCACCCGCAACGGCCGTTTCCCTGGTCACAGACCCTGTTTCGCACGTCGACCCGATGATCGGCACGGGCAGCGGCGGCGAGTCGGTCGGCCAGATCAACAACTTCCCCGGCCCCGCCGTGCCGTTCGGCATGCTGCAGTGGAGCCCGGACACACCTGGTGCGTACGCCGGTTATCACTACGACAGCGACAAGATCAGAGGCTTCAGCCTGACGCACGCCTCGGTCGGCTGCACCCAGTACGGCGACGTCCCGATCCTGCCGATCGTCGGCGACATCGGGACAACGCCGTGGAACCGCACGGAGACGTTCTCGCACAGCACCGAAACGGCGAAGGCCGGCGAGTACGCGGTGACGCTGGCCGACTCGAACGTCCGCGTCGACATGACGTCCGCGACCCGCACCGGGCTGTCGTCCTACACGTTCCCGGCGACCGACCAGGCCCGCGTCCTGATCAAGGCGGGCGCGAGTCTCAACGGCAACAAGGCCGCGTCCCTGCGCACCACCGGCGACCGGACCGTGGTCGGATCCGCGACCACGGGTGACTTCTGCGGCAAGCAGCACAGCTACACCGTCCACTTCGCGCTGGAGTTCGACCGTCCTTTCACGACGGTCGGCAGCTGGGACGGCACCACGGTCAAGCCCGGCACCCTCGACGTCTCCGGCCCGCGCTCCGGCGGCTACCTGACGTTCGACACGCGCACTGACCAGACCGTGAAGGCCAAGGTCGCCATCTCGTTCGTCGGCACCGAGGGCGCGCAGAACAACATGCGCTCCGAGATCCCCGGCTGGGACCTCGCTCCGATCAAGACGGCGGCCAAGAAGCTCTGGCACGACAACCTGTCGCGCATCCAGGTCGGCGGCGGCACCCCCGAGCACCTGCGGACGTTCTACACCGCGCTCTACCACTCGCTGCTGTACCCGACGACGTTCAGCGACGTGGACGGCCGGTACATCGGCTTCGACAACCAGATCCACGCGGTCCGCGCACCGCAGAAGGTCCAGTACGCCAACTTCTCGCTCTGGGACACCTACCGCTGCCTCGCCGCGCTGCAGGCGTTGCTGCGCCCGGACATCGCGAGCGACCTGGCGCAGTCGCTGGTCAACGACGCCGAGCAGTTCGGCTGGCTGCCCAAGTGGCCGGTGATGAACTCCGAGTCCGGCGTGATGAGCGGCGACAACGCCACCCCGTTCCTGGCGTCGCTGCACGCGTTCGGCGCGCGGAACTTCGACACCGCGAAGGCGTTGCAGTACATGCTGAAGGGCGCGACCACCCACGCCCCGCCGGGCTTCGCCTACCAGCAACGGCAGGGCGTGGTGGACTACCAGAAGTTCGGGTACGTGCCCAACGACCGCTCGGAGCAGGGCCACGTGCGACTCGGCGGGTCGCAGACGCTGGAGTACGCGGTCGACGACTTCGCGCTCTCCCGGTTCGCTGCCGCCACCGGCAAACCCGAGGTGGCTCGCACCTATGCGGCGCGCGGCCAGAACTGGCAGAACGTCTTCGACGGCGGCACCGGCTACCTGCGGCCCAAGGACAGCACCGGCGCGTTCCCGGCGGGTCCCGGCTTCGTGCCGCCGAAGCCCGGCCAGTTCGGGCAGGACGGCTTCGACGAGGGCAACGCCGCGCAGTACAACTACCTCGTCCCGCAGAACATGGCGAGCCTGATCACCGCGATGGGCGGCCGTGACGCCGTCAACCAGCGCGCCGACGTGTTCTTCAAGCAGCTCAACGCAGGCCCGAACGTGCCGTACCAGTGGTCGGGCAACGAGGTCGACTTCGCGACGCCGTGGCTCTACGACTACACCGGGCAGCCCTGGAAGACCCAGGAGGTCGTGCGCCGCATCCAGACGCAGCTCTTCTCGGCCACCCCGAACGGCGAACCGGGCAACGACGACCTCGGCGCGCAGTCGTCCTGGTACGTGTGGGCCGCGCTCGGCGCGTACCCCGTCACGCCCGGCACGACCGACCTGGCGCTCGCCAGTCCGTTGTTCCAGAAGGCCGTGATCCACCTGGCCAACGGCCGGAAGATCACGATCAACGCCCCCTCGGCCGCGGCGGACAAGCCGTACGTCCAGAAGCTCACCCTCAACGGCCGGACCTGGAACAACACCGCGCTGCCGGCCTCGATCCTGCGCGACGGCGGCACGCTCGACTTCGCGCTGTCCGCGCAACCGAACCGCACCTGGGCGACGACCTCGCCGCCACCGTCCTATTCGGAGGGTCAGAAGGGCGCGATCGGCTACACCAGCCCGACCGGCCAGGTCGTCGCGACGCAGGGCACGTCATTCCCCGCCACCATCGGCACGGTCGACGCCGACGGCCGCGCGGACACCGTGCGCTGGACCGCCAAGCCACCACCGGGCATCACCGTCACCCCGTCGTCCGGCGTGCTGAACGGCCAGCCGCAGCAGGTGACGATCGCCGTCGCGGCCGACACCCCGTCCGGCTACCACCCGGTGCCGATCACCTTCGACGACGGCGCCCTGCCCGGCGGCACGATCACCGTCACTGTCGCCGCGGCGGACGGCAGGGCCACGACGTGCGTGACCCTCTCCGCCACCGACACCGAGTGCGGCCTCCAGCGCCGGGACAACGACGACGGCCGCAGCGAACCGGTCGACGGCGGCCGCAGAACCCTCAACCCGTACCTGTACTTCGCCGTCACCGACGACCTCGTCCCACCCGGCTCGGCCCACACCGCGACGATCACCGTCGACTACCTCGACCAGGGCACGACCACCTGGAACGTGCAGTACGACTCGACGACCGAGGCCTACCGGGGCAGCCAGTCGGTGACCAACACCGGCACCGGCACGTGGAAGCAGGCGACATTCACACTGCCCGACGCCGGGTTCGGCAACCGGCAGAACGCCGCCTCCGACTTCCGGCTCTCCACCGGCCCGGGGTTCGTGATCGGCAAGGTCCAGGTGGCGGTCTCCGGCGGCACGGTCCTGCCCATCCACCTCTGTCCGGGGACCTAGGAATCCCGGTTCGTCAAATTCTTGCGTGATCCTGTTCACATCTTGCACTCTGGAGTCGAATCGCCGACAAAGGAGTTCGCGATGTCCCTGTCACGCCGAACACTGCTCAGCACCGCGCTCGCCGTTCCCGCGCTGGGGGTCCTGCCGGCCCCGGCGCGGGCGGCCGGCCCACCCGGCGACGTCGTCGGCAAGATCACCGTCGGGTACCAGGGCTGGTTCGCCTGCCGGGGAGACAACTCCCCCCTCGACGGCTGGTGGCACTGGAACAACGACTGGAGCCGGCCGCCCGCGCCCCCGACCAGCTCGATCGTCGCCTGGCCGGACGTCCGCGACTACACGCGCACGTACCAGACCGCGTTCGCCAACCTGAACGACGGACGCCCCGCGACGCTGTTCTCCAACTACGACCGCCAGACCGTCGACGTGCACTTCCAGTGGATGCGCGACCACAACATCGACACGGCGGCGTTGCAGCGCTTCAACCCGACCGGCGGCGAGGGCCCGATCCGCGACGCCGTCACCGCGCACGTCCGGCCGGCGGCCGAGGCGACCGGCCGCAAGTTCTACATCATGTACGACGTCACGAACTGGACGAACATGCAGTCTGAGATCAAGACCGACTGGCTGAACAAGATGTCCGCGTACACCTCCTCCCCCGCCTATGCGCGGCAGAACGGCAAGCCCGTCGTCTGCATCTGGGGCTTCGGCTTCAACGACCCGGGCCGGCCGTTCGCACCGGAGCCGTGCCAGGACGTGATCAACTGGTTCAAGGCGCGCGGCTGCTACGTGATCGGTGGCGTGCCCACGCACTGGCGACTGGAGATCGAGGACTCGCGGCAGGGCTTCGCGAACGTCTACCGCAGCTTCGACATGATCTCGCCGTGGATGGTCGGCCGGATCGGCACGCCCGCGGACACGGATCGCTTCTACACCAACGTGAACCAGCCCGACCAGGCCGAGTGCAACGCGCGCGGGATCGACTACCAGCCGTGCGTGCTGCCGGGCGATGTCGGGTCGCGCCAACGGTTGCACGGCGACTTCATGTGGCGGCAGTTCTACAACATGGTCCGCCTGGGCGCGCAGGGCATCTACATCTCGATGTTCGACGAGTTCAACGAGGGCAACCAGATCTGCAAGACCGCGGAGACGCAGGCCGACGTGCCCGCCGGGTCCGGGTACCTGGCGCTGGACGAGGACGGCACCCGCTGCTCGGCCGACTACTACATGCGCCTCACCGGCGACGGCGGCCGGATGCTCAAGGGGCAGATCGCACTCACGGCGATCAGGCCCACCCAGCCGTGGCTCGGCGGCCCGCCCAC
Source organism: Lentzea sp. NPDC058450 (assembly GCF_042721395.1). NCBI lineage: Bacteria > Bacillati > Actinomycetota > Actinomycetes > Pseudonocardiales > Pseudonocardiaceae > Lentzea > Lentzea sp. NPDC058450. The sequence goes on from NZ_JBHXLO010000033.1 coordinate 33,220, forward strand.
CCCGGACGTCGACCTGGCCGCCGGGCGCCCGACGACGCAAAGCTCGCAGACCCAGCACTACGGCAGCGGGTTCGCCGTCGACAGCGACCCGCACTCGTACTGGGAGAGCGCGAACAACGCGTTCCCGCAGTGGCTCCAGGTCGACCTCGGCTCCGCCGCCGCGCTCGAACGGGCCGTGCTCACGCTCCCACCGAACCCCGCGTGGGGCAGGCGCACCCAGACCGTGACGATCGAGGGCAGCACGAACGGTCAGCAGTTCAGCCCTCTGGCAACCCAGACCGGGTACGTCTTCGACCCCGCGACGGGCAACTCCGCGACGGCCACGCTGCCGGGCACGCAGGTCAGGTACGTGCGGCTCACGTTCACCGGCAACACCGGCTGGCCGGCCGGGCAACTCGCGGGGCTGAAGCTCTACACCTGATGGACCCTTGAAAACTGAAACGTGTTCTAGTTACGCTACCCGCATGATCGCCACAGTGGTGTGGGGCACAGGGAACGTGGGCCGCAGCGCGATTCGCGCCGTCGAGGCTCATCCGGGGTTGAAGCTGACGGCCGTGATCGTGCACAACCCCGAGAAGGCCGGCCGGGACGCGGGTGAGCTCGCCGGACTCGGCTACGAGCTCGGAGTCGCGGCCACCACCGACATCGACGCGGTGCTGGCCGCGAGTCCGCGCGCGGTCGTGTACGCCGCCTCCGGCGACATCCGGCCGGACGACGCCCTCGCCGACATCACGAAGGCGATCAGGGCGGGCGCGGTCGTCGTCACGCCGTCGCTCTACGCGCTCTACGACCACCGCAGCGCGCCGCCGGAGCTTCGAGAACCAGTTCTAGCCGCGATCAAGGAAGGCGGCGGGTCGCTGTTCGTGTCCGGCGTGGACCCGGGCTGGGGCAACGACGTGCTGCCGTTGATCGTGAGCGGCCTCGGCCACACCATCGACGCGGTGCGGTGTCAGGAGATCTTCGACTACTCGACCTACGACCAGCCCGACGCGGTGCGGTGGCTGATCGGGTTCGGGCAGCCGCTCGACTACCAGGCACCCATGATCATGCCGACCGTCCCGACGATGATCTGGGGCGGCCAGATCCGGCTGATGGCGCGGGCTTTGGGCGTCGAGATCGAGGAGATCCGCGAGACCGTCGACCGGCGTGCGCTGGACGAGACGGTGACGACGCGGACCATGGGCGAGTTCGAGCAGGGCACGCAGGGCGCGATCCGGTTCGAGGTGCAGGGCATCGTCGGCGGCGAGCCGTTGATCGTGATCGAGCACGTCACGCGCATCCACGCCTCGTGCGCCACGGACTGGCCGATGCCGCCGTCCGGCGACGGCGCGCACAAGGTGATCATCGAGGGACAGCCGCGCATCGAGGTGTCCGTCGAGGCCGTGGACGAGGGCGAGAACCGGTCCGCGGGCGGCAACGCCACGGCGGTCGGCCGCATCGTCAACGCCCTCGACTGGCTGGCCGAGCAGGAACCCGGCCTGTACGACGCGCTCGACGTCCCGTTGCGGCCGGTCGCCGGCAAACTCGGAAGGGGCAGGCCGTGAACATCGACATCCCCGAGGGCAAGGACCCCATCGGGTACGTGTGGGGCGAACTCGTGCCGGGCATCGGCATGGCCGCGGCCACCCTCTCGCTCGCCGTCTACCAGCACACCACGCTGGGACTGCGCGAGTTCGAGGCGGCCCGGCTGCGGATCGCGCAGATCAACGGCTGCATGTTCTGCCTGGACTTCCGCACCGAACGCGACGGCGTGAAGGTCGAGGAGGAGTTCCTCGAGGCGGTGACCCAGTGGCGCACCACCGGCGCACTCGACGACCGGGCGAAGCTGGCCGCGGAGTACGCCGAGCGGTACGCACTGGATCACCACGGTCTCGACGACGAGTTCTGGGCGCGGATGACCCAGCACTACACGCAGGTGGAGATCGTGGAACTCACGATGAGCGTCGGGGCCTGGCTCGTGTTCGGCCGGTTGAACCGGGTGTTCGGCCTCGACGCGATGTGCGTGCTGCCGAAGTTCTGACCGGTCCTGAGTGGACTGCTCAGAAGTCGGTGGCGATGATCTTCTCGATGTTCCTCTCGGCGAGCGCCGTGATCGTGACGAACGGGTTCACCACGGTGCTGCCGGGAATCAGCGACCCGTCCATGACGTACAGGCCCGGATACCCCTGCAGGCGGCCGTAGTTGTCGGTCGCCCTGCCGAGGATCGCGCCGCCCAGCGGGTGGTACGTCAGGTGGTCGCCCCAGATCTTGTACACGCCGAAGAGGTCGGTCCGGTAGATCGTCCCCTCCTTCGAGTTGATCTTGTCGAAGATGGACTTCGCCGCGTTGATCGAGACCTCCTTCCACGACGTCTGCCAGTTCAGCTCGGCCTTGCCCGTGGAGGCGTTCCAGGTGAACTGGGCGCGGTTCGGCGTCTTCGTGATCGACAGATAGAACGACGCGTAGGTCTCGATGCCGGTCGGAAGTGGCGCCACCTCGGCGAAGGCGCCGCCCGCGGCCCAGTTGTCGATGCCCAGGGTCGGGATGGACGACTGCAGCGATCCGGTCGCGTCCCACATGTGGTTCGCGCGGCCGCACATGACGTTGCCGTTGTCGCCCCAGCCCTTGCCGACCTCGCCGTTCAGGTTCGGCAGAGCTCCAGTGGCCTTGAACTTGACCAGGAGCTTGCTGGTGCCGACGCTGCCCGCCGCGAAGAACACCTTCGCCGCGGTGACCTCCTTGGTCGTCACCACGTCACCGGTGGTGTTGAGCTGCTCGATGGTGACCTTGTACCCACCGGTCGCCGGCCGGACGTCGATGACCCGGTGCAGCGGTGAGATCGTGACGCGACCGGTCGCCCTGACCTTGCTGAGGTAGGTCTTCTGCAGCGACTTCTTGCCGTAGTTGTTGCCGAACAGGATCTCCCCCGCCAGCGCCGACTTCGGCACCGTCCCGGCGGCCTCCTGCTCCATGTAGTTCCAGTCGTACACGGTGGGCACGAAGACGTACGGGAAGTTCGACCGCTGGGCGTGCTTCCGGCCGACCCGCGCGTACTGGTAGGCCGGGGTCGAGTCGAACCAGGCCGCCCTGATCAGGCCGACGCCGAGCTCCACGTTCGCCCTCGGGTAGTAGGTGTTGTACATCTCGTCGGCGTTCACCGTCGGCAGCACGTCGGCGAAGTTCTCGCGCTTGGGCGTGACGGCCATGCCGCCGTTGACGAGCGAGCCGCCGCCGACGCCACGTCCCTGGTAGACGGTGATGCCGGGGAACTCCTCGGCGTCGAGGATGCCCGTGTACTTCGGGATGTTCTTGTCGATCGGGATGCCCAGGAAGTGGCTCAGCGGCTGCTTCGTCTTGGTCCGCAACCAGAAGGACCGCTGATCCGGGGTCGTGGTGTTCGCGAAGATCTTCCCGTCCGAGCCCGGGGTGTCCCACGCCATGCCCATCTCGACCATGTGGACGTCGACACCGGCCTGGGCGAGCCGCAGGGCCGTCACGCTGCCGCCGTAGCCGGTGCCGATCACCAGGGCGGGAACGACTGCCGCGTCGGAGATCGAGGCCGCCGCCCGTGCCACCGGAGCGACACCCCCGAGGGCGACTGCCCCAAGAATAGAACCTGTTCCAGCTATGAACGAACGTCGTGAAGGACCTTCAAAACCGTTGTCACACGTCATTGTGTGGGTCATGTGATCTTCCTCACTGTGGGCGCATGAGAACAAGTTATACCGGCGGTTGTAGATCAAGTCACTACCTGGTAGTCCCGGTTCCCTCGGGGAGCGCAGTGCTGGTGACGGCTCTGACGTCGAATTTCGGGACGCTCGCGGACAACCCGGACGGCCCAGCGCGAGCACACGATCCGGGAATGTTCGGGCACGGATGGTTGCCCGACAATCGAGCGATGCCTTCGGTATCTGGTGGTGAGGACGCGAGACCGAGCGTCCTGGTGGTGGGTGCGGGTGTGGCCGGCCTGACGGCGGCGCGCGAGCTGCGCGACCTGGGTCATCCCGTGGTCGTCCTGGAGGCGCGGGACCGCGTCGGCGGCCGGATCTGGACCGACGGGCACGGGGTCGACCTGGGCGCGCACTGGATCCACGGCACGGACGGCAACCCGATCACGGAACTGGTCGAGGACCTCGGCATCCCGTACAGCTACGTGGGCGGGGACAGCGCCTACACCGGCGGGTTCGACAGCCTCGACCTGTTCGGAGCGGACCGCAGGGCCGTCAGTCACCGCTACAAGAGCCGGACGCTGGAACTGGCCGACGAGGTGCTGCACGAACTGGAACACCGCGCCGCGCTGGCCCGCAAGGCCGACCACCCGGACAGCTCGCTGGGTGAGGCGATGACGGCCGTGCTGGCCGAACGCCGGTTGTCCCCCGAGGACGAACAGGCCGTGCGGTACCACCTGAACGTGATCCTGCGCGAGGACGCGGCGGAGGATCCGGACAAGCTCTCCCTGAAGCACTGGGAAGAGGGCTATCTCGTCTACGGGTACGGCGACAGCACGTTGCACCAGGGCTACCAGTCCGTTGTGGACGCTCTGGCCGACGGGCTCGACGTCCGGCTCGGGCACGTGGTCACGCGCGTCGAGGAAGGGCGCGTGACCACGGACCAGGGCGTGTTCGAGGCGAACAAGGTGCTGGTCACGTTGCCGTTGGGCGTCCTGAAGGCGGGTGCGGTCGAGTTCGTGCCGCCGCTGCCGGAGGCCAAGCGGTCGGCGATCGAACGGCTCGGGTTCGGCACGCTCAACAAGATCGCGCTGCACTACGACGAGCCGTTCTGGCCGCGCGAGCAGTACGTGTTCGGGTACCTGTGCCGCGACACCGACCGCCACCCCACCGTCGTGATCAGCATGTGGAAGTCGCACGGCAAGCCGATCCTGGTGATGCTGCTCGGCGCCTCACTCGGCCGGGAGGTGGAGACCTGGTCCACAGAGGACGTTTCCGCGTACGCCACCTCGGTGGTCCAGGACCTCTTCGGGGAGGACGCACCGGCACCGGTTAGCGTCTCGCGCACGGCTTGGTCGTCAGACCCGTACGCGCTGGGTTCCTACACCTGCATCGGCGTCGGGTCGTCGTCGAAGGACATCGCGACACTCGCGGAACCGGTCGGCTCGCTGCACTTCGCCGGCGAGGGCACGAATCCGTACCACTGGGGCTGCGTGCACAGCGCGTACGAGACGGGGTTGCGCGAGGCAGCGCGGATCAGCGGGAACTCGGAGCTCTACACGCCGCCGAGCGCGGGCAAGTCGCGGGCTCAGTCGCGCAACACCGACCGGATGCTGCGGTTCGTGCGGATGCGGATGAACCACATCACCGAGCCCGAGCTCGTCGAACGGGTGGCGTGCCTGAGGGAGAGTGCCGACCCCCACGGCGTGCGGTTGTTCTCCGCGCTGGCGGACTCCGAACTGGAGACGCTCGCGTCGATGTTCGACGAGATCCCTTACACGACAGGCGACACGTTGTTCCACGAGGACGACGAGGCGCACGGCGTGTTCCTGGTGGCGTCCGGGCGGATCGAGATCGACTTCGGCGGGATCTACGACCGGGCGGTGCTCGGCCGGGGCGCGCTGCTGGGCCACTACGACATGTTCTTCAACGCCCGCACCACGTCCGTGACGGCGCTGACAGACGACGTGGTGGTGTTCTACCTCGACCACTACCGCTATCAGAGCTTCCTGTACGCGTTCCCGGACGTGATGATGCTGATGCTCTCCGACCTCGTGACGCGGTGGGAGCAGCTGGAGACCGCGCTGGGCGCCACGACCCTCCCGAAATTGAGTGGAATGGTGCCGCCCCAGGCCGTTACGGTCCTGCCCGACTGAGTCGTCGAGGCAAGGACGCACCGTTGTACATCTCTTGAGTCTTCCCAAGCGCTGGTCTTCGTTGCGCGTCGCTCATTGAGCGTCGTGCTCCCTTTGCTGCGGATTTCTCACCGAACGGTGTACTCCTGTGCTCTTCACCTGGGCCGTCGTGCCCACCTGTCTTCCTGCTGTCCGCCGACGTTGTCACGTGTGCGCGTCCGACCGGTTCCGGCCGAGCGGCAAGTTCCGGGTCAACGCCAACCACAAGGTCCTCGACGCCTGGCTCCTCGTGCTCTGCGAGGGGTGCGGGGACACGGCCAAGCTCACGATCTTCGAACGCGCGCACGTCCGCACGGTCCGTCCGGCGTTGCTGGAACGGTTGCACGTCAACGACCTCACGCTGGTACCCGAACTGTTGAAGGACCCGGTGCTGCTGAAGCGCAACCACGTCTCCCTCGACTGGGAGGGCGCGTGGCGGCTCGACACCGGCGGCTCGGATCACCTGGACCTGGAGGTGATCGACGTGGCGGTGCGGTTCGAGGCGCGCATCCCGGTCCGGCCGGTGCGGCTGATCGCCGACGCGTGCGGACTGACGCGCGGTGAGGTCGAACGGCTCGTCGCCGAGGGCAGGGCGGTGTCGGCGATCCGGTTGACCGGCAAGGTCACCGGCGACTTCACCTTCACCCTCAAGCGCTGAACGACTCGCTCAGCGCCGTGAGTGCGGCGGCCACGCCCGGAGGATCGGGCGGGTCGCCGTACGTCACGGCGTGGATCTCGCGGTGGAAGCCGGCGAGCTCGCTGGCCTCGACGTCGGGGCGGCGGTGCGCCTGCAGTCCCAGTCCGGCCAGGATCGCGACGCCCGCTCCGGCGGCGACCAGCGCCTGCACCACGACCATGTCGTCGCTGTGGGAGGCGATCCGCGGCGCGAAGTCCTCGCTGCGGCACACCGTCTCCAGCTCGGCCTGGCACGCGTCGCAGCCGCCGATCCACGGTGAGTCGTGGTGGTTCGCGAGGTTGTCGTCCTTCTGCCTGCTGATCAGGTAGATCGGGTCGTCGCCGAGGTGGACGAACCGGAAGCCGGCCTCCCTCGGTTCCCCGGGGTGCCGGAAGACGACGGCGATCTCGATCTCGCCGAGGCGCAGCATCTCCAGCGCCTCGACGGGGTGCCGTTCGATCAGGCCGAGTTCGAGCCCCGGATGGCGTTCGGCCAGCTTCGCCGCCGCGCGCGGGACGATCGTCGCGGCCGTCGAGGCGTTGGCCGCGACCCTCACCCGGCCCGCCTGGAGTCCGGCGTGGGCGGCGAGTTCCGCGGTGGCGGCGTCGACCCTGCCGAGGATCTCGGCCGCGCGGTTCGCGAGCAGCTGTCCTTCCGGCGTGAGGCGGATGCCGCGGCCGACCCGCTGCACGAGCTGCACGCCCGTGGCCGCTTCGAGTCTCGCCAGGTGGTGGCTCACCGACGGCTGGGAGTAGTGCAGCCGGTGCGCGGCCTCGGTCACCGAGCCGTACCGGGCCACCGCCGCCAGCACCTTGAGGTGCACGAGGCTGAGCATTCATCGAGGCTATCAATGTCTCTGCCTCGGTTTTGGCATTGGACGTCATGAATCCGGCGGGCCAGGCTGGGGTGCATGACCAAGGTGACGTGCGATCTCTCGATCTCGCTCGACGGCTACTCGGCGGGGCTCGGCCAGGCCGAGGACCGGCCGTTCGGGGACGACGGCGGCGACGGCTGGGGCAGCGTGCTGCACGCGTGGGTCGAGGACGCCGACGAGATGAAGTGGCAGATGGACCGCCTCGCCGAGACGAAGGCGTTCATCATGGGGCGCAACATGTTCGGCCCGGTGCGCGGTTCCTGGGACCGCGAGTGGAACGGGTGGTGGGGGCCGAACCCGCCGTACCACGCGCCGGTCTTCGTGCTCACCCATCACGCGCGGGAGCCGCAGCCGATGGAGGGCGGCACGACGTTCCACTTCGTCACCGACGGACCTGCCGCCGCCTTCGACCTGGCCCGGGAGGCGGCCGGCGACGGGAACATCTCGATCCACGGCGGCGCGTCGACCATCAACCAGTACCTCGGCCTGGGGCTGATCGACGAGCTGCGGCTGCGGATCGTGCCGGTCACGCTCGGCGCCGGGACGCGGTTGTTCGACGGCGTTCCCGGGCTGCGGCTCGAGCAGACGTCGTCGCGCGCCGGGGACGCGTTCACGCATGTGACGTACCGGGTGGTGCGCTGACTGGCCTCTTGATCGCTCCACATCCTCAGGCCAAGGTGAGAGGTGTTCACGTCCTTGAACACCTCGGCAGCCAACGGCGTCAGACGAGGAGCACGGATGCGGAAACGCGCGCTAGTCCCCCTGCTGGCACTACTCACCCTGGGTCTCCCGGCCCCGGTCACCGCCCAGCCCAACGGCACGGTGATCTCCGGTCAGGCCCGGTTCCAGGTCCTCTCCCCCACTCTCGTCCGGTCGGAATTCGCCGGTGATCGCCGCTTCGAGGACCAGGCGACTTACAACGTTGTAAACCGCACTTTTCCCAGAACCGCCTACACCTCTCGGGTCTCCGACGGATGGCTGACGATCACCACCTCGGCGCTGACCCTGCGGTACCGGGTGGGCTCCGGGGCGTTCCGCGCGGACAACCTCGAACTGAAGACCGGTGGCACGACCGCGTCCCCGTGGCGGCGGGTGGTCTGTGCGACCGGGCAGCTGTGCGAGGCCGAGGACACCGCCCGCGAGGGCCTGCTGGTGGCGGCCGACCATCCCGGCGCCACGGGATCGGGTTTCGTCGCCGGGTTCACCTACCGGAACAACGGGATCACGGCGACCGTGCGGGCATCGGCCGCCGGCCGGCACCGCGTGGTCGTGAAGTACGCGAACGGACAGGGCGGCGACGGCAAGCACGAGAACCGCACGCTGAGCCTCTCCGTCGACGGTCAGGCGCCCCGGCAGATCACCCTGCCTCCCACGGCGAACTGGAACGACTGGAAGCAAGTGTCCGCGGACGTCGACCTGACGGCCGGTGAGCACCGCGTCGCCTTGACCCGCGGTGCCGCCGACTCGGGCAACGTCAACGTCGACAGCTTGGCGTTGCTGAGCGGGGACCAGGGTTATCCGACGGTCCGGACGATCGACGACTGCCGGTTCGGCACGACCTGCGAGGCCGAGAACGGCGTGGTGAGCGGCGCGGCGAAGATCGCGGACGAGCACGCGGGGTTCGCGGGCACCGGGTTCGTCGCCGAGCTCGTCGGCGGCACGCGGCTGACCCAGCGGGTGTCGAGCGTTCCGGCGGGCACGCACCCCGTGACGTTCCGGTACGCCAACGGGGTCGGCGGCGACGGCAGGCACGAGCCGCGGACCGTGCTGGTCAACGGCCAGGCCGTCACGCTGCCGGTCACGGCCGACTGGAAGACGTGGGCCACCGCGACGGCGCAGATTCCGTTGCCGGCGGGCACTTCCGATCTGACCGTCACCTGTCCGGACGCCGGGTGCCACGTCAACCTCGACACGATCGGCATCAGCAACTCGGTGCAGCACCTGGCGCTCGGCGGCTACCGGCGTTCGCTCGACGGCTACACCGGCAACAACGGCGACCCGCAGCTCACGCCCGGCCTGCTGTACCGCGACGGCTGGTACCTGCTGGACGACACGCCTTCGGCACTGCGCAACGGAACCCCGCGCGGGGACCGGGGCGCGCAGCCGTACCAGGACGGGTACGTGTTCGGCTACGGCACGAACTACAAGGCGGCGCTGGGTGATCTGGCAGCGCTGACCGGCGGTCCGAAGGTGTTGCCGCAGTGGGCTTACGGCGTCTGGTACTCCGAGTACATCGACCGCACGGCCGCCGACTACCGCGACCGGATCCTGCCCGCGTTCCGGCAGCACGGCGTCCCGTTGGACGTCCTCGTCGTCGACACCGACTTCAAGGCGCACAACCTGTGGAACGGCTGGCGGATGGACCAGGCGAAGTTCCCCGACCCGCAGGGGTTCCTGGACTGGGCGCACGGCGAAGGCCTGCACAGCACGTTGAACATCCACCCGAGCATCCAGGGCGACGACCCCGACTTCGCGCAGGCCCAGGCCACCGCGAAGGGCAAGCTGGCGCGCGGTTCCTGCACGAACTGCTACGTGTTCGACTGGGCCGACCCGGACCAGCTGCGGGCGTACGTGGAGCTGCACCGGAAGATGCCGACGGACTTCTGGTGGCTCGACTGGTGTTGTGACGGCTCGGGTTCGTCGCTGCGCGGCGTCACGCCGGACACGTGGATCAACGAGCAGTACTCGAAGATGGGCTCGTTCGCGTTCTCGCGCGGGTTCGGGTCGTTGCAGGCGGGCGGCTACAGCGGCTCGGGGCCGTTGCCGACCGGGCCGTGGGCGGAGAAGCGCACGACGCTGCACTTCACCGGCGACACCTCGTCGACGTGGGGCACGCTGAAGGCGACCATCGGCTACACCTCGGCCGAGGGCGTGGCGACGGGCATGTCGAACATCAGCCACGACATCGGCGGGCACAACGACACGACCGGGCTGCGCGGGTCGGAGCAGTACCTCGACAACGGGCAGCTCCGCTGGACCACCAAGCTGCCGGACGACCTGTACGCGCGGTGGGTGCAGCTCGGCGCGTTCCAGCCGATCACCCGCCTGCACAGCAACCACGGCGACCGCCTGCCGTGGCAGTACGGGCCGGCCGCGCAGGCGTCCGCGACGAAGTTCCTGAACCTGCGCGAACGGCTCGTGCCGTACCTGTACTCGGTGGCGGAGCAGGCCGGGCGGACCGGTGTGCCGATGGTGCGTCCGGCCTATGTGGAGTATCCGGGTTCACCGGAGGCCTACTCCACTGTGGACAGCCAGTTCCTGCTGGGGCCGGACGTGCTGGTCGCGCCGATCACCACGCCCGGTGACGTCGGTTCGACGCGCGTGTGGTTCCCGCCCGGCCAGTGGACAGACTACTTCACCGGCCAGGTGTACCAGGGCAACACGTGGGCGACGGTCAGCGCCGGGCTCGACACCATGCCGGTGTTCCTGCGGGCGGGTGGCGTGCTGGTCGAGCGTTCGGCCGACGTCGCGCACGACGTGGCGGGCGGGCGGTTGACCGTGCACGTGACGGCGGGCGCGTCCGGCGAGTTCACGTTGCACGAGGGCAACGGGAAGCGCACCCGGATCATCCAGTCGCGCGACCACCTGCTGGTGCTCTCGGCGTCCAAACGGGACTGGACGGTCGTGGTGCACGACGGTGGCTCGACCCGGACGGTGCGGGGGTCGGGCGGTGTGATCAGTCTTCGGGCACCCAGGTGAGCAGCCGGACCTTGGCCACGGTCCGGACGTGCTTGCGCATCGCGGCGGCGGCCTTCTTCGCGTCGCCCGCCGCGATGGCCTCGTAGATCGCCGTGTGCTGCGCCAGTGACCGGGAGGGACGCCCCGGCTGGCGCAGCGACTCGGTGCGGCTCTCGGTGATCTGCTGGGCGATGGTCTTCATGAAGTCGGCCAGCAGTGAGCTGTGCGCCGCGGCGGTGACGGCGGCGTGGAAGCGGCGATCCCCTTCCACGCCGTTGTCGCCGTTAGCGATCTCGTCGCGCATGTAGTCGAGGGCTTGGCGGATCGTTTCGAGCTCGTCTTCGGTGCGACGTTCGGCGGCGAGCTCGGCGAGTTTCGTCTCCAGCGCCTCGCGGGCCTCCAGCACCTCCGGGAGGCGCTTGCGGCGTTCGACGAGCTGCTCGACCGGTTCGACGTCGAGGGTGTCGCGCACCAGGTAGGTGCCGCCGCCGTGGCGTGCCTCGACCAGGCCCTGGACCTCCAGGACCACGATCGCCTGCTTGACCGACGCGCGGCTGACGCCGAGGCTCGCGGCCAGGTCGCGTTCGGCGGGCAGCTTGTCCCCCGCTTTGAGCTTTTCCTCGGTGACGTAGGCGCGCAGCCGTTCGAGCACCTGCTCGTACAGGCGGGACTTCACCATCGGCCTCAGCGCCTCGGACATACCGGCCAGAATAACCGGTCAAGTGGCTCAGCCACTAGGCCACCTCTTGACAGCTGCTCGACAGTGGGCGGAAAGTGGCTGAGCCACTCGGCCACTGTTGCTCTGGCCGCCACCGGACAGCCCCAACGACGGGAGCCCTGCATGTCCGCCGAACTGATCTCGATACTCGTGCTGGTCGTGGTGTTCGTCATCGCCACGACCAGGTCGATCAACATGGGTGCGCTCGCCTTCGCCGCCGCCTTCGGGGTGGGCACGCTGGTCGCGGACATGAAGACCGACGACATCTTCAAAGGCTTCCCCGGCTCGCTGTTCGTGGTGCTGGTCGGGGTCACGTTCCTGTTCGCCATCGCCCGCGCCAACGGCACCACGGACTGGCTGGTGCACATGGCGATCCGGGCCGTGGGCGGGCGGATCGCGCTGATGCCGTGGGTGATGTTCGCGATCACCGGCGTGCTGACGGCGATCGGCGCGGTGAGCCCGGCGGCCGTCGCCATCGTCGCCCCGATCGCGATGGGCTTCGCGGCCAAGTACCGGATCAACCCGTTGCTGATGGGTGTGATGGTGGTGCACGGCGCGCAGGCCGGCGGGTTCTCGCCGATCAGCATCTACGGGACGATCGTCAACGGCATCGTGGCGAAGGAAGGCCTGCCGGGCAACGAGATCGTGCTGTTCCTGGCCAGCCTCGTGGTCAACCTGCTGATCGCGGCCGTGGTGTTCGTGGTGCTGGGCGGGATGAAGCTGGCTCGCCAGCCGCTGTCGACGCCTGCGCTGGTGAGTGCCGGCGGGAGCGGTAGCGGTGACACCCCCGGCGAGGACGTTTCCCCTGCCGACGAGCGGGTGTCCCTGACCGCGCCGCGCCTGGCCACCCTGCTCGGCCTGGCCGCCCTCGTCGTCGCGGCTCTCGTGTTCGACCTCGACGTCGGCCTCGCCGCCATCACGGTCGCCGTGCTGCTCAGCGTCGTGTGGCCGGAGACCTCCAAGACGGCCATCACCCAGATCACCTGGCCGACCGTGCTGCTGATCTGCGGCATCCTCACCTACGTCGCCGTCCTGCAGACCATGGGCACGATCAAGTGGGCGGGCGACTCGGTGGCCGGCGTCGGCGCTCCGCTCCTCGCGGCGCTGCTGATCTGCTACATCGGCGCGATCGTGTCGGCGTTCGCCTCGTCGGTCGGCATCATGGGCGCGTTGATCCCGCTGGCGGTGCCGTTCCTGTTGCAGGGCGAGGTGAGCGCGGTCGGCCTGATCGCGGCGCTGGCGGTGTCGGCGACGGTGGTCGACGTGAGTCCGTTCTCCACCAACGGCGCGCTCGTGCTGGCGGGTGCGCAGGACGTGGATCGCGACAAGTTCTTCAAGCAGTTGATGGTCTACGGCGGGATCATGGTCGCGGCAGCGCCGCCGCTGGTCTGGCTCGCCCTCGTCGTCCCGGGAATCTGGTGAGTCGATGTTCGCCTTGCAGTCCGACCGCGTCGCCCTCCGCTTCGGCGACCGAAGCCTGACCCACGCCGAACTCCGTTCGTGCGCCGGTGCGCTGGCCCGTCAGCTCGACGGGCACGCGCGGGTCGCCGTCTGGGCCACCCCGACGATCGAGACCTGCGTGGCCGTCGTGGCCGCGTTGCTCGCTGGGGTGCCCGCCGTGCCGCTCAACCCCAAGGTGGGCGAACGCGAACTCGCGCACATCGTGTCCGACAGCGCACCCTCGTTGGTGCTCGCGGCCCCCGGGACCGTTCTTCCCGCGGGCTTGGCTTCGGTGCGGCGCTTGGACGTCACGCTCGACGGTTCGGACTCCGAGCCGTTCGCGGATCCCGGCGACGAGGCTCCGGCCCTGATCGTCTACACCTCGGGGACGACCGGTGCGCCCAAGGGAGTGGTGCTGCCGCGGCGGGCTCTGGAGTCCACTTTGGACGCGGTGGCGCAGGCGTGGCAGTGGACCTCGGCGGACGTGCTGGTGCACGCCTTGCCGTTGTTCCACGTGCACGGGCTGATCCTCGGCGTGCTCGGCCCGTTGCGGCAGGGCGGGACGCTGCACCACCTGGGCAAGTTCTCCACCGCCGCGGTCGTGGAGGCGCTGAACGGCGACGGCACGATGATGTTCGGCGTTCCGACGATGTACCACCGGATCGCCGAGGAGGTCGGAGGCAGTCCCGGCTTGGGGCAGGCTCTCGGCCGGGCGCGGCTGCTGGTGTCGGGCTCGGCCGCGCTGCCCGTCCGCGACCATGAACGGATCGCCGCCGCGACCGGCCAGCGCGTGGTCGAGCGGTACGGCATGACCGAGACGCTGATGAACACCAGCGTCCGCTTCGACGGCGACCGCAGGCCAGGCACGGTCGGCGTACCGCTGCCGGGCGTCGAGGTGCGGCTCGTTGACGACGCGGGCGGAGCTTTGTCCGACGTCGGCGCGATCGGCGAGATCCAGGTGCGCGGCCCGAACCTCTTCACCGAGTACCTGAACCGGCCCGACGCGACCGCCGAGGCGTTCGCGGACGGCTGGTTCCGCACCAGCGACGTGGGCACGCGCGACGACGACGGCTACTACCGGATCGTCGGCCGCAAGGCCACGGACATCATCAAGAGCGGCGGCTACAAGATCGGCGCGGGCGAGATCGAGAACGCCCTGCTGGAACACCCGGCCGTCAAGGAGGTGGCGGTGACCGGCGAGCCCGACGACGACCTGGGCGAGCGGATCGTCGCCTGGGTGGTGCCCGCCGGCGCCGAGCCGTCGCCCGACGACCTCGCCGACCACGTGGCCCGGCTGCTCACCCCGCACAAGCGGCCGCGGCTGGTGCGGTTCGTGGAGTCGTTGCCGCGCAACGACATGGGCAAGGTGATGAAGCGTGCCCTCGGAACGTGAGTCGGCGCGCGAGCTGATCGGGAGGGTGGCGTCGGCGTTCGCCGAGCTGCCGGACGGCGAGTGCGGCGGCGCGAACGGCCCGCTCGGGTCGCCCAACGCCACCGATCCCGGCGTGAACGGTCCGCTGGCCTGGCCGGGCTACGGCGACCAACTCGCCAAAGCCACCTCCCTCACCGGCGAACACGAGTCCGTCGTGTGCGGGGTCGCCGACCTCGGAGGCACCAGCGCCGTGGTCATAGCCTTCGAGTTCGGGTTCCTCGGCGGATCGCTCGGCACCCGCACCGGCGCCCGCATCGAACAGGCCTTCACCCACGCCCGCGCCCACCGCCTCCCGATCGTGTCCCTGGTAGCGACCGGCGGCAGCCGCATGCAGGAGGGCACGCTCGCCCTCCTCCAACTCCCCCGCATCGCCCGCCAGCTCACCCTGACCCGCGAAGCCGGCCTGCCGCACATCGCCGTGCTGCGCGATCCCACCACCGGCGGCGGGTGGGCGACGCTCGGCGCCGGTGCCGACGTCGTGCTGGGACTGCGCGGCGCCCAGGTCGGGTTCGCGGGGTCGCGGGTGCGGCCACCGGGGTACTCGGTGACGCAGCAGTTCGCGGCCGGGCTGGTCGACCAGCTGCTGCCGTCCGACGAGCTGCCCGGCAGGCTCCACCGCTGGCTCCGCCTGCTCACCACGCCGGGCGCCGAGGCACCGGTACCGCGAGCGCTGGGGCAGAACGCGCTGCCGCGCACGGGCTGGGACGCGGTGCTCAACGCTCGCACGCTCGGTCGTCCGCGCGCGAAGCAGTACCTCGCCTCCTACTTCGACTGGCACGAGCCGATCAACGGTGACCGGGCCGGTGGCGTCGATCCCGGGGTGCTGTGCGGGTTCGGGCACCGCAAAGGCAAGACGTTCGCCTACGCCGCGCAGTGCGGCACGGCCACCCGACCGGCCGGGTTCCGCACGGCCGCGCGGCTCGTCCGGCTGGCGGACCGCCTGGGCGTCCCCGTCCTCACGCTCGTGGACACGCCGGGTGCGGCCAACGACGCGGCGGCCGAGAAGACGGGGGTGGGAGCGGCGATCGCCGACCTGTTCACCGCGATCGCGGCGGCGACCGTGCCGGTCACGACGCTGGTGATCGGCGAGGGCGGATCCGGTGGGGCGCTGGCGTTCGCCGCGCCGGATCGGATGTGGGTCACCCCGGACAGCTACTTCGCGGTGATCTCCCCCGAGCTCGCGACCGCGATCCTGAAACGGGATCCGGCGCAGGCCCGCCGGACGGCCGACCAACTGCGGCTGCGGCCGCAGGACCTGGTCGAGCTGGGCGTGGCGCAGGGGATCGCCCAGCCCGACCAGTCCGTCGATCAGGCCACAGCGATGTAGAGGAACGCCAGAAGCGAACTCGGGACGCAGATCGTGACGAGCCCGACGACGCCGTAGAACGGCTCTTTCTTCTGCACCATCGCGACCAGAGAGCCGACGCCGACGAGCACGGACGCGACGAGCAGCAGCAAAACGACATACGACATGGACAGTCCTCAGGTCAGGGGAACGTGGAGTCGGGAGCCGCCGCGAACGGCGGTGCCCGGCTCGACCTGTGACCTGCGGAAGTGCCTTCCGCGCTGTCCGCGCACGCCACCTCGGCGGTGGTCCGTGCGACGGGCGGGCGCGGGCCCGTCGTGACGCCGACCAGTGCCCAACACGCGTCCGGGGAACCTGTCGCGTGCACGTGCACCGCCGAGACCGGGGCGTTGAGCCCCGATCCCGGTTGGTCGGCCGCCGTGTCGCGGGCGCTCGTTCCGACGAACGCCAGCACCAGGGCCAGCAGGAGTGCCGGCCACCTCATCCAGTCGCTGCCCGCCTGCGCCGGAGGAAGAACTCGCCGACGGGTTCCACGTACCGCGCCGCGATCGGGCCGATGATCGCCATCAGCAGCACGTACGCGGTCGCCAGCGCGGCCAGCTGTTCGCTGACGTGTCCGGACGCGACCGCGAGCCCGGCGATGACGATCGAGAACTCCCCGCGCGCCACCAGCGCGGCGCCCGTTCTGGCCCGGCCCATCGGCCCGATGCCCTGTCTGCGCGCGGCCCACCAGCCCGTGCCGACCTTCGTCAGCGTGGTGATGATCGCGAGCACGACCGCCATGAGCAGCACCGGCGGGATCGTGCGCGGGTCGGTGTTCAGGCCGAACACCACGAAGAACATCGCGGCGAACAGGTCGCGCAGCGGTTCCAGCAGGCGGGTCGCGTTCTCGGCGGTGGAACCGGAGATCGCGATGCCGAGGAGGAACGCGCCGACCGCGGCGGACACCTGGAGCTCCGACGCGATGCCGGCGACGAGCAGTGCGGAGCCGAGGAGCTTGAGCAGGAACACCTCGTGGTCGGGACTGTCCACGATGGCCGAGATGACCCGGCCGTACTTCAGCGCCACCACGAGCACGATGGTGATCGCGAGCAACGAGATGCCGACGCTGGTGAGCCCGCCCCAGAAGCTGACGCCCGCCAGCACGGCGGTGAGCACCGGCAGGTAGACGGCCATCGCCAGGTCCTCGAACACCAGCACCGAGAGGATCACCGGTGTCTCGCGGTTGCCGAGCCTGCCCAGGTCGCCGAGGACCTTCGCGATGATGCCGGACGACGAGATGTACGTGACGCCCGCCATCGCCAGTGCGCCGACGGGTCCCCAGCCGAGCATCAACGCGACGATGGCGCCGGGTGCCGCGTTGAGCACGATGTCGAGCAGACCGGCCATCCACGACTTCTTCAGGCCGGTCGTCAGTTCCGAAGCCGAGTACTCGAGGCCCAGCAACAACAGCAGCAGCACCACGCCGATCTCGCTGGCGAGGTGGGTGAACTCCTCGATGCCGTGCAACGGGATCAGCCCGCCGGAGCCGAACGCCAGGCCGCCGACGAGGTAGAGCGGGATCGGCGAGATGCCGAATCTCCACGCCACGCGGCCGAGCAGGCCCAGTCCGAAGAAGACCGCACCCAGTTGGATGAGCGCGATCGTTGTGTCGTGCACTGTGGTCAGCCGCCCGTCAGGATGTCCGCGGCGGTGTCGAGACCTTCCGCGGTGCCGACGACGACCGCGAGATCGCCGTTCTCGAACTGGAAGTCAGGGCCCGGCGAGGGGTGCGCGTTGCCTGCCCGCACGACCGCGACGATCGACGCGCCGGTGCGGGTGCGCAGCGCGGTGTCGCCGAGCGTGCGGAGTGCGAACGCCGTGACCGGCAGCTGCCTCGTCGTGATCCCGGCGATGTCGCGGTGCTGCCGGTCGAGCTGCGACACGAGCTGCGGCGCCCCGAGCAGACCGGCGAGCGTGCCCGCCTCCTCCGGCGCGAGCGGGATCGACGCGGCGGTGGCGTCCGGGTCGTCCTGTTTGGACAGGATCAGCTCGAACTTGCCGTCGCGGTAGGAGATCACGCCGATCCGGCGGCCGGAACGGATGGAGAAGTCCTGCCTGACCCCTATGCCGGGCAGGGGCGTCACTTCGACGTTCACTCGTGGTTCCTAGGGTTCGATGAGCCCGGCGCGGATCGCGTACCGGGTGAGCTCGAGGCGGTCCTTGAGCCCGAGTTTCTGCAGCAGGTTGGCCCGGTGCCGCTCGACGGTCTTGACGCTGATCACGAGCATGTCCGCGATCTCCTTGGAGGAGTAGCCCTCCGCGACCAGCTTGAGGATCTCCTCCTCGCGATCGGTGATCGCCTTGGCCGGGAACCCGTTGCCCTCCTTGGCGCGGTCCAGGTAGTTGCGGATCAGCGAGTTCACCGCGCCGGGGTAGAGGAACGGCTCGCCGCGCATGGCCGACCGGCACGCCTCCACCAGGTCCCGGTCCGCGACCGACTTGAGCACGTACCCCGACGCGCCCGCCTTGAGCGCCTCGAAGAAGTACTGCTCGTTGTCGTACATGGTGAGGATGAGGATCCGCAGGTCCGGCAACAGCCTCGACAGCTCGCGCGCGGCCTGCAGCCCGGTGAGGCGCGGCATCGCGATGTCGAGGATCGCCAGGTCCGGCAGGTCCTTGCGCGCCTTGGTGATCGCCTCGGCCCCGTCCCCCGCCTCCCCGATCACCTCGAGGTCGGGTTCGTTGTCGAGGATCATCCGCACGCCGCGCCGGACGAGCGCGTGGTCGTCCGCGAGCAAGATCCGCACGGTCATTCGCTCTCCCCCTTCGCCTTGACGACGAGCCTGACCTCGGTCCCGCCGTTCGGCGCGCCTCCCACGGACAGGTCGGCGCTGATCAGCAACGCGCGTTCGCGCATCCCCCTGATGCCCGCGCCTTCCGGACTCGTGCCGATCCCCTGGCCGTTGTCGCGCAACCTCAGCTCCACCCGGGACGGTCCTGCTTTCAGGCTCAGCTCCACCGCGTCCGCGTCCGTGTGCCGCACGGTGTTCGTGAGCCCCTCCTGCGCGACCCGGTAGACCACCAGCTCGGTCTCGGCGTCGAGCGCGGGCAGGTTCTTGTCGAACGACCGCTTGATCGCGAGCCCGGTCGGTTCGGAGATCTCGTTGGTGAGGGCCTTCAGCGCGCTCACCAGCCCCAGCTCCTCCAGCACGCCGGGCCGCAGCCGCCGGGCGATCCGGCGGATCTCGTCCAACGTGCTGCGCGTCGTCTCCTGCACCTGGTGGAGCTCTTCCCGCATCTCCGGCGGCGACTGGTCGGCCACCCGCTTCAGACTCAGCAACACCGCCGTGAGCGACTGCCCCACCTCGTCGTGCAGCTCCTGCGCCACCCGCCGCCGCTCCGACTCCTGCGCGGACAACGCGATGGCCGAGCTGTACCCGCGCTCGGCCTCCAGCCGGTCGATCATGCTGTTGAACGTGGTGATCAGCTCGGCGATCTCCCCGTGCCCCGTCGCCTGCAACCGCGGCCCGGGCTTGAGCAGGTCGATCGTCGTCATGGCCCGCGTCAGCCTGCCGAGGGGCGCGAGTCCGACCCTGATCAGCGCGGCGTTGGCGATCAGCATCACCACCAGCCCCGCCGCCAGCACCAGCATCTCGCGCGACAACGCCGGCGTGGACACCGTGGCCGGCCCGAACACCAGCAGGGCGGCCGCTACGGCCAGAACCAGGGCGTTGAGCAGGAAGATCCGCCCGAACAACGACACACGAGCCGCCTCTCCGTGATCACTTCCCGCCACGCCTGCGAGGCTGACGGGCGGGGGCGCCACCTGTCCATCCGTGGCAACACCCATGTTCGCGGGGTGACGGCATGCGCGCCGGTCGGCGGGCCGCGGGAGGGGCGAGGGTGGCGACACTCACGGCCGCAGGAGGTCGGTGCGGGTGCCGGCACCCACGTCCCCGCGCCTTCTGAGCAGCTCCCCCGCCCCAGGTTGGGTGCCGCGACCGATCGCCAAACCGGACATATCGGATGCACCGTGGACGTGACGCCCTCAAGCCCCTCGGAGGCGCCCGATGAACACCGCCACGAAGTCCCGCACCTGGCCGTTCCACGCGATCGCACTCGCGCTCGTCGCGGCCGGCCTGCTCCTCCCGCACGCCCTGCTGGTCGCCGCCGGCCTGATCCTGGCCGGGTCGGTCGCCCTCAGGCCGCGCGCGGAGCGGTGAAGACGCGCAGGAACGTGTCCAGCAGCTTGCGGCGGCCGGTCAGCTCGACCGCGCCGTCGCGGGCCGCGTGCACGACCGCGCGGAACGACGGCAGCTCGTCGTCCTCCAACTGAGGCGTGATCACGAGGTCCGCCTCGACCGGTGAGGGTCCGAGGCCGGTGCTCAACACCCCGTCGGTGATCACGGCGTGCACGACGGAGTCGCGGACGTGGAGTTCCCAGGCCGCGGTCAGGCCGGCCGCCTGTTCCGGGCGGAACGCGGCGCGCATGTTCAGCGCCATGCCTTCCGGGGTCACGCGGTCGCCCGGCTGCGGGTCGCCCAGTTGCGTCGCGCCCCAGCGGGCCAGCGACAGGAGTGCGGGCTCCAGGGATCGGCCGACGTCGGTGAGCGCGTAGACGACTCCCCGCGCGGGCGCGGGGGCCACCTGGCGTTCGACGATGCCCTGCTGTTCCAGCTCCTTCAACCGCGTGGCCAGCACGTTCGTCGGGATGCCCGCCAGGCCCGTCTGGAGTTCGGTGTAGCGGTGCGGGCGCACGAGCAGGTTGCGCACGATCAGCATGGCCCACCGCTCGCCCACCAGTTCCAGGGCGCGGGCGAGGCCGCAGTACTGACCGAAGTCGCGTCGCTTCACGCCCAAACCATAGCAAGCTTGCGTCGACGTATCCAGCTGCGCGATGTAGAGCACACTTGCAAAAACGAAGTGAACAGGCCTACCGTCGTCGCATTGCCCGCTCCCAGAGAAGGAAGTGCGATGACCGCACTGCTCGATCGCCCCGCCACGACCGCGCGCCGGCCCCTCCTGTCCCGCGGCGCCGGCTTCGCGGGCATCTCGGCGGCGATGGTCGCGATCCTCGTCGCCGCTGGGGCACCGACCCCGTTGCTGCCCGTCTACCAGCACGAATGGGGCTTCGCGCCCTGGGTGCTGACGCTCGCGTTCGGCATCTACGCGTTCTCGCTGCTCGTCTCGATCCTGGTGATCGGGTCGCTGTCCGACCACGTGGGACGGCGGCCGCTGATGATCGCGGCGCTCGGGATCGACCTAGTGGCGATGCTGATGTTCCTGTTCGCGCCGTCGATCGGCTGGGTCATCGCCGCCAGGGTCGTCCAGGGTGTGGCGACCGGTGCCGCGTCCAGCGCGCTCAGCGCCGCCGTGGTCGAGCTCGCGCCGGAGAAGTTCAAGAAGCTCGGCGCGCAGATGACGAGCATGGCGCCGCTCGGCGGGCTCGCGATCGGTGCGCTGTTCGCGGGTGTGCTGGCCGAGTTCTCGTCCGACGCCGCGTTCGACGTGTGGCTCGTGCTCGCCGTGGTCATGGCCGCCGGGACGCTGTTCGCGGTCTTCACGCCGGAGACCGCCACGCGCAAGCCGGGCGCGATCGCGTCGCTGAACCCGCGGCTCACGCTGCCCACCCAGGTGCGCAGGCTCTACTGGACGACGGTGCCGGGCATCGTCGGCGGCTTCATGACGATGACGGCGTTCATGGGACTCGTGCCCGCGCTGCTGGTCGCGGTGTTCGCGGTGAAGAGCCCGATCGTCGGGTCACTGCTGGCCTTCGTCGCGCTCGGAGCGTCCACTGTGGCCTCCGCGTTCACCAGCCGCTACCGGCCGCCGGCGTTGCGCACGGTCGGCAACGGCGCGATGGTCGTGGGCGCGGTGTTGTTCGTCGGCAGCATCGGCGCCACCTCGCTGCCGTTGTTGTGGGCGGCGGCGATCATCGGCGGCGCCGGGATCGGCGCGGGGTTCGCCGGCACCACGCGTGGGCTCGTGCCCGAGGTCGCGCCGCACGAACGGGCCGGGCTGTTCACGGCGATCTTCTTCGCCGGCTACCTCACGATGGGCAGCGCGGCGATCATCGCCGGCCTGTTCGTCGGCGTGGTCGGTCCGACGACGACGGCCGTCGGCTACGGCGTGGTCCTCGCCGTGATCACGCTGGCGGGCCTGGGCGCCTCGCGGTTCAGCCGGAAGTGATCTTGTCCGCGTGGACGTGCGTGCGCACCCCCTGCGGATCGAACAGGATCAGCAGTTCGACCGCGCCGCCGTCCGCGCTGCCGAGCCAGTGCGGCTTCCCGGTGTCGAACTCGGCGGCCTCGCCCGGCGGCAACGTCAGGTCGAGGTCGTCGAGCACCAGCCGCAGCCGTCCGTTCAGGACGTAGAGCCACTCGAACCCGTCGTGCGTCTTCAACGCCGGTTCCAGCGGCTCGGGCACGGCCGGGATGAGCATCTTGAACGACTGCACCCCGCCCGGCCGGCGCGACAACGGTACGAACGTCATGCCGTACTTGTGGATCGGCTTGAGGTGGATGCGCGGGTCGCCGGTCCGAGGGGCGCCCACGAGGTCGTCCAGCGGCACGTCGTACACCCGCGACAACGGCAGCAGCAGCTCCAAGGTCGCCCGCCGCTGCCCGCTCTCCAGCCGCGACAGCGTGCTCTCCGAGATCCCGGTGGTCGTCGCGAGGTCCGCGAGGGTGATGCCGCGGTGCCGCCGCAACGTCCGCAGCCGCGCGCCGACGCCGTCCAGGACATCTTCGGTTTCGCTGTTCATGACCAGCATCTTGCCATGACGGCAAGTTTTCTTGCCAGATCCAGCAACCTCGCGCCAAGCTCGACGCATGAAACGCGTCCTACTAGCCCTGTTGCTCACGATCACCGCCTGTGCGACCCCCGCCGCCGAAACCCCGGCGTACGCCCAGATCACCCAGAACGACTCCGCCTTCCAGCAGACGTTCCGGCACGAGTTCGCCGACGTCGACGGCGTGCAGATGCACTACGTCAAGGGCGGCAGCGGCAGTCCGGTCGTGCTGATCCACGGCTGGCCGCAGACCTGGTACGGCTGGTGGCCGATCATGCCCGCGCTCGCCGAACGCCACACCGTCTACGCCCTCGACCTGCCGGGACTCGGTGACAGCACCGGCAAGCCCCAGGGCTACGACAAGGCCACGCTCGCGAAGTACGTCCACGGCCTGACCAGCAAGCTCGGCCTGAAGGACGCCTCGATCGTCGGCCACGACCTCGGCGCCGCCGTCGCGTTCCAGTACGCGAGCCAGTTCCCCGAGGACACCGCCCGCCTGGGCTACCTCGACCTGCCGTTGCCCGGCCCGGCGATCGACGCGCGCACGTACCGGAGCCTGAGCTGGCACATCGCGTTCCACTCGCAGCCGCAGGTCCCCGAGGCGGTCGTGCAGAACGACGTCCGCGACTACCTGAAGCTCTTCTACCCGCAGGTGTCGTACCAGGGCAGCGCTTTCGGCGGCACGTCGACCAAGTCCCCGTTCGCGGACAACGAGATCGACGAGTACGCCCGCACCTACGACAAGTCGCTCTCGAACGGCTTCGAGCTGTACCGCGCCCTGGACCAGGACGTCCGGGACACCGAGGCGGCCCGGCCGGTGCAGGACCCGACCCTGGTGATGGCCGCCGAAGGCCAGGCCGAGGCGATCAAGGGCACGATCGCACCGCGCGTCCCGAACATCGTCGGCGCACTCGACGTCCCGAAGGCGGGACATTGGCTCGTCGAGGAGAACCCGCAGTTCGTGACCACCGAACTGCTGAAGTTCCTCAGTCCATGACCGGCAGCCGATCAGCCCACGGCGCGGCTTCCTCCAGCTGCGCCGCGAGCTTGATCAGCGTCGCCTCCCCCGCCAGCGGCGCCACGAACTGGACGCCGAGCGGCAGCCCGTCCGCCGTCCAGTGCAGCGGCAACGACAGCGCGGGACGACCGGTGATGTTCGCGAGCTGCGTGTAAGGCACCCAGCCGAGGTTGTCCTTGATCATGTCCTCGACGATCGGGGTGTGCTTGAGGAACCGGGCGGTGCCGGTCTTGAGCAGCACGTCCGTCGCCCGTTGCAAAGACATCGGCAGATCGAACTGGCCGACCTTCGGCGGCGGGGTCGCGAGCGTCGGCGTCAGCAGCAGGTCGAACGACTCGAAGTACGTGCTCAACCGGCGCGTGTGCTCGTGCCGCCGCTGCACCGCGTCCACGTAGTCGACGCTGCTCGTGGCCCGTCCCAGCGCGGCCATGAGCAGCGTGTCGCGTTCGAACGCGAGGTCCGGCGCCCCGGTCAGCCGCTTGGCGTCGGCCACCTTCCAGGCGAGGTTCACGAACCACGTCAGCAGGAAGTCCTTAGCCAGGGCCGCGTCGTCGAACGGCGCCTCCGGCAGTTCCTCGACGTGGTGGCCGAGGTCGGTGAGCGTCTTCACGGCCGACGCGACGGCCGCGACCGCCTCGGGGTGCGGGTCGGGGTTGATCGCCGACGGCACGCGCATGCCGATCCGCAGCTTGCCGGGCTCCTGGCCTACGTAGGAGGCGAACGACTCCGGTGGCAGCGCGGGCGAGTACGGCCCGGCCGGTTCGCCGCCGCAGATGACGTCGAGCATCGCCGCGGTGTCGCGGACCGTGCGCGAGACGACGCCCTGCACGGCCGCGCCGTGCATCATCTCGGCGGTCTCCGGGCCGAACGGCGTCAGGCCGCGGCCGGGCTTCAACCCCACGAGTCCGCAGCAGGCGGCGGGAATCCGGGTCGAGCCACCGCCGTCGTTGGCCCCGGCGCACGGCACGATCCCGGCGGCGACCGCGGCCGCGGACCCGCCCGACGAGCCGCCGGGCGTGCGTTCCAGGTCCCACGGGTTGCGCGCGGGACCCCACGTGGTCGACTCGCTGATGGCCTTCGCGCCGAACTCCGGCAGGTTGGTCTTGCCGAAGATCACCAGGCCGGCGTCGATCCAGCGCTGGACCACTGTGGAGTGCGCGGCGACGTTGTGGGACTTGAGCGAGCGCGACCCGTTGGAGGTCGGCAGGCCCGCGTAGTCCTGGCCCAGGTCCTTGATCAGGAACGGCACGCCCGCGAACGGACCGGTGAGGTCGTCGCGCGGGTCGGCGGGCACGTCCCGGACGATCGCGTTGAGACGCGGGTTCACCGCGGCGGCGCGCTCCCGTGCCACGGCGAGGAGTTCCGCCGCGGACACCTGCTTCTCGGCGACGAGCCGGGCGAGCCCGGTGGCGTCGTACTTGCGGTACTCGTCGAAGTCCACGCGCTCAAGGTAGCTGTTCGGCCACCCCGAAAATGGTTTCCCGGACGATCTCCGGCGATTCCTGCGGGATGAGATGTCCGGCGCCTTCGACGACGACCATCTTGCCGCGCGGCGCCGCGTCCATCAGGTCTTGCGCGTACTGGTTGAAGAGCGGGCGCCACTTCGTCATCCCCCGCTCGACGAGTCCGGCCTGGAGGCTGACGACCGGGACGTCCGGTGTGCCCTTCGCCTGCACCCGGCGCAGCACCGGCAACGCTGACGCGATCTGCGCGGCCTCCCTGCTGCCCGCTTTCATCGCCTTTTCGTTCGCGTAGTCGCGGGTCATGATCTCCACGTCGGCGGCGGAGATCTCGGGCGCGACGCCGTTGCGGAACGTCTGCCTCCTGATCAGCCCCTTGCCGCCGAACCGGGCGATCAGGCCCATCACCGCGAAGAACCGCGCCGCCACCTTGGCGTTGCGGGTGGACATGGTCTCGGCGAGGCTCGCGTCCACGAACACCATGCCGGCGACGCGGTCCGGGTACCTGTCGGCGAAGACGCGGATGATCGGGCCGCCCCAACTGTGGCCGACGAGCACCACGGGTCCGGTTTCGGCGAGCGCGTCGAGGACGGCCTTGAGGTCGTCGACGATCCGGTCGAGCGTGCGGTCGTGCGGGTCGAGGTCGCTGCCGACGTACCCCGCGCGGTCGTAGGACAACGTGCGGTAGCGCGCGCTCACCTCGCGTTGCGTGTGGATCCAGGACGAGGCCGGTGCGCTCATCCCCGCCTCGAAGACGACCAACGGGCCCTCTCGTCCCGCTGTGACGGCGCGGATCGTCCGTCCGTCGGGCAGGGTGACGAACTGCTCGGTCAGGCCGAGTCCAGGGTCGGGCATCGACGGGCGCCTTTCACTCGTGCCAGGCGGGCGGGTGGCGGTCTTCCCACAGCCCCGCGCTCTCCAGCTGGGCGGCGAGGGCGAGCAGTGCGGCGTCCCGGCGGGCGCGGCCGACGAGGTGCACGCCGTGTGGCAGTCCTTCGTCGTCCACGTGCGACGGCAGCGAGATCGCCGGCACCCCGGCGAGGTTGACCCACGGCGTGGGGCACGACCACTTCAGCATCAGGTCGGCCTCGTCGCCGGTGTAGTAACCGAGCGGGACCGGCGCGCCGTTCGTCGTGGGCGTGAGGACGACGTCGTAGTCGTCGGTCGCGGCCAGGAACGCGCTGGCGTACCGGGCGAGCAGCGTCTGCGCGGTGACGATGTCGTTGGCGGACAACGTCTCGTTGATGGCGAGCAGGTGCTTCGTGTACGGCCGCAGCAGTTCCGTGCGTCGCACCATCAGTTGCGTCACGGCGCCCACCTGGTAGGCGAACCAGGTCAGGATCGCGCGGCTCACCGGTTCGTCCCAGCGGGCGGGCAGCGGGATCTCCCGGACGTCGTGCCCGAGTCCGATCAGCACCTCCGCGGTGCGCTCCACTGCTTTCACGGCTTCGCGGTCGGGCGTCTCCTCGGTGCCGGTGTTCGTCCACATCGCGATCCTGAGCGGCCGGCGGAGTTTGAGCGCCTGGACGAAACTGCCCTCGTTGCGCCACCCGTACAGGTCGCCGGGCGCGGGCGACGCCATGACGTCGAGCAGCAGTGCGGCGTCCTCGACCGTGCGCGCGATCGGTCCCTCGGTGCCCGCGCTCAGGAACGACACGGCGGGCGCCGGGCTCACCAGTCCCCGGCTCGGCTTCATCCCGACCAGGTGGCACGTCGCGGCGGGTGTGCGGATCGACCCGGCGCTGTCGCTGGCGTGCGCCACCGGCAGGAGTCCGGCCGCGACCGCGGTGGCCGCGCCGCCGCTCGACCCGCTGGAGTACCTCGTCGGTGCGTACGGGGTGACGGCCGGAGTCGTGAGGTCGTTCTCGGTGTAGCAGGTGGCGCCGAACTCCGACGTGTTCGTCTTGCCCACGAGCACGGCCCCGGCCTGCCGGATCAACCCGGCCGTCCAGGAGTCCTGCGGTGGCACGAAGTCCTGGAGCGCCGCCGAGCCGAACGTCGTGCGCAGCCCTGCCGTCGCCGCCAGGTCCTTGATGCCGATCGGCAGCCCGAGCAACGCCGCCCGCTCGCCGTTCGCCAGCCGCGCGTCCGCTTCCTCCGCCTCGGCGAGCGCCTTGTCGTTGATCGTCACGAACGCACCGAGATCCGCGTGCCGCCCGATGCGGCCCAGGTAGTGCTCGGTCAGTTCGCGCGAGCTGAACTCCTTGGCGCGCAAGCCTTCCAGCTGCCGCACCGCCGTGAGGTCGTGCAGGCTCACGGCGTCACCGACGTCCCGGTGAGCAGCCGGTGCACCGACTCCGTCACCACGTCGAGCTCGTGCGCGGTCAGCGGCTCGCCCCCGAACATCCGCCGGTGCATCAGCGGCCCTTCGAGCAGGTTGCCGACGAACGGCAGCTCCGGCACCTCGGCGATCTCCCCGCGCCGCACCGCCCGTGCGATGGCGTCCACCAGCGGCTGCGACCGCCGCCCGACCAGCGCCCGGAACGTCCGCTCCGCCTCGCCGTCCCCGCGCAGGTCCGCGAGGAACCCGACGAGCCCGTCGTTCCACGGCTCGTTCCAGGCCCCGGCCAGGTCCTCCGCGAACGCCCTGAGGTCACCGCGCAACGTGCCGGTGTCGGGGTCGGGCACCGGCGGCAGGTACGCGTCGAGCACGTCCGCCACCAGCCGCACCTTGCTGCGCCACCGCCGGTAGACGTCGGTCCGGTGCGCGCCCGCCTGGGCCGCGACCTGCGTCAGCGTCAGCGCGTCGTAGCCGTGCGCGGTGAGCAGCGACCACGCCGTCGCCAGCAACCGCTGTTCGAGCTCGGGATCCCGCGGACGACCCGCCACCGGCAACCCTCCAATTCGCAACAGGTTGTTGCGATACCGTAGAGCGGCTGGCGGGAGTCCACAAGGGTCAGCAGCGGGCACCGCCGCGCCCCCGAGGCCGTGCACCGGTCAGCGGCTCTCCAGCACGCTCTCCCCCAAGTCGTGCAGCGCCGCCGCGATCCCCACGTCCAGCGCGTCCTGCATCACCCGAGGCCGCCGCTCGGTCCGCCCGATCGCCGCACTCCCCAGCGGTGGCCGGATCTGCAGGCACTCCGGGTGCGTGGCGAGCAGGTTCTCGTCCTCGGCCCGGATCTCCTCCCGCCGCAGGAACGGTTCCGCCACTCCGGGCGCGTGCCGGGCGAACCACCGTCCCAGCACGATCCGCTCCGCCCGCGACGGCGGCGACCCCGCCTCGTCGGCGCGCCGCGTCCGCAGCGCCACCACGTGCGTCGCGCCCTGGGCCAGCGCCGTCCTGACCGGGATCGTCTCGCTCAGCCCGGCGTCGACGTACGGACGCCCGTCGATCTCCACCGGAGGACCGGCGAGCACGGGCATCGCGGCCGAGGCCCTCAGCGCCGTCTGGATGCCGAGCTGGTCGCGGATGTGCGGGTGCAGGTCGGCGGCCTCGCCGGTCAGCCCGTCCGTCGCCATCGGGTGGAACTCGACCGGGTTGTCCAGGATCTCCTGGAACCCCATCGGATGGACCTGCGTGTAGATCGTGTGGACCAGGTGCCGGGTGTCGACGACGGGCCGTTTGCCGAACAGCCGGCGCGGGTCGATCGTCGTGCGCATGACGGCCGGGTCCCACCAGGCGTGCTTGCTGCGGTCGGCGCGGCCGCACAACAACCACGCTGCGTTCAGCGACCCCGCCGAACTGCCGTAGACGGCGTCGAAGAGCGGTAGCAGGCCGAGGCGTTCGATGGCCACGGTCATGCCGCTGGAGTAGACGCCCCGCGAGCTCCCGCCCTCGATCAGCAACGCCAGGCGCGCGCCGTCGCTCCGCTCACCCGGCACGCTTCGCTGCAGCCTGCGTTCGCGCAGCAACTGGAGAACTGTCACGCCTCCACAGTGCCACCCGCGCCGGAAACCCCGTCGGCGGAGGCCCCGCGACGCTGCTACGGTGGAGGAGAGATCAACCGCTCTACTGAGGAGCTCGACGTGCTGGTGGGTGAAGACGACATCTCAGGGTGAGCCCTGGATGTGACAGGCCATCTCTTGCCGATGGCCGTTTCGTCGTCCCCATTTTCCTCTCACGCGCGGGTCGGTCCGCGCGCGGCACATCCTGAGGTCTCACACCCATGTCCGACGCATTCATCGTCGTGTCGTCCCTGTCCTTCTCCTGGCCGGACGACACCCCCGTGTTCGACGGCCTGTCCGTCTCGGTGCCCGGCGGGCGCACCGGTCTCGTCGCCCCCAACGGCGCCGGCAAGTCGACGTTGCTCAAGCTCGTCGCGGGCGCGCTGGAGCCGTCCGGCGGGAGCGTGTCCGTCGAGGGCGTGCTCGGCTACCTGCCGCAGGACCTGCCGCTCACGGCCGGGCTGACGGTGGCCGAGGTGCTGGGCGTCGCCGCCGTCCTCGACGCGATCCGCGCCGTCGAGTCCGGTGACGTCGACGAGGCGCACTTCACCACCATCGGCACCGACTGGGACCTGGAGGAACGCACCCGCGCCCAGCTCGACCGCCTCGGGCTGGGCGACCTGGCGCTCGACCGCGGCCTCGACACGCTGAGCGGCGGCCAGGTCATCTCGCTCGGCCTCGCCGCGCAGTTGCTGAAGCAGCCGGACGTCCTGCTGCTCGACGAACCCACCAACAACCTCGACCTCGACGCCCGGCACCGGCTGTACGACGTGCTGGACGACTGGCGCGGCTGCCTGCTCGTGGTGAGCCACGACCGGGCGTTGCTCGACCGGATGGACCGGATCGCCGAGCTCGACGGCGGCGAGATCCGCTTCTACGGCGGGAACTTCAGCGCCTACGAGGAGTCCGTGGCGGCCGAGCGCGAGGTGGCGGAGAAGAACGTCCGCAGCGCCGAGCAGGAGGTCAAGCGCGAGAAGCGGGAGATGCAGCAGGCCCGCGAACGGGCCGCGCGGCGTGCGTCCAACGCCCAGAAGAACCTCTCGAACGCGGGTCTGCCGAGGATCTTCGCGGGCAACATGAAGCGCAACGCGGAGGTGTCGGCGGCCAAGGCCGACGGCACGCACGCCGCCCGCCTCGGCGCCGCCCGCTCGAAGCTCGACCAGGCCGAACGGGCCGTGAAGGACGAGCAGAAGATCAGCCTGGAGCTGCCGCAGACGGTCGTCCCCGCCGGGAGGACCCTGTTCGACGGCAGGGACATCAGAGTGCGGGAGTTGTTCAACGGCCTGGACTTCGCGATCCGCGGCCCCGAACGCATCGCGCTGGCCGCCCCGAACGGCGCCGGCAAGTCGACGCTGCTGCGCGTGCTGCACGGTTCGCTGACCCCGGACAGCGGTGAGGTGAAACGAGCCGACGGCCGGGTCGCGTACCTGTCCCAACGGCTCGACCTGCTCGACGACGGCCTCACGGTGGCGGAGAACCTGGCGGCGGCCGCCCCGGCCATGCCCCCGGCCGAGCGCATGAACCTGTTGGCGCGCTTCCTGTTCCGCGGCACCCGCGCGCACCTGCCGGTCGGCGTCCTGTCCGGCGGCGAACGACTCCGCGCCACCCTCGCGTGCGTCCTGTTCGCCGAGCCGGCACCGCAACTCCTGCTGCTGGACGAGCCCACGAACAACCTCGACCTGGTCAGCGCGGGCCAGCTGGAGAGCGCGCTGAACGCCTACCGGGGCGCGTTCGTGGTCGTGAGCCACGACGAACGGTTCCTGAACGAGGTGAAGATCGACCGCTGGCTGCGCCTCTCCGACGGCAAGCTGCTGGAGGCCGCACGTGGCTGAGGCAGCCCTGGTGGCCACCGAACTCGTGCGCGGCTTCGCCGGCAGGCGGGTGCTGGACGGCGTGTCGCTGACCGCGGCACCCGGCCGCCGCATCGGCCTGATCGGCGAGAACGGCGCGGGCAAGTCGACGTTGCTGCGGCTGCTGGCGGGCGTGGACCAGCCGGAGGGCGGCACCGTGCGGCGGCCCGCCGACCTGGGCTTCCTGCACCAGGAGATGCCGTTCCCGGACTCCGCCACCGTGGCCGAGGTCCTGGACGACGCCCTCGCCCAGGCCCGCACGGACCTGGCCGAGCTCGACCGGCTGGGCGCGCTGCTGGACGACCCGTCCGCGCTCGCCGAGTACGCGGAACGACTCGAGCTCGCCCAACTGCACGAGGCCTGGGACGCCGACCGGCGCGCCGACATCGTCCTCAGTGGACTGGGCTTGGGTGACGTCGGCCGCGACCGCGTGCTCGGCTCGTTGTCGGGCGGGCAGCGACGCCGCTTGGACCTGGCGGCACTGGTGATCCGCCGCCCCACCGCCCTGCTGCTGGACGAGCCGACGAACCACCTCGACGACGACGCGGCGTCGTTCCTGGAGGACCAACTCCGCGTGCTGCCGGGCACGGTCGTGCTCGCGAGCCACGACCGGGCGTTCCTGGACGCGGTCTGCACCGACCTGCTCGACCTGGACCCCACACCGGACGGCCCGGTCCGCTTCGGCGGCACGTACTCCGCGTACCTGCACCAGAAACGGGCCGACCGCGACCGCTGGGAACGCCGCTTCGCCGAGGAACAGGAGGAGATCGCCGAGGTCCGCGCGTCGCTCGACCTGATCGCGGGCCGGGTCGCGCCGGACCGGCCGATGCGCGACGGCGACAAGATGGGCTACGGCGTCCGCGCGAACCGCGTGCAGAGCCAGATCTCCCGGCGCATGCGCAACGCCACCCGCCGGCTGGAGGAACTGGAACGCGCCGCCGTCCCCGCTCCCCCACGCCCACTGCGCTTCGCCCCGGACCTGCTGGCCGTCGAGGCCGAGGAACTGGTGTCACTGCACGACATCCGGCTTCCAGGACGACTGGCGCTCGACGCCCTGGACGTTCGCGACGGCGACCGCCTGCTCGTCACGGGCGCGAACGGCGCGGGCAAGTCGACGCTGCTGCACGTGCTGTCCGGGCGCCTGCCGGCGGAAGGCGTGCGACGGAACCCCGCTGTGCGCGTGGGTTCGCTGGACCAGGACACGTCGTTCGCCAACCCGCGCCTCACCGCCCGCGCCACCTACGGCCGCGCGCTCGGTGCCGAACGGGTGGCTGCCGTGCCGCTGGAGTCGTTGGGACTGCTGCACAGGTGGGACCTCGGCAAGCCCGTCGGCGCGTTGTCGGTGGGCCAGCAACGCCGGCTCGCGCTCGCGTTGCTGGTGGCCGACCCACCGCACCTGCTGCTGCTCGACGAACCGACGAACCACCTCTCGCCGACGCTGTGCGACGAGCTGGAGGACGCGCTGGGACAACGAGGTCCGGGCGCGATCGTGGTCGCTAGCCATGACCGGTGGTTGCGCAGGCGGTGGCGTGGCAGGGAGATCGGCCTAAATCGCTGGACGGGCTCCGCATGATGGACCGATGGTCGTGTTCGAGTGCGTGGGGTGCGGCGCCGCGCTGACGGTGCCGCTGTCCCAGGTGGACCGCCCCGACCACGAGGGTTTCGACTGGGCCAACAGCACCGACTTCACGCCGCCGCTGCTGGCCGACGGCACCTACGCGGCGCAGGGCGACTTCCTCGTCGCTCCCGGCGACGTGCGCGGGTTGTCCTGGTTCGGGGACAACTACGAGGGCAACTGCTGTGGTGTCGACGGATCGGCTGGCCCGAACCTGGCGTGCGCCTGCGGGCGGCCGGTCGCGGTGCGCGTGGACGACTGCTCGCGCTGGCAGGTGGTCCACTTCGCACCAGGCGCCGTGCGTCCCGTGGGCTCGCCGGATCCCGTACGGCCGTGGGAGGACTTCGCCTGGGACGGCGCGTCGTCGATTGACGGCGACCTGTGGTGGCACCGCCGCGTGTCGATCGCCGCAGGCGTGGCCGCCGCACGGGTGCTGGTCGCGGCGAACGGCGCACGCGTGACAGTTCCGGACGGACCGCTCGCCACCGTGTTCCGGCGGACCTTCGACGAGTGGCAGCCGTCCACCGGCAGGTCTCGGTCACTCGCGCTGGCGGGGCCGGGTGTGGCGGAAGAGGCGGATCTGCTGCTCGTGCCACGGCATCCGCAGACCGGCGAGGCGTGGCCCGGTGGTGCCGTGGCGGTGTCCGCCGAACTGTGGCGCCTGCTCGCCCGTGACGTGCGTCCGGTCCTGCCGCGGACGGGTGGCCAGTGGTCGGAAGTCCTGCGCGATGCCCCGCTGCCACCGCGCCCGCGCGACATCGCGCCTGATCACTCGGCGATCAGGCGCACGCTGTCGAGACGGCGCGCGTAGGCGAGTCGATCAGTCGGCCGTCGTGGACCTCGGTGACCCGGTCGACCGCCGTGAGGTGCGTGCGGTCGTGCGTGACCAGGACCGTGGCGGTGGCCTGCTGGTGGGTGAGGCGGGTGATCAGGTCGAGGACGGCGGCTCCGCGTTCGTGGTCCAACGCGCTGGTGGGTTCGTCGACCAGCAGCACCACGGGGTCGTTCATCAGGGCGCGGGCGATGTTGACGCGCTGGCGTTGCCCGCCGGACAGCTGGTGCGGGCGACGGTGCGCCTGCGCCGCCAGGCCGACCGCGTCGAGCAGGTCGAGCGCGCGAGCATGGGCCTTGGCCGGGGCGTGGCTCATCACCTGGAGTTGTTCGGCGGCGGTGAGGGCGGGCAGCAGGTTGGGCTGCTGGAACACGATGCCGATCTTGTGGCGGCGCAGGTCGGTGAGCTCGCCGCGGGTCAGGGACGACGTCTCGGTGCCGTCAATGGTGACGGTGCCGGTGTCGGGCGTGATCAGGGTGGCGGCGACGGCGAGCAGGCTGGACTTGCCGGAGCCGGAGGGGCCGACCACGGCGGTCAGGCTTCCCCTGGGCACGTCGAGGGTGACCTGGTCGAGTGCGGTGAGGCGGGAGTCGCCGTCGGGGTAGGTGAGGGTGACGTCGGTCAGGGTGAGGCTCATCGGGCACTTCCCAGGGCGGTCAGCGGGTCGACGGACGTGATGCGGCGGACGGCGAGTGCGGCGCCCAGGAGGCCGAGCACGATCGTCACGGCGGCCGGGACGAGCACGGTCGCGGGCGTGAGGTCGAACGGGATCGCCGTGCCGGAGAGCGCGGCGCCGAGTGCTGCGGCGAGTCCGGTGCCGATCAGCGTGCCGCCGGTGAGCAGGACGACGGCCTGACCCAACGCGTCTCGCAGAAGCCCGGCCGTGGTGGTGCCCAACGCTTTGAGGACCGCGATGTCGGCACTGCGCTGCACGGTCCAGACGGTGAAAAACGCGCCGATGACCAGGGCGGAGATGACGAACAGCAAGCCGCGCATCAGTTGCAGGGAGCCGTTCTCGGAGGAGTAGGAGCCGATCGCGGACAACGACTCGTCCACCGTGACGGTCCTGGTGCCGGTGGCCTGGTCGGTGGCGCCGGTGTCGGCGTTGGACGCGCGAAGGGCGAGCACGGTCGCAAACGCGTCGGAACCGGTGGGGCGCCAGTCGTCGAGCGTCGTCCAGACGACTGGGGTGTGGCTGAAGGAAGCGTCGCCGGACACCGCGGCCACGGACAACCGGCGCCCGGCCACGACGATGCTGTCACCGGGACGGACGCCGAGGTCGTCAGTGGCCACTGTGGACAGCACGACGGCGTTCTCGGCGAGTTCGTGCGGGGCCAACGAAGAACCGGGCCGGACGCCGAACACCGAGACGCCCGCGCTCCGGTCGCCTGCCGTCGCCTTCGTCGTGGTGATGCCCAGCGGTTCGGCGCCGGTGACGCCTGGGGTGGCGGCCCACCGCCGCCATTGCTCCTCGGTGACGGCCGAGTCGGCGTACGACACGCCCTGGGCGAAGGCGATGTGGTCTGCGGGCAGGCCGGTGATGGCGGAGACGTTCTGCCGGCCGAGCCCGGCGGTCAGCCCGGACAGCAGGCCTACCAGCAGGGTGATCAGCACGATGACCGAGCCCATCAGGGCGAAGCGGCCCTTGGCGAACTTCAGGTCTCTCCAGGCGACGAACAACGGCCTGGTCCTTTCCGGTGGTGGAGCGGGGACGTGCTCCACGATCTCCGGCGGCGACCTGGTCGCGGATCTGGCCGGGGATGGCACTTGCCCGGCCGGAAGGCGGCGCGCCGGTTGTACCTTTCGACAGAGGTGGTCACCGGCTGTGCGTCGTAGCCTGGACGCACTGTGAACGCCGCTCCCGTCGCCCCGATCAACCAGGTGCTGACACGATGTCTGCACCTGCTACTCATCGCGCTGCTCGCGCTGGCGGCGACCCGGGCCGTGACGGCCGGGCAGCCTCAGGCGGGGGCTGTCATCGTGGTCGCCGTGCTCTGCGCGGCGGTGTACGTGCTCGGGCCTCTGTCACCCCGGGTTCGCTCGTCCCGGGTGGTCGCCGCGCGGTGGCTCGGTGCCGTCACCGTCGCGTGGCTCGTGCTGGTGATCCTGACGCCTGACGGCGTGTGGGTCGCGTTCCCGCTGTACTTCCTCCAGCTCCACCTGCTGCCGCGCAAGGCGGGCCTGGTCGCCGTGTCGATCACGGCGCTGACCGCGATCGCCGCGTTCGCCGCGCACCAGGGGACGTTCAGCCCGGCCGCCGCGATCGGTCCGGCGCTCGGTGCGGCCGTCGCCGTCGCCGTGGTGTGGGGTTATCAGGCGCTGTACCGGGAGAACGAGCAGCGCAGGCGGCTGATCGAGGAGCTCACCGCGACCCGCGCCGACCTCGCCGCCGCCCAGCACGACGCCGGGGTGCTGGCCGAACGCGAACGGCTGGCCCGCGAGATCCACGACACCCTCGCGCAGGGGCTGTCCAGCATCCAGTTGTTGCTGCGCGCCGCCGGGCGTTCCCTCCCCGACACCGACGGCAAGGCGGCCAGGTACGTGGAGCAGGCTCGTCAGGCCGCCGTGGACAACCTCGCCGAGGCCCGCCGGTTCGTCGCCGCGCACGCGCCACCCGCGCTGGACGGCACGACGCTGGCGGGCGCGCTGGAACGACTCTGCTCGGCCACTCAGGTCATCACTCGGTTCCACCTCGTCGGCGACGCGCTTCCGCTGCCGATCGCCCACGAGGTCGCTCTGTTGCGCATCGCCCAGGCGGCGCTCGCCAACACGGTCCGCCACTCCTGCGCCACCACCGCCGACGTCACGCTCGACCAGGCCGGCGCCGAGGTCACGCTCGAGATCTCCGACGACGGCTGCGGCTTCGACCCCGAAGCGCTCACGGTCCCTGCTGCTGGCAAGGGCGGATTCGGTCTAGGGGCCATGCGCACCCGCGCCCGTGCGTTGGGCGGCACTCTCACCGTCCGGTCAGCCCCCGGCGAGGGCACCACCCTGACCGCCCGGCTGCCCCTGGACCGCCTGTGACCGGCGATCCGATCCGGCTGCTCCTGGCCGACGACCACCCGGTGGTGCGGGCGGGCCTGCGGGCCGTGCTGGAGACCGAACCCGGACTCGTCGTGGTCGCCGAGGCCGCCACCGCCGAGGACGCCGTGGTGCGGGCCGGTCAGGGTGACGTCGACGTCGTGCTGATGGACCTGCGGTTCGGTGCCGGCATGACCGGGGCCGAGGCCACGGCGGCGATCACCGCACGACCTGGCGCACCCCGCGTGCTGATCGTCACCACCTACGACACGGACGCGGACACGTTGCCCGCGATCGAGGCGGGCGCCACCGGGTACCTGCTCAAGGACGCGCCGCCCGAGGACCTGGCGGCCGCCGTGCGCACCGCCGCGGCCGGCCGCACCGCCCTCGCACCGACCGTCGCCGACCGGCTGATGACCCGGATGCGCATGCCCGACGCGGCGCTGACCAGGCGAGAGATCGAGGTGTTGGCCCTGGTCGCCGACGGTCTGTCGAACCGGGCGATCGCGGCGCGGCTGCACCTCACCGAGGGTACGGTGAAGTCGCACCTGGCCCGGTGCTACCCGAAGCTCGGAGTCGACTCGCGCACGGCCGCCGTCGCCACCGCCACGGACCTCGGGATCCTCCGGCGCGGCTGACAAGATCACCTCGTGGACACGGGGAAGAACTGGCGGATCGCCCTCGTCGGCGGTCCTTCCGGGGTGGGCAAGAGCCGCCTAAGCCATCCGCTGGCGCACCGGCACGGCGCCGTGCTCGTCGAGGTGGACGACCTGGTGGTGGCGTTGCAGAGCATGACCACGCCGGAGCAGCACCCCGACCTGCACCACTGGCTCACACACCCGTACCACTCCGGGCAGTCACCCGAGTTCGTCGTCGAACGGCAGATCGCGCTCGCCGAGGCACTGGTGCCCGCGCTCGACGCCGTCGTCCGGAACCACCTGGACGAGGGCGACCGCGTGGTCATCGAAGGCGACTACGTGCTGCCGTCGTTCTGCGCGCGGTGGGCCGGGACCGGCGAGGTGCGCGGTGTCGTCGTCCACGAACCGGACGAGGCTCAGGTGCTGGCCAACTACCTGGCGCGGGAGCCCGAGCCGGGTCCGCAGGCTCACCGCGCCGCGGTGAGCGTCCACCACGGACGATGGCTCGTGGAGCAGGCCGGGCTGCACGGCGTTCCGGTGCTGTCCGCACGGCCGTGGAGCTCCGGCGCCGACCGTCTCGACGAGCTGCTCGGTTCCTGAGCGGACACGACAGCAGCCCCCGGACCTGCCGCGGTCCGGGGGCTGCTTCGTGCGAGCCGGGGTCAGAGACCCAGGCCGAGGCCTTCGGTGAGGCCGCCGACGCCGTCGAGCACGTCGAGGTCACCGGCGTTGCCGAGCAGGTCGCCGCCCAGGACGTTGCCGCCGAGCACGTTGCCGACGGTGCCGTCGACGACGCTGTGGACGGTGTCGTGCACGCCGTTGACGGGCGCGACGTCCGGGACGACGTCGTGGACGATCTCGGTGACGTGCGTGACGTCGGTGGTGGCCGCGCCGAGGACGCCGGGCACGCCGTCGACGGAGACGATCTCGGTCGCGCCGGTGACGGTGCCGAGGACGCCGTGGACGTCCGCCACGCCGGTGAGGCCGGTCGCGGTGCCGAGCAGGTCGCCGGAGCCGACGAGGCCCGTGACGTTGCCCAGGTCGGCCACGCCGCCGAGGTCGGTGACGTTGCCGAGGTCGGTCACGCCGCCCAGGTCGGTGACGTTGCCCAGGTTGACGACGTTGGTCACGTTGCCGAGGCCGGTGACGCCGTCGAGGGTGTCCGACACGTCGCAGTGGCCGGCCACGTCGCCGACGAGGCCGGTGGCGGCGCCGACGTTCGCGAGGCCGGTGACGGCACCGAACGAGGAGAGGCCGTTGACGTCCGCGACCGAGACGGCGTCGAGCACGAGCGGGAGGATCTCCTGGACGTCACCGGGGGTGATGTCGCTGAGGCCGCAGGCGCTGAGCACGCCCTCGGGGTCGAGGTCGAACGCCGACAGGGCGCTCGGGTCGTTCAGCAGGTTCAGGGCGAACTCGTGCAGCGTGGCCGGCTGGGCCTCCTGCGGCACGGCCACCGGGGCGGTGACCTCAGGCGCGGCCTGCGGGGCGGGCTGCTGCGGGGTGGCCTGCTGGATGTCCTGCTGCATCATGGAAGTGGAGCTCCCTTGGGGACCGGGCGGGGGATGTAGGCAGGAACCGTATTGAGATCAACATCCCCCCGGCATCGGGTGCGATCCCTAGATTTCGGGTGGCCGAACTCCCTAGGGACCGAGGGTCACCCGTTAGGGGGATGCCGTCACCCGTTAGGGGCGCAGATCACTTCCGGTGGTCAGCACGGGCATGTCGAAACCGCGGCGACAGCTTCGACGTGGTTGTGCAAGCACGTCCGCACGACCTCTTGGAGGACCGATCATGACCGGACTACCGCCCGTCACCGACCTGGCCACCTGGCAGAAGGCCCGCGACGAGCTCCTGGTCCGCGAGAAGGCCCACACCCGCGAGGGCGACGCCATCGCCGCCGAACGCCGCCGCCTGCCGATGGTCGAGTTCGACGGCGACGTGACCGTCGTGGGCGCCGATGGCCCTGTGCCGTTCCGCACGCTGTTCGACGGCCGCGACGAACTCCTCGTCTACAAGCACATGTGGTGGGACGGCGCCCCGCACCAGGGCCAGTGCGAGGGCTGCACCTTCGTGCCGTGGCACTTCCGCGACGCCAGCTACCTCAACGCCCGCGGCGTCTCCTTCGCCATCGTGACCACGGGCGCGTGGGACGAGGTGGCGCCGTTCCGGGAGTTCATGGGCTACACCCAGCCGTGGTACTCGGTGCGCGGCGTCGACGGCCCGGCCGGCGGCGACATGGGCTACTTCACGAGCTACGTCCGCGACGGCGACCGCACGTTCCTCACCTACTCCACGACGGGCCGCGGCTTCGAGGTCGTGTCCGGGACGTTCGGGTTGCTGGACATGACGGTGCGCGGCCGCGGCGAGCAGTGGGAGGACACGCCCGAGGGGTGGCCGGAGCGGCGGCACGCGGGCTGGTTCTGGCGGACCAACGCGGACGGCGAGTCGAGCTGGGGCGAGGACGGCCGCCCGGTGCCGCAGTGGACCCGGCCGGGCGCGGGCCCGGTGACGACGCTGGGCCGCGAGGGCCACTGCCACTAGTGCGGTGCGGAGGCGGTGGCCAGCACCCGCCGCCTCCGCTCGAACACCGCCGGCACCCGCCGCGCCTTCTCCCACCTGCGCCGCTCCGTCACCCTCCACTCAGGCCGGTCGGTCACGGCCACGAACCCCGCCTCGGGCAGCTGCCCGGCCAGATCCAGGTCATCGATGGCGGGAGAACTGGTCCGGTCGGCGTACCAGCGGTCGAAATCCGCGGCGGAGGTCACCCGGTCGATCCCGCCAAACTGAGAGTTCCCGAACAGCCGACCAGGCGCCTGTCCCGGTTTTGATCGACATCTGGACCAAAGTATGACGGCGCGTTAGGCCCAGGTATGACGACGTGAACGCGGCCACGTCGTTATTGTCCGTTCCGATGGACATCATCAGCTCGTAACCCCCTTTCCGCCGAAGGGACAGCCGCGTCATGTGGGAAGTGCTTCAGTCAGCGACCGACGTCCGGTCGCGCGTGACCGAGTGGATGGGGAAACGGTTCCTCGCGCACCTCAGCAAGACCGGGTTCGACCTCGAGTCGTCCTGGTTCGTGCCTTCGCGCGTGCTCGCCCCGCTGCGGCGCAACGGGGTCGACCCCGTGCCCGAGCTGGCGCGGATGCAGGCGCACGGGCCGGTGACGCGGTTGCCGCTGCCCGTCACGGTGTGGCTGGTCACCGGTTACGAGGCGTCCAAGCAGGTGCTGGTGGACTCGGAGGCGTTCAGCAACGACTTCGGGCACCTGCGCGAGCTCGGGCTGTTCTCCGACGAGGCGCCCGGCGGGCTGGGGTTCAGCGATCCGCCCGAGCACACGCGGCTGCGCAAGGTGCTGACGCCGGAGTTCACCATGCGGCGGCTGTCGCGGCTCGTGCCGCGGATCGAGGAGATCGTCAAGGACCAGCTCGACCTGATGTCCATGCAGGACGGTCCCGTCGACCTCGTCGAGCACTTCGCGATGACGGTGCCCGCGCTCACGATCTGCGAGCTGCTGGGCGTGCCCGCGAGTGAACGCGAGGAGTTCCAGCGGCGCAGCGTCTCGCGGTTCGACCTCGGTGGTGCGGCGACCACGTCGTTGTCGGCGGTGTCCGAGTCGATCGTGTACTTCCGCGAGCTGGTGCGGTCGCAACGGCTGGCGCCCACCGACGGGCTGCTCGGCGAGCTGGTCCGCAAGCACGGCGACGAGCTGGACGACGACGAGCTGGCTGGTCTCGCGGACGGGCTGCTCACCGGCGGGTTCGAGACGACGGCCAGCATGATCTCGCTCGGCACGCTCGCGATGCTGCGCGACCCGAGTCTGCGGGAGAAGGCGCTCGGCGACGACAAGGCCGTCAACGGGCTGGTGGACGAGCTGCTGCGGCACCTCAGCGTCGTGTCGGTGGCGTTCCTGCGGGTCGCCCGGCACGACATCGAGGTCGCCGGCACGAAGATCAAGGCGGGCGACATCGTGGCCTGCTCGCTGTCCCAGGCGAACCGCGACCCGAGTGTCTACCCCACCCCGGACGTCGTGCTCGCCGACCGTCCCGCGAGCCAGCACCTCGCGTTCGGCTACGGCGCGCACCGCTGCATCGGCGCCGAGCTCGCCAAGATGGAGCTGCGGATCGCCTACCCGGCGCTGGTGAAGCGGTTCCCGGAGATGCAGCTCGCGGCCGACCCGGCCGCGCTCCAGTTCCGCAAGCTCTCGATCGTGTACGGACTGCACTCGCTGCCGATCCACCTCGGCGCTCAGCCGAGTCCGATCCAGCAGGTCCTGTAAAGCCGAGAAGGCCACCCGGTCCGGGTGGCCTTCTTCGTCACTCCCGCGTGCCGATGGTGTCGATCGGCTTGCCGCGCAACGACAACCGCGTCGACACCGCCACCGACACGACCCCCAGCAGCACCGCTCCGCCGAGCGCGCCGAGCCACACGCCCGCCGCACCGGACGGCACCGGGCTCCCGGTGAGCCCCAGCGACAGCAGCACCAGCGGCACGGCCGCCACCAGCGATCCGAGCACCAGCGCGAGCCCGGCGGTGAGCAACGCCTCGGTCCGCATCATCCGCACGATCTGCCGCCGTCCGGTGCCGACGAGCCGCAGCAGAGCGAACTCCCGGCGCCGCGCGGCCGTGGACATCACCAGCGTGTTCGACACCGAGATCGCCACGTACCCGAGGATCACGCCGACCGCGACCAGGTTCAGCAGGAACTGGGTCCGCTCCTCGCCGCGTTCCCGCGCCGCCACCCGTTCGGTCACCTGCAACCCCGGATACCGGCTCACGACCGCGTCGACGTCCGCCGAGCCCACCAGCACCGCGCTGTCCAATCCGGACGTGGTGTGCGCACGGGCGTCAGCGGCAGACAGCACGTAGTCGCCGAACGCCAGGTCGTGGTCGAACGTCGCGACGACCTTCAACCGAGCCTGCTGGCCGTCCGCGAACCAGAACTCGACGTCGTCCCCGACCGACTTGTCCTCCCACGACGCGTGCCCGGCGCTCAACGCCACCGTGCCCGCCTTCAGGTCGTCGAGGCTGCCGGACACGACCCCGAGGTCCACCCCGGTCGCCGCGCCGAGCCCGGTGGCGGGACGGCTCTGCACCTCGACGCTGTCCCCGGTCCGCGACGAGGTGATCACCTGCGTCCGCACCAGCGAGGTGCCGCCGACCTGCTGCGCGACCTCGGCCGGCACCCCCGTCACACCGGTGATCACCCGCGCCGCGGTGATCGACTGCTCGGTCTGCTGCGCGACGGCCGCTGTCAGCGTCGTCTGGCTGTAGAAGTTCACCACCAGGAAGCCGACGGCGAGCATCAACGGCGTCACCGCGGCCGCGAGCCTGCGCGAGTTGCGCGACACGTTCGCCGACGCCAGGAACCCGCTCACCCCGAACCGGCCGAGCACCGGCACGATCCACCGCACCGCCGCCCCGACCACCCGAGGCCCGGTCAGCGTCAGCCCGATGATCAGCACCAACGCCGCCATGACCGCCATCGCCGCGCCGATCTGGCCGCCGAGGAACAACGGCACACCGCTCGCCCCGAGCCCCAGCACGACCAGCACCCACCCGATCGCGAGCCGCACGCGGCCGACGTCCTTGCGCTGCACGGCGGCCTCCCCCAACGCCTCGACGGGGTTGATCGACGACGGCCGCCGGGACGCGCTCCAGGCCGCGAGCCGCGCCGCGCCCACCCCGATCAGCAACGCCGCGACCAGCGGAATCGGGCTGATCGACAACTCGAAGTCGGCCGGCACCACACCGATCCGCGCGAACGCGTCCCGCAGCCCGTACCCGACGCCGATCCCCAGCAGGCTGCCCAGCACACCAGCCACCACGGACACGACCGTGGTCTCGACGCCGATCAACTTGCGCACCTGCCGTGGCGTGGCACCGACCGCCCGCAGCAGCGCGAACTCCCGGCGGCGTTGCTCGACGGTCAGGGCCAGCGTGCTCGCGACGACGAAGATCGCCACCAGGATCGCGTACCCGCCGAACGACCCGGCCAGGATCGCGAGGATCGACTTGGTCCGGCTGACGTCGTCGAACTCGGCCGCACTGCGGTCAGGCCCGGCCGACACCGTGACGTGGTCCCCGGCCAGCACCTCGGAGATCCGGCCGGCATCCGCCCCGATCACGCCGATGGCGCTCACCCGGTCAGGGCCGCCGGCGAGTTCGACCGCCTTCTCGGCGCTGAAGAACACCGACGCCTGCCGCGCCACCCCGGCGGACTCGGCGACACCGGCCACGCGATAGGTCACGGGCTCCGACCGGGTCATCACCCGGACCTCGTCGCCCACCCGCACCCCGGCCTCGGCCGCGAGCGCCGAGTCCAGCACCACCGAGCCGCCCTGGGGCGCGGTCCCTTCCTTCAGCGTGAACGGCGCCAGCACGGCGGAGTTCCAGCCGTGCCCGAACACGGGCTTCGAGGCGACCGGTTGTCCCGACGGCCCCACGACGACGGCGGGGAACGTCCGTTCCGCCACCGCCTTCGCGCCCGGCACGGCGGCGATCTTCGCGACCAGCGAGGCCGGAATGGACGGCTGCTCGGCGGCGTGCTCGAACGCGAGGACGTCACCACCGGGCGGCCGCACGGTCCGGTCGCCGGTGACGACCACGTCGGCGGCCGCGTAGCGCTGGGTCGGCACTCCCCCGCGCAGCCCCGACTCCAGCAGGATCCCGCAGGCCGCGACGAGCGCGGTCCCGCACAGCACGGCGACGAAGGCACCGATGAACCCGCTGGTCCGGGCCTTGACGGTCTGCCAGGCGAGAGTCAGCACGGCTCACCACTCCCCGAGGTGCGTCATGCGCTCGGCGACCTTCTCCGGCGTCGGCGCCACGAGCTCGCCGGCCAGCCGTCCGTCGGCCAGGAACAACACGCTGTGCGCGGCCGACGCGGCCACCGGGTCGTGCGTCACCATCAGCACGGTCTGCCCCATCTCGTCCACGATGGACCGCAGCAGCCCCAGCACCTGCTGCGCGGTCCGGGAGTCGAGCGCGCCGGTCGGTTCGTCGGCCAGCACCACCTCGGGTCGCGCGACCAGCGCGCGGGCGATCGCCACGCGTTGCTGCTGACCGCCCGACAACTCGGCGGGCAGCCGGTCGAGCCGTCCGTCGAGGCCGACCCTGCGGACGATCTCGCCCAGCCAGCCGCGGTCCGCCGACCGTCCCGCCAGCCGTAGCGGCAGCGTGATGTTCTGCTCGACGGTCAGCGACGGCAGCAGGTTGTAGGCCTGGAACACGAACCCGATCCGGTCGCGGCGCACCTGCGTCAGCGCCGTCTCCTTCAGGCCGCCGAGGTCGGTGTCGCCGAGCAGCACGCGGCCCGACGTCGGCCGGTCCATGCCCGACGCGCAGTGCAGGAAGGTGCTCTTGCCCGAACCGGACGGTCCCATCACGGCGGTGAACGTGCCCTTCCGGACGCTCACGGTGATCCCGTCCAGCGCGGTGACGGCTCCGCCGCCCGAGCCGTACACCTTCCGCACCGCCTGCAGCGACAGCGCGTCTGCCCTCATCACGTTCTC
This sequence comes from Lentzea sp. NPDC058450, assembly GCF_042721395.1. Lineage (NCBI taxonomy): Bacteria > Bacillati > Actinomycetota > Actinomycetes > Pseudonocardiales > Pseudonocardiaceae > Lentzea > Lentzea sp. NPDC058450. The sequence continues at coordinate 77,773 of NZ_JBHXLO010000033.1, forward strand.
CTTGGCTCGCAACGACTTCTGGCCAAGAACCTAATTTCGCGGGCACCCGGGACACGATCACGCAGGCTGCCGGGACCGAGGTAGAGCCTGCTCCACCTCGTCGGCGCGGACAGATCTTGGAGGCCTGGTTCGTCGGCCACGACGAACCAAGAGGCCGACACCGGACCTAGCGTTCCTGGCAGGGTGAGAAGGACCGGACTGGTGGAGTAGGGGGATCACGGACACCATGACGAAGATCGAGGACCTGTACGGCCACGCACTGCCGGAACAGCCCGCCATCTCACCCGACGGCACCGAGGTCGTCTACGTCCTGCGCACCACGAACCGCGAGGACGACCGCGACGAACGCGCTCTTTGGCGGCTGAAGGACGGCAAGCCGAAGCAGCTGACCAGGGGCACCGCCGACACCTCGCCGGCGTGGTCGGCGGACGGCAGGCTCGCGTTCCTGCGCGCCCAGGACGGCCCGGCCCAGGTGTGGCTGCTCGACGGCGAACCCGAGCGGCTCACCGACCTGCCGCTCGGCGCGGGCGCTCCGCTGTGGAGCCCGGACGGCACGAAGATCGTCTTCGCGGCGCCGGTCGACCTCGCGGACGCCGGGGCGCCGATCGTCACGTCCCGGCTCGACCTCAAGGCCGACGGGGCGGGCTACCTGCGCGGGGTGCGCTCCCACCTGCACGTCCTCGACGTGGAGACGCGCGAGGTCCGTCAGCTGACCTCCGGCGACTGGAACGCGGCGACGCCCACCTGGTCCCCGGACGGCACGAAGATCGCGTTCACGGCACCCGCAGACGAGAACGCGGACCTCTCCTACCGGTGGCCCGTCCACGTGGTCGACGCCGACGGCACGGAGCCGCGGCTCGTCGGGCTGGCCGAGGGGTACGCCGAGTCCGTGACGTGGACCGGCGGCGGCCTGCTCGTCGTCGGACGCGAGACCGTCGAGGCCGGTCACCTCCACCTGCTGCGCCTGACGCTCGACGGAGAGGTCACGAACCTCTCGGCGCCGCTGGACCGCAACGTCCTGCCCGGCGCACCCGCCTACCCCGGCGGACGGCCGGCACAGGTCGGCGGCACCACGTACTTCTGCGCCCGCGACCGCGGCTGCTCCCAGCTCTACGCCGTGGACGACGACGGCCTGCGCCTGGTCCTGGGCGGCGGGGACCGGGTCGTGTCGGGGTTGTCGGTCGCCGGGAACACGGCCGCGACCGTGCTGAGCACGCCCACCTCGTACGGCGAGGTCGCCACGATCGACCTGAGCACCGGCGAGGTCACCGTCCACACCGGACACAACAGCCCGGAGCTCTTCGTCCGCGAGGAACGCGAGTTCACGATCTCGGACGGCACCATCGTGCACAGCTGGATCGTCCGCGACCCCGCCCGCAGCGGCCCGCTGCCGTTGCTGCTCGACATCCACGGCGGCCCGCACAACGCGTGGAACGGCGCGGCCGACTCGGTCCGCCACTACCAGCAGGCGCTCGTGCGCGAGGGCTGGGCGGTGCTGATGGTCAACCCGCGGGCCAGCGACGGCTACGGCGAGGCGTTCTACCGGGCGACGGTCGGCGAGTGGGGCAAGTCCGACGCGAAGGACTTCCTCGAACCGATCGACCAGCTCGTCGCCGAGGGGCTGGCCGACCCGGCGAAGCTCGCCGTCACCGGCTACAGCTACGGCGGCTACATGACGTGCTACCTGACCAGCCGGGACACCAGATTCGCCGCGGCCGTGGCCGGAGGAGTCGTCAGCGACCTGACCAGCATGGCCGGGACGTCCGACGGCGGTCATTACCTGACCGAGGTCGAATTCGGCGGCACGGAACGGTTCGCGGACCAGTCGCCGCTCACGCGCGTGGACGACGTGCGCACGCCCACGCTGATCTACCACGGCGTGGACGACGCCCGCTGTCCCGTCGGCCAGGCCGAGCAGTGGTTCACCGCCTTGCGCCGCAACGGCGTTCCCACGAAGCTCGCGCTCTACCCGGGCGAGTCGCACCTGTTCGTCCTGAGCGGCAAGCCATCGCACCGCGAGGACTTCAACCGGCGCGTGGTCGACTGGGTGCGCGAGCACGTCGAGAAGCGCAAGCCGCTCGACGCGAAGCACTGGCAGCGCAGGCTTTCCGCTCTCGCGAAGAAGCACGACGTGCCTGGCGCGGTGCTCGGCATCGACCGCGGCGGCGAGATCGCCCAGGCCTGCCACGGCGTGCTGAACCGCACGATCGGGGTCGAGGTCACGAACGACGCGGTGTTCCAGATCGGGTCGATGACCAAGGTGTACGCGGCCACGGTGGTGATGCAGCTCGTCGACGAGGGTCTGCTGGACCTCGACGCGCCGGTCAAGGACGTGCTGCCCGAGCTCAGGCTCGCCGAACCCGTGACCATGCGGCACCTGCTCACGCACACCAGCGGCATCGACGGCGACAACTTCACCGACACCGGCCGCGGCGACGACTGCCTGGAGCGCTACGCCGACGTGCTCGGCGACGCGGCCCAGAACCACCCGCTGGGCGTCACGTTCTCCTACTGCAACGCGGGTTTCGCGCTGGCGGGCCGGGTGATCGAGAAGCTCACCGGCAAGACCTGGGACGAGGCGATCCGGGAGCGGCTCTTCACTCCTCTCGGTGTGACGCACACCGGCACGTTGCCCGAGGAGGCGGTGCTGCACCGCGCCGCCAACAGCCACGTGACGCACGAGGGCAAACAGGAGGTGGCGAAGGTCTGGATGCCGTTGCCCAGGGCCATGGGCCCGGCCGGCACGATCTTCGCCTCCACCGGTGACGTGCTCACGTTCGCGCGGATGCACCTCGACGGCGGCCTGGCCCACGACGGCACGCGGGTCCTGTCGGAGAAGTCGGCGGCAGTGATGACGTCGGAGCAGGTGACGTTGCCCGACAGCGGTGGGCTCGCGGACTCGTGGGGGCTCGGCTGGATCCGGTTCGGCTGGGACGGCGACCGGCTGATCGGCCACGACGGCAACACGGTCGGCCAGTCCGCGTACCTGCTCATCGCACCCGAGCACGACCTCGCGGTCACCCTGCTGACCAATGTGGACACTTCGCGCGAGCTGTACGTCGAGCTGTTCCGGGAGATCTTCGCCGACCTGGCCGGCATCGCCGTTCCCCAGGCGCGCAAGCCCGCGGCCGAACCGCCCTCGGTCGACCTGGCGAAGCACGTCGGCCGGTACGAACGGGCCTCGCTGCGCTTCGACATCACGCTGGGAGACAACGGGCTCCAGCTGGACACGACGCCCACCGGCACGTTCGCCGACGTCGTCCCGAAGCCGGAGATCGTCGACCTGGTCCCGTTCTCCGACACCGTCTTCCTCTACCGGTGGCCGCAGGACAAGGCCTGGAACGCCGTCGTCTTCTACTCGCTGCCCGGCGGCGAGCCGTACCTCTACTCGGGTTTCCGCTCCACACCGAAGGTGTCCTGACATGGACCTGCTGACCGACATCGAGCGGCTCGTGTCCTGCGAGTCGCCGTCCCACGACCTGGCCGCCGTAGCCCGCAGCGCGGAGGTCACGGCTGCGGTCGGCGCCGCGCTGCTGGGTGCCGAGCCCGAACGGATCGTGCTCGACGGCCGCACGCACCTGCGCTGGAGGCTGGGTTCGGGGCCGCGCAAGGTGTTGCTGCTCGGCCACCACGACACGGTGTGGCCGATCGGCACGCTGGCGCGCATCCCGTTCGGCGTCGTGGACGGCGTGCTGCGCGGCCCCGGCTGCTTCGACATGAAGACGGGCCTCGCGATGATCTTCCACGCCGTCGCGGCGGCCGGGTGTCCCGACGGCACGACGATCCTCGTCACCGGCGACGAGGAGATCGGCTCACCGTCGTCGCGCGAGCTGATCGAGACGGAAGCCGTTGTGCACCAGGCCGTCCTGGTCACCGAGGGCTCGGCGGACGGCGCCCTGAAGACCGAGCGCAAGGGCACGTCGATGTACGAGGTCACGCTGCACGGCCGCGCCGCGCACGCCGGCCTGGAACCCGAACGCGGCGTCAACGCCACCGTCGAAGCCGCGCACCAGATCCTCGCCGTCGCCCGGCTGGCCGACCCGGCGCTGGGCACCACCGTCGTGCCCACCGTGCTGTCGTCCGGTACGACCACCAACACCGTTCCGGCGCAGGGCAGGTTCATGATCGACGTGCGCGTGCGGACCCTCGCCGAGCAGCAGCGGGTCGACGACGACATGAGGGCGTTGCGGCCGGTCCTCGACGGCTCCGAGGTCGAGGTGACGGGCGGCCCGAACCGGCCGCCGATGGAGCCGTCCGCGTCCACCGACTTGTTCGCACGGGCGGAACGGCTCCTGCCCGGCATCACCCAGGCGGCGGTCGGCGGCGCGTCGGACGGCAACTTCACCGCGGGGCTGGGCATCGCGACGCTCGACGGCCTGGGCGCGGTCGGCGGCGGCGCCCACGCCGAGAACGAACACGTGCTGGTGTCGGAGATCGGCCCGCGCACCGACCTGCTGGCCGCACTCGTGAAGGAGCTGACATGACCTTGGTGGCGCAGGGCGTGGTGGTCCGGCAGCTCACCGCACACGCGGATCTCCTCGCCACCCAACGACTCTTCGAGTCGATCTGGCAGGGCGACACTCCCCCGGTCACCGCCGAGCTGCTGCGCGCGATGACCAAGGCGGGCAACTACGTGGCGGGCGCGTTCGACGGCGACGTGCTGGTCGGCGCGTGCGCGGGCTTCTGCTCGCCGCCCGCCGCACGCTCGTTGCACAGCCACATCGCCGGTGTGGCCGCGGAAACGCGCGGCCGCGCCGTGGGCCTGGCCCTGAAACTCGACCAACGCCAGTGGGCGCTGGACCGCGGCCTGACCGAGATCACCTGGACGTTCGACCCGCTGGTCCGCCGCAACGCCCACTTCAACCTGGCCAAGCTGGCCGCCGACGCGACCGAGTACCTGCCGGACTTCTACGGCGACATGCACGACGGCATCAACGCGGGCGTCGAGTCCGACCGCCTGCTGGTCAGCTGGCGCATCACCGACCCGGTGGTGCCACGAGCCGTCACCGCTCGCGGTGCGGTGGCCCTGGACATCAGCGACGGCCTGCCGGTGCGAGGAAGTGCTTCCGGCACAACGGTTCTGGTCGCCGTGCCGCCCGACATCGAAACGCTGCGGACCACGAACCCGGCCGCGGCGCGCGAGTGGCGGCACGCCGTGCGGGAGGTGCTGGGCGGCCTGCTGGCCGAGGGCGCCCGCGTCACCGGGTTCGACAAGGCCGGCTGGTACGTACTGGAGAGGAGCACGCAGTGAAGCTGTCCGGGGTGGAGATCCGCTGGGTCGAGATGCCGCTGAGGTCGCCGTTCCGCACCTCGTTCGGCACGCAGACCGTGCGCCAGCTACTACTGCTGCGCGCCGTCACGGACGAGGGCGAGGGCTGGGGCGAGTGCGTCACGATGGCCGACCCGGTGTACTCGTCGGAGTACCTGGAAGGCAGCGCCGACGTGCTGCGCCGCTTCCTGGTCCCGGCACTCACCGGCCCGATCGACGGCATCGCGGTGGCCCCCAGGCTGCACAGGTTCCGCGGCCACCGGATGGCCAAGGCAGCGCTGGAGATGGCCGTCCTGGACGCCGAACTGCGCGCACGCGGCGTGTCGTTCGGCCGTGAGCTGGGCGCGGTCCGCGACCGAGTCCCGTGCGGAGTGTCCGTCGGCATCATGAACTCGATCCCCGAACTGCTCGACGCCGTCGACGGCTACCTCGCCGAGGGCTACCAGCGGATCAAGCTGAAGATCGAACCGGGCTGGGACGTGGAGCCGGTCCGCGCCGTCCGCGAGCGGTTCGGCGACATCCTGCTGCAGGTGGACGCCAACACCGCCTACACCCTCGGCGACGCCCGCCACCTCGCCCGCCTCGACCCGTTCGACCTGCTCCTCATCGAACAACCGCTGGACGAGGAGGAATTGCTGGCCCACGCCGAACTCGCGAAGGTGGTGCGCACCCCGATCTGCCTGGACGAGTCGATCACCTCGGCGTCCTCGGCGGCCGACGCGATCAAGCTCGGCGCGTGCCAGATCGTCAACATCAAGCCGGGCCGGGTGGGCGGCTACCTGGAGGCGCGCCGCATCCACGACGTCTGCGCGGCCCACAACATCCCGGTGTGGTGCGGCGGCATGCTCGAGACGGGCATCGGCCGGGCGGCGAACGTGGCGCTGGCGGCGTTGCCCGGCTGCACCCTGCCCGGCGACACCTCGGCGTCCGACCGCTACTACCAACTCGACGTCACCGAGCCGTTCGTGCTGGCGGACGGCCACCTGACCGTGCCGACCGGCCCGGGCCTGGGCGTGACGCCGCTGCCGGACGCGCTCGACTCGGTCACGGTCAAGACGGAGTGGGTCCCCGTGGCGTGAACACCCGGCGTGATCCCACCCCCATCACCAAGGCAGAACGCCGTTCTCGTCCTGCAACGTCCCCGTCGGGCCGTCAGCACCGATGGTCGCGAGGCGCACGACGACCTCGGCGCTGTCCGACACCGGCCGCCCGATCCCGAACGCCGCGGTCATGTCCGTGGCCGTCGTGCCGGGTTCGAGCGCGTTGAACCTGATGCCCGGATGAGCCTTGGCGTACTGAACGGTGAGCATGGTCGCCGCCGACTTGGACGCCGCGTAGAGCGCGAGAGGCATCGCGTACTCCGGTCGCTCGGGATCGGTGACGACGCCGAACGACCCCATGCTGCTCGACACGGTGACCACGACGGGGTTGGCCGACTCGCGCAGCAGCGGAAGCGCGGCCTCGGTCACGCGGACGATCCCGACCGCGTTGACGTCGAACGCCCGCAAGGCCGCCGGGCCGTCGAGTGCCTCGTTGGCCAGGACGCCGGCGTTGTTCACCAGGACGTCGAGCCGCCCCTCCTCCGCCGCGATCGCCTCCAGTGCCCTGCTGACCGAGGCGTCGTCGGTGACGTCGAGCTGCACGAAGCGCGCGCCGAGGTCGGCCGCGGCCTTCTCGCCTCGTTCGGCGTCCCGCGCACCGATGTAGACGGTGTGGCCCAACGCGAGGAGCTGCCTTGCGGTCTCGAACCCGATGCCCTTGTTGGCCCCGGTGACAAGCGTGATGGTCATGGTTCTCCCTGAGGGTGTGGCGAGTCAGAGGGTGAGCTGGCGGCGCAGCTCGACGGCGTCGCGCAGGGCCGTCATGTGCACGAACAGTCCGTCCTGGACCTCGTAGACGGCGTACTCGGTGATCTCGAACGACGACCCTGAAGGCGCGACGCCGAGCCACTCCTTGGCCGGAGTGCCCGTGTTGACCAGGCGTGCGGCCAGCCGGTCGCCGTCGAAGAGCAGCTCCTGGAGCTCCCAGTGCAGGTCCGGCACCGCGTCCACGTCCGCCTTCTGCACCGCGAGCAGGTCGTCGCGAGTCGCCGGCTCGCCGTTCAACGTCGTGCGCTCGGCGATGAACTCGTCCATCCGCTCGAACCGGTGAGCGTTGAGCTCGTCGAGGTAGCGCAGGTAGAAGCCGCGCAACTCGGTGTGGGACATCAGGTTCCTCTTCTCGTGCGCGACTCGGCCCAGTTTTGGAGCGATCGATGCAGAACTCGACCGTAGCACGTTCTGCATCGATCGATCCAAAAAGAGGTAGCCTGGCCGCGTGGACAAGACACGACGCCGGGCGACGGGACGGCCGCGGGCGTTCGACGCGGACGAGGCGCTCGGCCGTGCCCTGCTGGTCTTCTGGGAACGCGGCTACGAGGGCGCGAGCCTGGCCAACCTGACCGAGGCGATGGGGATCTCCACGGCCAGCATGTACGCGACCTTCGGCAACAAGGAACAGCTGTTCCGCCAAGCCCTCCAGCGCTACGACGAGGGCCCCAGCGCGTACGTCGTGGCGGCCCTGGCTGCGCCCACCGCGCTCGACGTCGCCACCGCGCTGCTGACCGGTTCCGTCCGGACGACGACCTGCCCGGACCAGCCGCACGGGTGCCTCGGCGTGCAGGCGGCCCTGGCCACCGGCGACGCGGGCCGGGAGATCCGCGAGCTCCTCGCGGACTGGCGCAACAACGGCCACACCCGCATCCGCGAACGGTTCCAGCGCGCCGTCGACGAAGGCGATCTCCCCCCGGACGCGGACCCCGGCCTGCTCGCTCGCTACGTCCACACCCTGCAGGCCGGCATCGCCGTGCAGGCGGCCGGTGGTGTCAGCGGCGACGAGCTCCAGGAACTCGCCGACGCCGCACTGCGCCACTGGCCGGTCGCCTGACCGGCACCGGGCCCGGGATCCTGGTCAGCGTGCGCGCTGGTACTCCTCCCACGTCCGGATCGGGACGCGGGGCCCGTCGTCGGGACGGTGATTGGCGAGACCGTTGAGGCCGAGGTAGTAGTCACCGACCTGGTTCTGGGCCTGGGTGGCCTGGTCGGTGTCGTTGATCGCCACGGCGTGGATGTGCCACGGCCAGTCGCCCTGGGACGGGCTGCGAACCCAGGCGGCGAAACCGACCTGGCGCAACGCACGGGCGGCAGCGGTGCGGACGTCGGCGGACATGCCGTCGACCTTGATGTCCACGACGCCGCCGCCGTCGTGAGTACCGGCTGAGGTCGGGTCGCCGCCGGGGTTGTACGACCCCTGCGACAGCACGAGGCGACGCCCCAGCAGACGTTCGGCCTCGGCGAGCATCGCCTGGGTGCGGGTGTCGACGACGTACCCGTCCCGCTGCACCTTCGGGCCCGGTTTGAGCACGTGGGAGACGGTGAACCGGTTCTGCCCCAGCGCGGCCAGCGAACTCGCGCCGGGCAACCCGTTCGCGGCCAGCCCGGTGTAGCCGAGCGAACGCTGGTAGGCCGCGTACGCCGTGACGGTCGTGGTGCCGAAGTAGCCGTCGACCCAGCGGGCGTCCAGCAGGTCGCGCGCCTGGAGCGCCCGCTCGACGGCCAGCACGGACTCCTTGGCACCCGGTGTCAGCGTGTCGTCCGCGCGCCGGGGATCGATCTGCGCGGCGAGGACGGCGGCCTCCATGTTGACGACGGGCAGCGGCGCGGCCGAAGCCTGCGTCGCGCTCGACGTCAGGCAGCCGAGGACGGCGAAGGTCGCCAGCGCCGTGGCGGCGCTCTGGGTCTTCCACTTCGTGTTCATGCGGTCTTTTCCGTTTCGGTCAAAAGCTCGTCCTGGTTCAGGGACAGCGCGAACGCCGTGCCCGTGGACAAGGCTCGGGCACGGCGCTGACAAAGCTCTGACACGAACCCTTCCGGCAGGCCCTGACCGACAGGTTCAGCCTCGCAGAGGCTTCTGGCCCATCCGCTGTTCTCCGATCCGCGCGGCTTCCCTGACGACGGAGAACCCGTAGCCGGCCAGCTCCTCCCGCTCGTAGTCCGCCAGCGCCAGGGAAAGGTCGATCCGTCCGTCCACAACGGACTGAAGGGCGCGGCCGAGCAGGGCGGCGTCGCGCATCGCGATGTTCGCCCCGCGACCGAGTGTCGGTGTCATGGCGTGGATCGCGTCGCCGAGCAGAGTGACGTTCGCCGGGGCGTCCAGCCCGGCCGGCACACTGGTGCACATCCGCACCGAGAAGAAAGAGCCGGGGTCCGCGCGGCTGACGAGTTCGGCGGCACGGCCGGGCCAAGCGCGGAGGACATCGGTCGCCGCCCCGCGGAGTGCGTGCGCGCCGAGGTCGCGCACGCCGTCGAAGTGTTCGTGACGGCCGCCGACAACACACACGACGTAGTCCTCCTGATCACGCAGGGAGATTCCGGGCGCGTGCCGACGAGCGGCCTCGCCGGGTGCCACCGGGAACCGCACGGAGCCGAGCCCCAGGAAGACCTTCCGCTCGTCCGAGGCGATGGTGAAGATGTCCGTGAGCGTCTCGGCGGGCGTCAACGGCTCCGCGACCGGGACCGCCACGCGTCCGTAGATCGCGGTGATCCCGGCATCCACGGTGTCGCACTGCGGTGCGTGCTGATCGCGCACGACCGAGCGAATGCCGTCCGCTCCGACCAGCACATCACCTCGCGCCGTCGACCCGTCGGCGAAATGGGCGGTCACACCGGTTTCATCGCTCTCGTAGCACGTGAGGCCCCAGCCGAACCGCACCACGTCGTCCATTCCCGCGAGCAGGATCTGCCGCAGCGTCGCCCTGTCGACGTTCCGGTGTTCGCCGCTCTCCGGCAGGCGTTTGACGACGGAGAGGTCGGTGCCGAGGATCGTGGTGAACGGTTCGGTGCGTTGTGCCGTCGCCTCGAACACGGCGCGGAGCTCGGCCGTCAGCACTGCGCGGAGGGCGTCGAGCCCGTCGGAGTCGAGGTGCAGGCGATAGCCCTGGGGCCGGTCCCACGGACTCGCGTCGCGTTCGAAGACGGCGACGTCGATGCCGCGCCCGCGGAGCGCGTGGGCGAGGGTGAGGCCGCCGAGACCGGCGCCGATGATGAGAACCTTCAAGTCGGACACGTCCTTTGATCGATGGTCGACAAAGGACGCACTGGTGACCTGGTCACAGGTACTTGCACGAACGCTCACGCGTCACCCGGACTACCTACCGGGCAGTGACTTTCGCACGTCGCGGCCGACCCTAGGCGCAGTCCCCGCGATCCGGCAAGCCGATGCGCCCGCGAGGATCACCGCGCGCAGGCACCGGGCCCGGGGGCCGCCTGGATGTCGCCGAGGCTGTCCACGGCGTGGTCGTGCGCGCAGCGGATCTCGGTTCGGATCGACGCGCCGCAGCCGTGGTGGGTGAGCACGACGGTGGGTCCGCCGGGAGCGGGAAGCCAGCGATCGGCCCAGTTCAGCAGGCTGATGATCGCGGCGGCCAGGTCCCGTCCCTTGTCGGTGAGGCGGTACTCGTGGCGGCCGCGGGAGCCGGTGTCGTGGTAGGCGACCTTGGTCAGGATGCCCTGGTCGGTCAGGTCGCGCAGGCGTGCGGACAGCACTCCCGGGGTCAGGCCCGTGTGGCGGCGGAAGTCGTCGAAGCGCCGGATGCCGTAGAACGCCTCACGCACGACCTGCCCCGCGCTGCGCGGCACGAGCGTGTCGAGCGCCCGTTGCACGGAGTCCGGTTCCAGCAGCCACGCGTCGCGGTTCCACGGCGGGTCCGCGGCCTCGGTCGGGTCGTGCGCGCGGTGCTGCTGCATGCGCGCACTGTGTCACATGCACCGGCACCTGGCGTCCGCGAGCGCCGCTGTCGTGCAGCGCTCCGGAGAGTTCCGCTACCTTGCTGAGTATGGTTAACGGTACTCAGCCCGTGCGGCGGTTCGTGGCGCTCGGCGACAGCCTCACCGAGGGGGTCGGCGACCCCCGGCTCGACGGCACGCTGCGCGGCTGGGCCGACGTCCTGGCCGGCGAGCTCGACCACGCGTGGCCCGGGCTGCGCTACGACAACCTCGCCGTCCGCGGATGGCACGCCCAGCACGTCCTGGAGCACCAGCTCGAGCAGGCACTGCGGCTCAAACCCGACCTGGCGAGCGTCATGGTCGGCGCCAACGACGCGTTCGACCGTCACGGCTTCGACGGCGCCGCGGTGGGCCGCGTGCTGCGGCAGACGGTGGCGGCCCTGTCCGGCGCCGGCGCGCGGATCGTCATGGCGACCCTGCCGGACATCACCCGCCGCTGGCCCGGACCCGCACGCCTGCACCAGGCGACCCGCTCACGGTTCCAGCTCGTCAACGACCACGTGCGCACGATCGCGGCCGAGCACGACGCGTTCATGCACGACCTGTGGCACGACGAACGCACCCACGCGCCGCGGATGTGGTCCATCGACCGCGTCCACCCCGGCACGCACGGACACGCGGGCATCGCCCACAGCCTCGCCGAACTCGTCCTCGGCCAGGCCCGTTCTCCCTGGACCCCGGCCGGACCGGCGGTGACCGCGGCACAACGACTGGCCGAGATCCGCTCGCTCTACACCATCATGCGCACCGACCGCGGCCGGCCACTGCCCGCCCAACTCCCCCGCGGGCCGTGGAACCTCGCCCAGACCGGCACACCACGCTGAAGTTCCGTTCCAGCAGGCTGCCGCCTTCCCCCTCACCAGCCGGCGTGCCGCGCGAGGATCTCGTCCAGGCGAGAGCCGACGTCCTGACAGTTCGCGCGGACGACGTCGAGAAACGCGGCCAGCACCGGGGAGGTGTCGTCCGCCCGGAACGACAGTTGCAGATCCGGTAGGCGAAAACGCGGCGTGACGTCGCAGAACCAGACGTCCTTGCGGGTGATCAGCCGCATGCGTGCCGGTCCGAGGCCGACTCCGACGTCGCACGAGGCGAGGCCGACGATCGTGTGCACATCCCGTGACGTCGTGGCCGATGCCAGCGCCCCGGCGTCGGAGGCGAACATGCCGCGCAGATGAGCGGCCACCGCCGGCTCCTGGTCAGGAGCGGAGATGATCAGCTGTTCGGCGGCCAGTTGCTCGAAGGTGACTTCGTCCCGCCCTGCGAAGGGGTGGCAGGCGGCCACGACGGCGACGAGGTGATCGACCCCGATCGGCACCGTGACGAGACGTTCCGCTCCAGCGCCGCGCGGGTTGCCGCGGCCGACGGCGACGTCCAGCTCCCCGGCGACGAGTGCGGCCGCTGCCTCCGGACTGCTCATCTCGCGCAGGTCGAGCCGTACCTCCGGTCGGCTCTTGCGGAAACGACCCAGCACGCCGGGCAGCGGGTCGAGCAGGGCCGAGCCGATGAAGCCCATCCGCAGCAGCCCGGTTTCGCCGCGTCCGGCCCGGCCGGCGTCGACCGAGGCCGCGGTGATCTCGTCCAGTGCCCGCCGGGCCCGCTCCAGGAAGGCCGTGCCGGCCGCGGTCGGGAAAACCCCTCGTGGCGTGCGGTCGAACAGGCGCTGCCCGACCTCGCGCTCGACCGCGGCGATCTGCGCGGACAGAGGCGGTTGTGCGATGCCCAGGGACGCGGCCGCACGGCCGAAGTGCTGATGTTCGGCCAAGGCGATGGCGTACCGGAGGTGACGGGCTTCCACTCCGCGCATCATACGTAGAAGATATCGCGGCACCCCTGTTCAGATATGAAACTGGATGACGGCCTCGTGAGCGGATGAGCTGGGACCTGTCCCGCAGTCGCTCCGAGAGGTAGTCATGAACGAGCCCACCGTCATCGTGTTCGTGCACGGCGCTTGGCATTCGTCCCTGCACTGGACCGCGACCCTGCGCGCGCTCGCGGCGCGAGGGCTGTCCGGCGTCGCTCTCGACCTTCCCGGCCACGGTGCGTCGGCACCGCTGCCCTCCGGCTATCTGGAACTCGGGCAACCAGGTCTGGCCGCGGAACCGTCGGCGCTCGCCGGGCTCACCACCGACGCGCTCGTCGACGCCCTGGTCGCCGACCTCGCCCAGATCCGCCGCCGGTTCGACCGAGTGCTGCTCGTCGCGCACAGCGCGGGTGGTGGTCCCGCATCGGCCGCGGTGGAACAGCGTCCGGAACTGGTCGACCACCTCGTCTACCTGTCCGCTTTCGTGCCCGCCGGCCGGCCCCGCTTCGGCGACTACGTCACCGACCCGTGCAACGCCGGCGCCGTGCAGGTGCCCCGCACCGGCGACCCCGAGGCCATCGGCGCGTTCCGGATCAACCCGCTCTCCTCCGACCCCGCCGAGATCGAGATGATCCGGCGGGCGTTCCTCGACGACTGGCCCGCCGACCTCCACGGCTGGCGGCTCACCCTGCACCCCGACGAGCCTCTGGCGTCGCTGACCGGCGAGTTCACGGTCACCCCCGGCCGGTGGGGACGGGTCGCCCGCAGCTACGTCCGGCTGACCGGCGACCTCGCGCTCCCTCCGTCCACTCAGGACCTGATGATCGCCGAAGCCGACCGCACGACCCCGGACAACCCGTTCACGGTGCACTCCCTGCCCGGCGGGCACTCGCCGTTCCTGACCCGGCCCGACGAGCTCGCCGAGCTGCTCGCCCGGATCGCGAAGCAGCGATGAGACCGGCTGCACTGGCCGTGCTGCTGTCGGGCACGTTCGTTCAGCTGATGAGCGTCACCGTCATGCAGCTGGCGGTCCCGCGGATCCGCCACGACCTCGCCGCCGGGCCGGGCGCGGCTCAGCTCGCGCTCGCCGGGTACACGCTGACCTACGCCTGCACGCTGATCACCGCCGCCCGGCTCGGCGACCGATACGGCTACCGGCGCCTGTTCGTCCTCGGCACCGGCGTGTTCACCCTCGGCTCGCTGGCCGCGACCCTCGCACCTGGCGTCGAGGCGCTCGTGCTCGCCAGACTGGTCCAGGGCATCGGCAGCGGGGTGGTGGCGCCGCAGATCCTGTCGCTGATCCAGACCGCGGTAGCTCCCGGCCACCGAGCGCGGGTGCTCGGCCGCTACGGCGCCACGATGGCCATCGCGTCGCTCGCCGGACCGTTGTGCTGTGGCGTCCTGCTGCACTTCGACCCGTTCGGGCTCGGCTGGCGCATGGCGCTGGGTCTGCCCGTACCGGTCGGAATCGTCGCGCTGGCGCTGTTCCGGTTCCTTCCGGACGAACGTGGAGCAGGAGCAAGCCGGGTGGATCCGGTCGGGTCCGCGTTGTCGTTGGCGGGCCTGGCCTTGCTGGTGCTGCCGCTGACCCTCGGCCAGGAGGCGGGCTGGGCGGCGTGGACGTGGTGCAGCCTGGCAGTCGCTTCGGGGCTGCTCGCTGCCTTCGCCCTCTCGCAGAAACGGGTGCGCGACCCGTTGGTGCATCCAGACGCGCTGTCCGCGGCCACGACGCGGTGGGGAATCGGAGCGGTGCTGCTGTTCAACGCGGGAATACCGTCGTTCAGCCTGCTGCTGTCCCTGCACCTGCAAGGCGCACTGCACCTCGATCCGCTCGTCACGGCGGCGACCGTCGCGCCGTACGCGATCGGAGGCCTGGTGGGAAGCGGGCTCGCCGAAGCAGCGGCACGCCGATTCGGGGCAGGAGCCCTGGCTGCCGCGTCCGGGAGCCTCGCCGTGATCGCGCTGCTGGTCGTTCCCGCACTCGCAGCCCCGGCACCGGCCCTGTGGTCCGTGCTCGCCGCGGGTGGCTTCGCCTTCGGCCTCTTCACCGCGTCCGCGTTCTCCCTGGTCCTGCGTCAGGTGCCGGCGCACGCGACGAGTTCGGTGTCGGGCTTGTTGCCGACGGCGCAACAGCTGGGCGGCACGTTCGGCGTAGCTCTGGCGGGAATGGTCTACGCCGCGGGGGCAATGGGTGCCGCGATGGTCTACGAGGCCGTCGTGTTCGTGCTCGCGGCCGCCGCCACGACGCGCTGCTCCAGGCCGCCCAGGATGAGGGCGAGACCCGCCTCGAACGCCTGCTCGTGACTGAACTCCGGGACGTCGGCCGGCATCTCCCCGGCGACGCCGGGGTCGGCCTGCTCCTCCAGGACGCTGCCGACCGTGAACCGGCCGGCGGCCAGCATCGCGAACCCCGCGTCGTGCGCGGGCACCCCGGCGGCGACCAGGAACTCCATCTTGCGGCGGATCCGGTCGAGGTCACCGGCGGGGGTGGTGCCCGCGTGCAGCCGGGCGCCGTCCCTGCGCGCCAGCAGCGTGCGCCGGAAGCTGCGGGTGTTCTCCAGGAACCACTCGTGCCAGTCCTCGCCCGGCTCCGGCAGCGCCTGCGCCGCGTGGGGCTCCATCGCGGCCGCCGCCATCGCCGCCAGGAGGTCGTTCTTGGTGCGGAAGTGCCAGTAGAGCGACGGCTGCTCGACGCCCAGCCGCTTCGCCAGCCGCCGCGTGCTGACGGCGTCGAGCCCGACCTCGTCGAGCAGGTTCAGCGCCTCGGCGACGACGGTCTCGCGGTTCATCTTGGTCACGTTGACAACCTATCGCTGATAGAGGACTCTCGGAAAGGAACCATTCACTGATAGATTTTGGAGCCGCCATGTCTTCGGGAGCACGTCCCCTGCGGATCCTCGTCGCCGGAGGTGGCATCGCCGGGCCGGCGGCGGCCTTCTGGCTCACCCGCGGCGGGCACCAGGTGACCGTCGTCGAGCGCTTCCCGGCGCTGCGGGCCACCGGCGCCCAGGTCGATCTGCGCGGTCAGGGCATCGAGGCCGTCCGCCGGATGGGGCTGCTCGACGTCGTCCGCGACGCGCTGGTGGACGAGCCCGGCGTCGCCTTCGTCGACACCCGCGGCCGGCGGCGGGCGACGATCATGGCCAACACGTCCGGCCGGGGCAGGCAGACCCTGACGTCGGAGTACGAGGTCATGCGCGGCGACCTGGTGCGCATCCTCCACGACGCCACGAAGGACGACACCGAGTACGTCTTCGGCAGGAGCGTGGACGGGTTCGACCAGGACGAGCACTCCGTCCACGCGCGCTTCTCCGACGGCTCGACCGGTGAGTACGACCTGCTGATCGGCGCGGACGGCCAGGGGTCGCGCCTCCGTCAGGCGCTGCTGCCCGCGGGCACCGACCCGTTGCACAGCCTCGGCATCCACATGGCGTACTGGTTCGTCCCGCGCATCGCGTCCGACGGCGACATCCGGGACACCTGCATGGTGCCGGGCGGCCGCCAGATCATGCGCCGCAGCCACAACCCGACCGAGACGCAGGTGTACTTCGTGCTGCGGGAGGAGTCCGCGGAGGCCTCCGCGATCCACCGCGCACCCGTGGAGCAGCAACAGGCGTTCTGGGCCGATCGGTTCCGCGACGCGGGCTGGCAGACCGAGCGCTTCGTCGCCGGAATGGCGGACAGCCCGTTCTTCTACTCGCAGGAGATCGTCCAGATCCGTTCGGACACCTGGTCGTCGGGCCGCGTGGCGCTGCTGGGCGACGCCGCGCACTGCGCCTCGCCCTACAGCGGCATGGGCGTCTCCGGCGGCCTGGTCGGCGCGCACGTGCTGGCGGGCGAGATCCACCGCCACCCCGGCGACCTGCCGGCCGCGCTGGCGAGCTACGACAGGACGCTGCGGCCCTTCGTGGACGAGATCCAGGCCGAGGTCAACCCACGCCTGCTGCGGGTGGCCATGCCGGTGTCGCGGCTCGCGATCAGCGCGTTCCAGACGGCCGGCGCGCTCGCGTGCGCCCTGCGCCTCCCCGAGCTGGCCGCCCGCTTCGCGAAGGAGGACCGGGGCGGCGGCTGGACGCTGCCGGCGGACCCGGCACTGGCCGGCACCGGAGCACCACGGCCGTGACCTGGTGACGCCACAAGAGGGTCACAGGTACTCGGCGTAGAAGGAGGCCAGCCTGTCCACGGCGGCATCCACGTACTCGGGCACGTCGTACATCTCGTAGTGACCCGCACCTTCGACGACCAGCAGATCAACCGGGTTCGGCGCCAGTTTCCAGAGCTGCATGCCGGCTTCGTAGCTGCCGGTGTTGCCGATGCGCCCCGCCAGGACGACCTGCAGCGGCTGGGTCATGAGCTCGTCGACCAGGTGGAACGCGTCGTAGCCCAGCAGGAGCGAGTCGCCGCGGGAGAGGCGCCGGTTGGTGGAGTGCTCGTTCCTGCCCCTCTCGGTGCGGTAGAAGGTGATCGCGTCGGTGGTGTCGACATCCGTCAAACCAGCGGCGGCCGCGTCCTCCAAGGTGTCCGGCAGCCAGTTCTGACGCGTCATCACTCCGGCACGGTTCTCCTGCACGCGCGCGATGGCCATGGCGTCGAGCGCGGCCACCGGGCCGTCCGGCTGGAAACTCCTGAACGAGTTACCCATGTTGCCGGGGACCACGGTGCCGACCGCCTTGATGCGGTGATCCGTCCGGGCGGTGTGCACGGCGTACCCGCCTCCCGCGCAGATGCCGAGAACTCCGATGCGGTGAGGATCGATCCCAGCGGTCGTGTTCAGCGCGTCGATCGCGTACGAGATGTCCTCGCCGCGTCGGTACGGATCTTCGAGATCTCGCGGTTCACCACCGCTCTGCCCCTGATGAGCAGGGTCGAACACGAGCGCCGCGAGACCCTTGGCGGCGAGGCGCGAGGCGTAGTTCGCGCCGATCTGCTCCTTCACGCTGCTCCCGGGCGTGGAGAGCACCACCGCGGGCAACGGTCCCGCGTCCTCGAACCCGACGGGCAGATGAAGGTCGGCGGAGAGCTCGACAGGTCCCCGCGGAATCGTGATGTGCCGGATCACCGATGCGCACCTTCCCCTGTGGTTGTTCAGGACGAAACAAGTACAATAGCGATCTAGTACAACTATGAACTAGTACCGAACGGTACCACTTGAGGGGAGGTCCCGCATGCCGGTCGACGCCGCCCAGCTCTGGACGCTGAACCACCGCCTGCTGACCGTCGTGCTGGACGCCTGCAGCGCCGAGCTGAGCGCACTGGGGGTCGATCCAAAGGAGTTCTTCGTGCTCGCCGAGGTGCCGGCGTCGCCGTACCCGGCCGAGCTCGCCGCGAAGCTGGTGATCCCCAAGGCGACCATGACGGTCTACGTGCGCAATCTCGTGGCGAAGGGGTTCGTGCGACGCGAGATCGATGATGCCGACCTGCGCCGCCACCGCCTGGCCCTGACCGCGGCCGGCGAGGCCGCTCGCACCAGCGCACTCACCGCGCTGGCAACGGAGTTCGACCGCAGGCTGAAGAAGATCAGCCCTCACGATCGCACCGAGCTGCACCGCATCCTGCTGGAGATACTCGCCTGAGTCCTCAGCGTCCCCGCGATCGCCCCGACCTCGGCGACGCAGGCCCCTATGACTTCTTGAGGCGCTTGCGGTTGACCGCGAGGACCTCGTCGGACAGGGCCGGGTCCGCGTCGGCGACCGCGCGGGACACCATCAGCGCGCCGACCATCTGACTGAAGAGCGTCACGGCGCGTTCCCGGGCTTCGGCGGGCGTGAGGTCGACGCCCGACTGACGGGCCCGTTCGAGCAGCATCTCGGTGATGGCACCGAAGTAGCCGTCGAGGCCGCGCTTGTACTCGGCCTGCGCCTCGGCGCCGTGACGGCCGACGTCGGAGACGAGCGCGGCCGAGGCGCAGCCCATCTCCGGGTGGTCGCGGTGCTGGGCGTTGACGTAGCCGTCGACCATGTCGTGCAGGGCGGCGCGAGCCGAACGCGGGTGCGCCGCGCGGATGGCCTCCAGCGCGGCCAGCGAGTCGGTGAATCCCTCGTGCAGAACGGCGAGCGCGAGGTCGTCCTTCGACGCGAAGTGGTTGTAGAAGCCGCCGTGCGTCATGCCCGCGGACTTCATCAACTCCTCGATGCCGATGCCGTCGATGCCGCGCAGCCGGAAGCCCTCGCCGGCCGCGCCGACGATCTTCTCGCGGTTGAGCCGCTTCTGCTCCTGTGTGATGCGGGGCACGTGGACCACCTCCCTGAGACGCGTGACACCTGGTGCGACCAGGGCCGACGCCATCCACTTGCGATGTTACGCATCATCAAAACGCCTGTCCACGCGCGACTCCCGCTTGACAGCCCAACGATGTCGAGCATCATCATTGTTATTGATGTCGGACGTCATCAATAAGCGAAGGGAGTCCGCCGTGAGGTTCGGAACCATCGGCGCGGGGACGATCGCGCAGGCCGTCGCTCACCACCTCGTCACCGCTGGCCACGAGGTGACGCTCAGCAACAGCCGCGGCCCGGACACGATTCTCGACGTCGTGACCCGGCTCGGGCCGCTCGCCCGCGCCGCCACGGCCGAGGAGGCGGCCACCGCCGACATGGTGTTCCTCACCGTGCCGTGGCCGCGGGTCGGCGACGCCCTGGCCGGTCTGTCCTCCTGGGACGGACGGGTTCTGGTCGACACCACCAACTCCGGGTTCGCGCCGCCCGCGGTGGAGGACCTCGGCGTGGAGACGTCGAGCGAGTTCGTCGCGGCACGGGCGCCGGGCGCTCGGGTGGTCAAGGCCTTCAACACCCTCTACGCCCAGTACGTCGCCGCCGATCCCCGGCACGCGGAAGGCAGGCAGCTGCTGTTCTACGCCGGCGACGACGACCGGGCCAAGGCCGACTTCCACGCGGTCTTCGACGACATCGGGTTCGCCCCGGTCGACGCCGGATCACTGCGTGACGGCGGCCGGCTCATGCAGGTGGGCAGCGTGCTCTCCGCACTGCACGCCGTGAAGCTGGACTGATCGTGAAGGCTCTCACCTACCAGAAGGCGCACCCGCTCGACGCGTTCGCCATCGAGCGGACCGACGTGGCCGACCCGCAGCCGCGCGACAGAGATCTGCTGGTCCAGGTCGCCGCGATCGGCATCAACCCTGGCGAGACGCTCATCCGCAGGATGCGCGGCGCCGCGCCCGGCGGACGGGTCGTCCTCGGCTGGGAGTTCGCCGGGGTGGTCACGGCCATCGGCTCCGCCACCAGCGGGTTCGCCGTCGGTGACCGGGTCATGGGCACCGGTGACATCACCCGCGACGGCTGCTGGGCGGAACAGGTCGCGGTGGACCACCGCGTCGTGGCGAAGATCCCGGACGAGCTCACCTTCACCGACGCCGCCTCCCTGCCCGTCGGCACCCTCACCGCGTGGGAGGCGCTGTTCCGCGACCAGGACACCCTGCTGGCGGGAGTGCGCCGCGTGCTCGTCATCGGTGCGGCGGGCGCGGTCGGGTCGATGGCCACCCAACTGCTGAAGACGACGTCCGCGTTCGTGATCGGCACGGCGTCCCGGCCCGAGACAGCGCGCTGGGTCACGACGATGGGCGCCGACCTGGTCGTCGACCACCACGGCGACCTTCCCGGCCGGCTGCGCGCCGCCGGTGTCGGAACCGTCGACATGGTGCTGTCCACCGCGGGGACTCGCGACCGCCTGAACGCCATCACGGAGGTGCTCCGGCCGTTCGGCCATCTCTCCGCCGTCGATCTCGCCCACCCCCTCGACCCCGCCCCGCTCGCGGGCAAATCTCTTTCCCTGCACACGGAATTGGTGTTCAGCAAGATCACCGCCGGCGGCGACGCCGCCAGTCAGGGACAGATCCTCGCCCGCACCGCACGGGACGCCGCCGCGGGCCGCCTGCGCCCGATCGTGACGACAACGCTCCACGGCCTGACAGCCGAAACGATGAAGACCGCCCACGTCCTCGCCGAAAGCGGCCGGACGACCGGCAAGACCGTGATCTCCCTCGGCTGATCCGCACCGAAACCAACGAAGAGGACCGCTGTTCATGGGAAAGCTTCTCGTCACAGGCGCAACCGGCCACCTGGGACGCCTGACTCTGCAAGGCCTGCTCGACCGGGTACCGGCGAACCGCCTGGCCGGACTCGCCCGTGACCCGTCCCGCGCCACCGATCTGGCCGACCGGGGCGTGGACATCCGCCAGGGCGACTACTTCGACCACCACTCCCTCGTCGAGGCGTTCGCCGACGTGGACCGGCTCCTGCTCGTGTCCACGCACGCCTTCACCGACCGCGAAACCCAGCACGCCAACGTGATCGCGGCAGCGAAGCAGGCCGGCGTCCGGCACGTGATCTACACAGCCGTACAACGCCGCGACGACTCCGATGCCCGTCAGATCGGCGTCACCGACAGCGACATCTTCACCGAGAACACCCTGAAGGCGTCCGGCCTGACCTACACGATCCTCCGCCAGCCGTTGTTCGCGGAGCATCTCGGCGCCCACATCGGCACCGACGCCTACGAGAACGGCGTCCGCGTCCCCGAGGGCGACGGCACGGTGGCACCCGCGACCCGGCACGACCTCGCCGCCGCGAACGTCGCCGTGCTCACCCAGGACGGCCACGAGAACACCGCCTACACCCTCAGCGGCGGCGAAGCGGCCTCGTTCCGCGACATCGCGGACGCGCTGACCGAGATCCACGGCTCCGAAGTTCCCTACCTGCCCATCACGGCCGAAGAAAAGACCAACGACCACCTCGCGCAAGGCCTCCCCCGCGAGGCCGCGGAGTTCATGACCTCCTGGGTCACGGAGATCGCCGGCGGCTCGTTCGGTGCGAACACCGACGATCTCCACCGGCTGATCGGCCGCCGGCCCACGAGCTACCGGGAGTTCCTCGCCCAGAACTACCCGCGGCTGACCCCCGAACAGCCGGAACCTCCTGTCACCACAAGGGATCTGCTGGACGGCGAGTACGTTCCCAGCCCCGACCGGACGACCCGCGACCAGGTCGAACTCTACGAACGCACCGACGGCCGCGAAGGCGCGACGATGATGGGCGGCCCGGTGGTCATCGTGACCATGCGAGGCGCACGCTCCGGCAAGCTCCGAAAAGTAGCCCTGATGCGCATCGAACGCGACGGCGTCTACGCCATCGGCGCCTCCGCCGGCGGGCAGGCGCGCAACCCGAGCTGGTTCCACAACCTGATCGCGAACCCGACCGTCCAACTGCAGGACGGCCCGGACCGCACCCTCATGACAGCCAGGGTGGCGGAGGGCGCGGAACGGGAGAGCTGGCTCGCCCACGCCGACGAGCTCTACCCGTTCTTCGCGGACATGCGCGCCCGTGCCGCCGACGACCGCGAGATACCCCTGGTCCTTCTCGAACCCACCGAGCACCCAGCTTGAGCTCGGTCAGTCGTCCACGGCGGTACTCCGCATGTGACCTGACGTGGCTCAAGATTGCTGATCTTGGGTAGGGTGCTGGCTGTTGAGCTGCGGTTTCGTCGTGTGAACAGCGAAAATCTGCGCACTGGGCGGCCGGTTCCAGGGGCTGCCCATCGCTTCCCGGTTACGGCTTCAGCGACAAGCCGGCCGCGCCGGGGTTGGCGGATCGAGCGGATATCCGACGCGTGGTGCGAGCTGATGGCCCGGCTCGGCTACCGGCGGTTCGGCGCCCAGGGCCTCCGGCAGGTCAACGAATGGATCGCCGGGTCGACCGGCGCGCCGGTGACGTACCCACCGGCCGTCCGGTCTTCCCCAAGGAGCTGCAGCGCCCGTCTCGGCGGTGGGCGGAGCGCCGGTTCCCGAACATCCGGTACTGGAACGAGCCCGGCAAGGGCGGCCACTTCGCGGCGTTCGAGCAGCCGGCGTTGTTCGTCGACGAGGTCCGGTCATTCTTTCCGGCTGGTCCGCTGATGGTCACCCGGACTCGGTAAGCGGCTGGCTAAAGATCAACAAGTGCCCATCAGGTGTCCGTACGTTGAAGTCGCGCATCCCGTAGGGCCGGTCAGCCAGTGGCTCGACGATGTCGGCGCCGCGGGCGCGCAGCTCGTCGTGGCAGGAATCGACGTCGTCGACAATAATCGTCACCCTGGCCGGGCCGACGCTGCTTTCGGCATACAGGTGGAACTCGGCGGTGTCGCGGATCACGGCCGCGTAGCTGGGTGGGGTCTCCCAGGTGAATATGGTGTCGAATCCGAGCACGTCCGTGAAGTACGACCGCGCTGCCTGCACATCTCGGCACGGCAGCACGGGAATCGCCACCCGCATGACCATTCCGTCACCTTACTCGACTTTGGCTCAAGATCGCTGATCTTGGATGGGTTGCTGGCTGTTGAGCTGCGGTTCGTCGTGTGAACGGCGAAAATCTGCGCACTGAGCGGCCGGTTCCAGGCTGTCTCTCGTGGCGTATGTGTGCACGGTGAAGACGGCGTCGGGGCGGTGCAGATCGTGCACTCCTCGCGTCGCGGGTCGCAGGACATCGAGCACATCGGCTCGGCGCATGACGAACATCCAGGCCAGCGAGCACACCCTCACCGCCGTCGACCCGCTACCTGACGACCTCCGCGATGCCCTCACCCGCATCCACGACCGCGGTGCGCACTAACTTGAACCAAGTCAGGTCCCTTGGTCCTTTCTCGAACCCACCGAGCACCGAGCCTGAACTCGAACAGTTGTCCACGGCAGTACTCCGTATGTGAGACAACGAGTTCACGTATCAACGCACTGCGCATCCCTTGCTGCGTAACACATCCGCACTGACGTGCGAGCCTCAGAACTGACTACCTGAAGCGGGTTTCAGCTTGGGGCGCCCCGATTTTTGCGCCTCCAGGCCTTTCCGTGGTGCACTTGGGTCATCGCCGATCGGGGGGTCGGTGGGTGAGGACCGGGGGGTCACAGGTGAAGATCGTTACCGCGGGGTTCCGCCGTGCCGTGACGACGGCGATCACCGCGTCGTTGCTGCTGACGGGATCGGTTCCAGCGGCTTCCGCACCACCACCGTCCTCCGCGGTCCAGCCGAACTCGGTGCCGCCGGCCCTACCGCCCGGCACCCAGCCGCCGCGGGACACGGGCGGCCCGGACGTGCCGTACACACCCACCGGCAAGGGCTGCGTCGAGTCCGGCACCAAGAACGAACTGATCGAGTACATGCCGTGGGGCCAGGTCCACCTGAACCTCCAGCAGGCACACCGGTTCGCGACGGGCAAGGGCGTCAAGATCGCGATCATCGACACGGGCGTCGACCCGCGCAACCCTCGCTTCGGCGACCGGGTCGTGCCCAGCGGTGAGTACGTCAGCGGGAACAGGAACGGCGCGGACGACTGCGACGGCCACGGCACCGAGGTCGCCGGCGTCGCCGCCGCGGCCAGGACCGAGGGCGACTTCGTAGGCGCCGCACCGGAGGCGACGATCCTTGCGATCCGCCAGACCAGCGACCGCTTCGAGTTCCAGGGTGACGCCACCAGAGTCAAGCGGACGTCCGCCGGCAAGGTCTCGACCCTGGCACAGGCCGTCGTGCGCGCCGCGGACCAGGGCGCCGGGGTCGTCAACATCTCCCTGACGAACTGCGGCACCCCCAAGGACTTCAGCGCGGACGACCGGGCACTGCAGGCCGCGATCCGGTACGCGGTCGACGTCAAGAACACCGTGATCGTGACGGCGGCCGGCAACCTGGACAGCAAAGCCGGCTGTCCACTGCAGAACAACAACCTGGACCCGGCGACCGTCAACTCGGTCTCGTCGCCCGCGTGGTTCGCCGACGACGTGCTGTCGGTGGCGTCGATGGCGCGCTCCGGCGAGGTGTCGGGCTTCAGCGTCTGGGGCCCGTGGGTCAGCATCGCCGCACCCGGCGAGGAGATCATCTCCGTCGACCCCAAAGGCACCGGCCTGACCAACGTGAACGTGAAGGCCGACGGCGTCGGAAAGATCCAGGGAACCAGTTTCGCCGCCCCGTACGTCGCGGGCATCACCGCGCTGGTGCGTGAGCGGTTCCCAGACCTCAAGGCGCGCCAGGTGATGGACCGGCTCAAGGCCACCGCGCTGCACCCCGGCAACACCACCGGCAGGGACCACCGGATCGGCTTCGGCATGGTGAACCCGGTGGCCGCCCTGACCGCCGTGCTGCCCGCCGAGTCCACGGGTTTCTCCAGTCCACCGACCAGGGACCTAGTCACGACCGTCACCGCACCACCGGACCGCGACTGGCCGCCGATCATCGTGGCCCTGAGCGGCATCAGCATCGGTTTCGGGCTGCTGATGCTGACGTTGCTCGTCCTCAACTCGATCAACCGAGGACGTCGCGCCGAACTCGGAGCACAAGTCGCCCCTCGCCGAACCTCAGCCACCCCGAAGACCCGCGGGGTGCCACCTTCGCCGATGTGAGTTCGAGCGGGGCGGCCCGTCCTGTGCGGGTGCGTCCCGGCGAAATGGCTCGGCAGCGGCAGGTCAGAGCCAGTCCGCTTTGATCCCGCGGGCGCGCAGCGTCTCCAGCGCCTCCTCATCGCCCGTGTAGAGGAGAGTCATCGACTTCAGGTTGGGAAAGTGCCGCACGTCGGCGAACTCGTGCACGTCGAACAGCCCGTCCTCGCCGTCCCAGCCCGGCGCGATCTCGAGATAGATCTCGTTGCCGCCGTCCATGTAGATCTCGGTGATCTTCTCCGCGAGCTCGACCGGGACCTCGAGCGCCGCGAAGTAGGCAAGTGCCTCCGGTACCGCCTCGAAACTGTTGTCGTCGTAGGTGAAGCCCTGCTCGGCCGCGTACTCGCGCAGGTCAAACCGCGGCAAGAGCCCTTGGTCGTACATCAGCTCCTGGACAACGGCGAGCTTGAACTTGGCGTCGACGAAGGGAATCGGCTGGCTCATGCCCGAACCGTATAGGCCGCGAGAACCCTCCGCCGTCGGACCACGCCCGTTACGTCATCAGCAACGCGAGTCAGGCCACCGCAGATCTCCGCGAAACGCGGGCAGGCCTGCGCACGGCCGATGGTCCCGTTGAGAGCTACCTCCGGCTCCCCGCTGATGCCCGCCTCGTCGCGGGCATCAGCTCTGGCGACCGGTCTTCCTCACCACGCCTCGACCGCCGAACCGTCACGGTCTTCCCACCCTCTGCGAGTTGGTGCGGCGACGACAAGTGCACATGTCGAAAGGTGCTTTGCGGTCGGGAGAGCCATGCGGGAGACGTGGCTGTGGGTCGTGGCGCTCGAG